>JAJEEA010000311.1 GCA_022821235.1 Vicinamibacteria bacterium
GAGCCCGCCGTCCTCGGGGGGGCCGGGGCACAGTCGGCGGTCGACCACGGAATCCGTCGTTGTGGAGTTACATACGTCGTTTCTTCGGGGGTCAGTTTTGGGTGTCGCCAGGGGGTCAGTTTTGAATGTCGCTTGACACGGCGGGAAGGCTCGTGAGATACACGACGCTGAGGTAGTGCTCGGGCTTCTGGAGCTGTTCGAGCACGGCGTCGCGATCCATGCCTTCCAGCTCCAGGCCCCGGGCGAGTTCCGCGATCCGCTCGTAGCGCCACAGGTGCAGAGGATGCGTGGGCAGCAGAACGGCCTTCCACGAGGTCCTTCCGGTGCCCGCCGTCGTTTTGATCTGCACGATGTCGAGCGACGCGACGGCCTCGAAGAGCACCTGCGTCCAGGCGTGGTCGACCTCGTGCATCGCCGCATGGTGCTCCGCTAGCGCTGCGTAGAGCCGTTCCCAGGCCTGGAGGAGTTCCGAGACGCTGGTGCGGAGCTGGGCCTGACCGGCGAGCGCCAGCATGGGCTGGTGGATCAGGATGTCGAGATGACCGAGCACATCTCCTCGTGCGGCGACGATGCCGTCCCAGAGGCCACAAAGCTCCTCCGTCGTCACGCCGCTGCTGGTCAGCTCCCCCTGCATGGCTGCGATGAGCGACCGGACGTCGTACGACTGGCCGTCATGCGGAATCGACCGCTGCAGAGGTACGTAACACGTCGGCTCGTACTGGCGGTAGTCGCGGAGAGCGTCCTCGAAGGACGCCGTGCGCGCCTCGAAGAAACCGCCCCAGGCGTCCGTCGAGCAGAAGAACCGGACCCAGGTCAGGACCTCGCGCTCAACGTCGAACTCGAACTGCTGCTCGCCGCCGTCGCGCTCGTAGTGGCCGCTCGCCGAGTCCTGATCTCCGTCGACGGCCTCGGTCAGAGCGTCCCGGATGCGGTCGACGACGCCTTCCAGCGCGTCGTTCTTGCCGTCGATGAGCAACTCCCCGCCGTCTTTCGTCACCGCGCGACCGTCGCGCACCCCCGGCTGCGGCGGCTCGTCGGGCTGCTCCGAGGTCGGCGTCGGTCGCGAAGCGGGCCTGAAGACCCCGGCCGCCTCCTCGTAGTCGAGATCGCTGTACGCGTCGAAGTCGCCGACGCGGCGAATCGTCTCGGCGCGTTCGAGCACCCGCTCCCCCCGGCTTCGCTCGTCCGAGCTCCCTCGATGGACCCTCCGGCGAATTCCGTCGAGTCGGCTCCCCGGCATCCTGGCGATCTCCCGTGCCAAGCTGAAGTTCTTCAGGAGGCGGTCTGCGATGTCGTTCGACGCGCTCAGGAGGTTGCGGTCGGGGAGAATGCCGAGCCGCGGCAGCGCCCGCCGGGGGGCGCCGAGCTCGTCGCCAGCCCGCAATTCCCGCCACGTGGCGAGGAAGTCCGCGACGCCGGTCAACGACACCAGCGGCGACAGGTCGGCGTCCTCCGCTAGGGCCTGCAGGAGGGCCGCCTGCGGCGGCGTTGCCACGAGCTGCGCCTGCGGCGTCCGAGCCCACCGCAGCAGATCCCGCGCAAGCACGCGGGGGTCGCCTTGGGGAAAATGCGCAAGGGTGCTGACCCCGGGATGGCGGCCGGTCGCGAGTGCAATGATGTTCGAGTGCGTATCCGGCTCGTTCCGCCAACGGGCCGCGACGTGAAGGTCGGTCGTGACGTGGCCGACGGCGAGCCCCCGAGCATCGAGTCGATCGCGCAGGTCGGTCTCGGACGGCCCGTAGCCCACGAGAGCGAGCGAAACGGCCGCGACATCGGCGGCATCTTCGTCGAGCGCCGCCAGGAAGCGCTCGACGTCCATCGCCGGAAGCTGCTCGCAGAAGAAGTGGTCGCCCTCCCGCGCGGCCCGTACGACCTGCAGCGCCGCCGCCCGGGCAATGTAGTCTCCGCCGCTCATGACACATCCCCGACGTCTCTGGCGCAGAGAACGAGCCCGTCGGAAGGTTCGACGGCGAGATTGAGGCTTTTCAGACGGTCTGCGAACGCGACGGCATTGCGCTGAAGATCCGCCTCGTCGAATCCGAAGTAACCCTGCCTTCTCAGCGTCTCGGGGTCCGTAGCGGCGCCGCCGACCACGACGCTCCACGTGTCTTTCAGCCGGGCGCACACATCCTCGAGAGTGACGGCCACCGCCGCATCGCTGTCGAGAACGCTCAGCATGAGCGTGCGCAGCGTGTCGGCCTGCAGCTCGAAGTGCTTCTGGGGCACACGGGAAGCGCGCGGCTGAGCGTAGCCCATACGCAGCGCGAGGTCGCCGAAGTGCTGCTCGAGGAACCGGAAGTCGTCGTCCTCCTCGCGGTCCCGCCGCGCGAACACCCTCTCCGCAACGGGATCGGCGCTGAACCGGCCGGCGGCGGCGAGCTCCCGGTAGGCGCTTCTCACCGTCTCCCGAAGGCGGGCGTAGCAGGTCTGGCTCTGCGACCGGACCGATCCCTCCTTCTCGCCGAGGAAGTCGAAGAGCAGTATCGGAGCGGCCGCGCGGACGGCGGAGGTCCCGAGGAGATGGCTCATCAGCCAGGCCAGGAGTCCCAACACCAGGTGCCGGATCTGCCTGTAGCGGCCATGATCGCCCAGGTTTCCGCACAGGCGGGCCAGCGCGCCGGTCTGGGTCTGCATCTCCCCGGCGGTACGCTCGATGCGCGCCGGAGTCAGCTCGCCGTACTTGCTCCCATAGCTCTCCGAGAGCCCGGCGGGCTCGTCTTCACCATGTGGAAGCAACGGGTTCACGAAGTGCTCCAGCGTACCCGGCGATTCGGCGGAGACGGCGCGCGCGAACTCGAGGACCCCTCTCCCGGCGCTGGTCGCGGCGAGCACGGTCGCCACGAAGTGACCGGCGTAGCCGTCGGTCCGGTTCGCCCTGGTCAGCACTCGCGGTGAAATGAAGGTGTAGTCGTTGCCCTTCGGCCGATAAGGGCTGAACGCCGGATACATGGCGTCGTCGTTGTTGACGACTCCGTTTACCTGTATGCGGAGGAGCTCGACGTCCGCCTGCGTCATCGTCTCCGCGATCAGCTTGTCCTTGCGGAGTCTCGCCACAACCTCCTCGGGAGCGTACTCTTCAAGGAGCCCCTTGTTCGCCTTGGTCACGGCGACCTTGTTCAGGAGCTCGTTCGCGTGGACCCCGCCACTCAACGCCATGAAGAAGCCCGAGGCGAAGTGAGCGGGCTTCATGCGCAGCGGTTCGTAACCCAACGCTTCGAAGTGCGCCTGCTTCTTGTCCATCGTCGCTGCCGGAAATCAGAGTCGGCGGGCGCCCAGATAGCGGTCGAAGCCAGTGGACATCTTCACCGCGCTCGACGTGACGTGCTCCGCGTTGTAGACGAGGAAATCGCGCAACCGCGACGGCCGCCCATGCCGGAGACGGTCGACGAAGGTATCGAGCCGATTGAGCTCGCCGGGGTCGATGAGGTGACGGGGCAGACCGCCGAGGACGGCCGACAGGGCGCGGAACAGGGGCGCATCGATGCGAAGCGACACGTCTCGATGGGCGTCCCCCTGCCGCCCCTTCTCGCTGAGGATCAGATGATTCGGAACGTACGCGAAGGCATCCTTGAGAGCACCGGGCGGTTCCGGTCGTTGGATGTGCAGGCGTTCGCCCGGAATGCACTCACCCGCCACGAAGCTCTTGGTCGGCTGCTCGTCCAGGCGGTGGCCGATCCACAGGCACAGCTTCTCCGCGATGCCGCCGAAGTGGTCAGGAAAGTAGCAGCGGTTGATCGCCTCGATGAGCACCCTCAGGTGCTCCGCGTCGTCCTCGGGAGTCCGCAGCAGCTCGTGGAAGCGGGCGTGCGACCCGTGGTCGAGCCCGAAGACCTTGTCGCCGCCATCCGCATGCTCGAAGTAGAAGCGCCTTTTCAGGGCGAGGAAGCGCGTCCGGTACCTCTCGCGGTCCTCGCTGCGTAAACCGAGCGCCGCGGCCGGCGACGGCAGCGGCGCCGGAGGATTGCTACCGGCAAGCCATTGGCTTGCCCGCGTGCCGTCGGGATCTTCGAGGCGCCGATCGACATGGGGATGCGATACCCCGGCTGGATCGGCAACGCCGCGCAGCGCCTCGATCAAGGGGAAGCGTGCGTCAGGCGCGAAGAGCCGTTCGGAATACCAAGCCGGCGGAGCGTCGGGCACTTCATCTTCCGCGGCCTCCGAGGTGCCGAAGAGCAAGCGGGCGGTAAGGATCCAGAGCTCGCGTATCGTAGTCCGCCGCCCGGACGAAATCACCCTGTCGAACAGATCGAAGAGCCTGTCTTGAACTCGGGGGCTGGCAAGGCGCTCGAAGTTGAGCGAGAAGTTCCGCTCGGCGCCCCGCTCGGCGTGCCGCCGTACGGCGGGATCCGACAGCATCCTCTGGAGGGCACGACGGGCGAAATCCCGCGACAGCGGGTTTCGGAGCGAGAGGTCGACCAGCAGCAGCGAGTCGCCCGCCGCGGTGTTGCTGGCGTCGCCCGCCGTCAACCGCGCCTTCCATTGCCGCTCGATGCTCTCCGAGACCTCCGGCAGAGCGTCGGGAAGCTGCCGGCGGAGCATGTACAGCGGGTACTGGTTGATGGCGAGAACCATGCGCTTGCCCGCGTTCTTCGTCTGCCGCCAGCGCTCGACGACGGGCGCGACGCCCTCCTCGCTGTTCATGATTGCCGTGGCGTCGAAAGCGAACTCGAAACCGTCGGCATCGCCTTCGAGCCGGCGTTGCAGGGCCCTGGCGAGGTGGGTCTTGCCGTCGCCCGCGTTGCCCGTCAATACGATCGAGAGACCGCTTCGGGCGCGGTCGAGAAGGTAGTCCTCAAGCGGAGTCTCAAGGTGCAGGGCCTCGAACTCCGCGTCCGACAGCCCTTCCGAGACGGCGTTGGAGCCGGCGCGGGCCAGCCTGCGCCAGAACGCCAGCCGACTCTCGTCCTCCGGTCCGCCGCCGTCGGCCGCTCGGCCGCTGCCGCCGCCGGCGTCCGGCGCAGGCGGTGCGGGCAGAGAAACGGTGGCGCTCAACAGCCGCGGGCGGGTTTTTCCAAGAGCCGTCCAACTGTCGCCATGCTCGAGCCGGCTGGAGAGCCACCGCCGCCGCCAGAACTCGGCGATGCGCTCGGTGGCGTCCCCGTGGGCTTCGGGCCTCGCGACGTAGTCGGGACGATCTGGTTCGAGGCCGCACAGATAGGCGCCGGCCCCGGCGAAGAGCGGCACGCCGTAGATGCGCCTCTCCTGGTGATGCAGCATGGTGAGGTCCGCGCGGAACCCGATGGCGTCGAGTCCCGACCGCAGCTTGCGGAGGCGCGGGCTCGCGCCCTCCCCGAAGATCCCGTTGACGTCCCGATAGCCGCGCCGGCGGCGGAGCACGCCGTCGAGGGCCCGAACCGTGTCGTCCGCGAACTGCACGGTGCCGTAGCCGGTGGTGTCGCCCAGGTACGAGTAGCGGATCTCGGGCTGGTCGGGAGCAATGATGCCTGCGGGAAGACGAAGGCGCTCGTACTGGCTGCTGCCGTGCGCGAAGAGACTGGTGGTGCCGAGCCAGACCAGGGTGTTGTCGGGGAAGATGCGCGCGTTCCTGAGCTGCGAACGGATGATGGTGGGCTCGCGGCCGTAGCGCCGCTGATTGTCGGCGGCCACCTGAGGGCTCAGCAACAGCAGAGCGACGAGCTTGCCGCCCAGCATCCGGTTGTAGGGCGCGACCGCGCCGCAGGTCGTGATGTCGAGCAGGTTCGTACCGATGCGGCGGCCCTTGATCGCGCTCATGGCGGCGTTGACGGCGGTCCGCACCTCATCCTGCTGCCGGATGACGCGCAGAGCGGTCCCGGGGTCGGTCAGCGCGTCGCGGCTCTCGGCGAGAACCCGGCGGGCGTCGAGAAGACGCGTCAGCTCGAAGGCGCGCTTCTTCCGGACGAGCATCCGCCGCGAGTCCTGGATGGCGGCGTTGGACGAGTGCTTGGCCTCGAGATCCAGAACGTCATCGTCGACGGGGACGTCCGTCGAGCGAGTCTTCGAGGGGACACGATCATCGTCACCGTCGTCCTTGTGACCCGCCAGAGCCTCCTGTCGGCGGGAGGCGAATTCCCGGCTGCGGCGGCGCAGGCGCTCGACGACCTGCCGCGTCGGGGCAGCGACCTCCTCGTCCGTCGCGAGCCCCCGGCGCTCGATCTCGCCGATGGCGGTAGAGACGCCCTCCAGCAGCCAGTCGATGACTTGCTCCAGGGCCTGCCGCCTGACCGCCGACGAGGCCTCGACGCCGGAGCGGAAGTGCGGCTTCAGCCATCGGTAGATGCCGTGGAGCCGCAAGGCGGGATCGCCTGCTTCCCGCGCACGTCGCTCCCTCGGCGGCGCGAAAAGCGTCTCCAGGGCGGCTTCGAGTCCGGCGGCGCTCCAGCCGATGGCCCGGTCACGCGGCGCCAGTTGGACCGCGCAGTTGCTCAGCGCGGCGATGCCGATGACGGCATGCGCTTGGTGGGCGGTGTCTCGAACCAGGTAGAGGAGGCTGCGCCCCGGTATCGGCGTCTGCGGTATCGACCACGTGTAACGGAAGTACCGCCAGATGTCGCGCAGCGGGATGTTCGTGTAGTCGTCCCGAACACCGGCGTCGACGAGTTGGAGGTAGGGCCGGACGGCATGCTGCAGCGCCGCGATCCGCGCCGGATGACCGGCGGAGTGCCGGCGCGCGGGTGACAGCCGGCCCTGCAACTCGGCGCCGTCGGCGATCAGGGTGCAGATCGGCTTCCGTCGGGAGGACGCAGAGGGGCGCTCCATCCTGTGGATGAACTTGCGCACGTTCGGGTCTGCGAACTGCTGCAGGACCCGCGGGCGGAGCTCGGCGCGGATGGCCTCTTTCCGCCGACGTACCTGGACGGGACCGGAAACCCGCTTGTCCTGGGGCCGCGGCGAGTGCAGTTCCAGACCGTACCGGTTCTCGACCAGCGCCCAGCGCAACTGGGCGAGGTCGCCGAGCACACGGACGCATGCGGTGTATTCGTCGTGCTGGCCCTTGAGGTCGTCCAGCCCGGAAACGCGCGTCGTCTCGTCCTTCACGAGGTTGCCGATACGTCCGGGGTCGTGCGCCTGCCGGTCGAGCATCTGACGCGCGAAGCTGAAGAAACGCCGTTCGGCCAGGCCTTCGAGCCTGGGCTCAAGGGGGATGATCATCGCGAGTCCGCCGGGGGTCGGAAACGTGTCGAGGGTCCTCGTCGTGCAGCCGGACGTTCATCGGTCCCGAGACACGCCGGACCCTCCGGGCGGCCGCCCTCACCGCTGCCGAACGCGGCTCCGTCCCGGCCCTGTCCGCCCCGCACGATCAAGAGCGTACCCGGTCGCGGGCCGATGTCCAACCCGCGGCGAGGTCTGAAGTCGTCGACCGGCTGCGGGCCCCGGCTACCGGAGGGCGCGTCGTGGAGCCGGCGCCGCGAGCACGCCGGCGCCAGCGTAATGCCCAACCCACGCCCCGGGGGCCAGCGTCCCCGACCGGCTGCGGAAGTCCGGCCGGCAGAGCGCGCATCGTGGCGTCGGCCCCAACCAGCCCAACCCGGCGGCGCCAGCGTGGTAGGCTACGCGTCTCGCAGATATTGCATGGCAACGCGCATCTCACAGAGATGAAGGAGGTAGTTCGATGAAGCGGTTGATCCTCGCGGCGACGGCGGCGGCGCTGATCGTGTCCACCGGCGGGCTGGCGGTGGCCCAGGACGTGACGAAGTACGTGCGGTACGACTTCGACGGGCAGGTCTCGTACGGCATCCTCGACGGCGACTTCATCCACCAGCTTCGCGGCGACATCTACACGTCGGCCGAGAAGACCGGCGCGGTGGTGGCGCTCGGCGCGGTGCGGTTGCTCGTGCCGGCGGAGCCCCGCAAGGTGGTGGCGGCCGGGTTCAACTACCGGAGCCATCTCGGCGACCAGAACGTGGCGGCCGAGCCGGGGCTGTTCGACAAGCACGCGACGTCGCTCGTGCCCCACGAGGCGACCGTCACCTACTACGAGGGCGCCACCGACCTGCACTTCGAGGGCGAGATGGTGCTGATCATCGGCAAGCGGGCCCGCAACGTGACCGAGGCCGAGGCGCCCGACCACATCTTCGCGGTGGCGCCGGGCAACGACATCAGCGAGCGGGTGTGGCAGGGCAACGACCTGCAGTGGTTCCGGGCGAAGGGGGCGGACACGTTCGGCCCCGTCGGCCCGGTGATGGCGCGCGGCGTCGACTACAACGACCTGCTGCTGCAGACCCGCGTGAACGGCGAGGTGATGCAGTCGCAGCGGACCGCGGACCTCATCTTCGGCCCCGAGTTCCTCGTGAGCTACATCAGCCGCTACGTGACCCTCGAGCCCGGCGACATGATCTTCACCGGCACCCCGGGCACCACGTCGGCGATGCAGCCGGGCGACGTGGTCGAGATCGAGCTCGAGCACGTGGGCGTGCTGCGCAACACCATCGGCCAGAAGGGCGCGCGGACCACGAACGATCAGTGAAACGCCGCTCTCCGCGGTGGGGAATTCGCCTGCCGGACGATCGGTCCCCCGGTGACGCCGGCCGCGTCACCGGGCTTTCCGACACGGGCCGCACGGCATGAAGTTCGGATGTCGTGCGGCCTTCCTCAATCCCGATCGGGTTCCGACGACCGACTAGATCCCAGCCGAGGCGACGGCCTCGGGCCGGAGACCCGACCGCGGGCCCGCCTCACCCGCACCCGGGCTCGGGTGCTCGAAGCGGCAGCCGGTTCGGACGACCCACCGATCCCAACCGATCGCGACGGCCGCGGCCAGAGGCCCCGACCGCGGTCCGGCCTCATCGGTACAGCGGGTTCGGGTGGTCGAAGCGGCATCCCGCGTCCCACTCGGATCGCTGGTTGCCGTGGGCGGGAATGCCCCCGGCGTCCTTGATCAGGCGGGCCAGGTGCAGCAGGTTCCAGGTCATGAAGGTGGTGTTGCGGTTGGTGAAGTCGTTCTCCGGCCCCCCGGATCCCTCGTCGAGGTAGGACGGCCCCGGACCCGCCTCGCCGAGCCACGCCGCGTCGGCCTGCGGCGGAATGACGTAGCCGAGGTGCTGCAGCGAGTAGAGGACGTTCATGGCGCAGTGCTTGGCCCCGTCCTCGTTGCCGGTGACGAGGCAGCCCCCGACCCGGCCGTAGTAGGCGTACTGCCCCGCCGCGTTCAGGTGGTGCGAGGCCGAGTAGAGCCGCTCGACGACCCGCGTCGCCACCGACGTCTTCTCGCCGAGCCAGATGCTGGTACCGATGACGAGGATGTCGGCGGCGAGCACCTTCTCGAGGATCTCCGGCCAGTCGTCGCGGTCCCGGCCGTGCTCGCGCATGTCGGGGTAGACGCCCGACGCGATCTCGTAGTCGACGGGCCGCAGCACCTCGACGCTCACGCCGTTCTTCTCGAGGATGGCGCGCGAGATGCGGATCAGCCCCTCGGTGTGCGACAGCTCGGGGCTCCGTTTCAGGGTGCAGTTGAGGAAGAGGGCCGACAGGTCCGAGAAGTCCCACCGGCTCTCCGCGCACAGGCGTTCCTGGCGTTCGTTCAGCATCGCGTCTTTCCTTTGGGATTCACACGGCCCCGACGGATTCAGGGCGGCGACGAGGCCGCGACGGGGCGACGGCGCCACCGCCGAAGCTGGTGCGAAAGCCGCCGCCGGCGGCTCCGGGCCCGGGCAACGCGCGTCGGCGGTTGCGCCGGTTCCGAGGCACGCGCCGCCAGCCTCGCGACACCGAACCGGGACCTGCGATGCATCGGCACGCCTGCACGGGTCGGCGAGAGCCGCACCACGACGCCGGAGCCGCGGGCATCAGCCGAGCAGCTCGGCCGTCACCCGCACCAGCGAGAGGCCGAAGCCGACGACGGTGACGACGATCAGGGCCAGCGACGTCAGGAGCACCCAACTGCTGTCCTGCCGGTCGTCGTCGAGGCTCATCAGGCTCGCGCCGATCCAGCCGGCCGCGAACCCGCCGCCGTGCGCCCAGTTGTTGATGCCGGGCATGAGGAACCCGAACACGCCGAGGATGATGGCCCACTGCCACAACTGCTGGGTGACGACCGAGCTTCCCCGGCGGCGCCCGTAGACGATGAGCGCGCCCAGCAGCCCGAAGATGCTGCCGGAGGCCCCGATGGTCGGCGCCCCGCTCATGACGTTGGAGACGAGAAAGCCGCCGGCGCCGGCGAGGTTGAACAGCAGGAAGGCGCGTCCGGGACCGTAGACCTCGGTCACCGCCGGGCCGAGGTTCCGGATCCACATCATGTTGAACACGATGTGGAGCAGGCTGCCGTGGAGGTAGATGGCGGTCAGCAGCGTCCACCACCAGCCGAGCCCCAGCGTGACGGCGCCGCTGGTCATGCCGAGCTGGTACAACGCCCTCCCGCCCGGCGACAGAATCGACAGCAGCCCCCGCGACTCGAACAGCGCCTCGGGCTGCAGCAGGCACGCCACCGCGTAGAGGGTGACGCACGTGGTGACGATGGCCGAGAACAGGTCGAGGCGGCCGCCCAGCGTGCGGCGCAGGACGGTGGCCCAGCCGAAGAGCCCGGGGCGCCATGCTCCGCAGAACGGGCACTGCTGCTCGTTGACGCCGACCAGCCGGCCGCAATTGGGACAGACGACCGATCCTTCTACCTGTCTCACCGCTTCCTCGCCCGCGCTTCGTCGCGTGGCCGTCCGCCGGCCGACGGAATCCGCCACGGGTTCCGGTTCCCGGCCCTCTCGCCGACCCGGCCCGTCAATCGTTGCCTTGCGGCTCCGCTTGGCGCCCAACCCCCCAGGGTTCCACGCCGTCCTGCGGCGCACAGGCCCGAACCGTCCTCGGTCGCCGGTCGACCGACTGCGTCGCCCGCGTTCCCGCCGGCGCTCCCCGTCCCGCGGGTCAGCCGTGGACCCGCTCGAACTCGGCCATGAAGTCGACGAGCGCGGTCACCCCGGCCTCCGGGAAAGCGTTGTAGATGGACGCCCGGATGCCGCCGACCGAGCGGTGGCCCTTGAGCCCCGCGAGGCCCGCCGCGGCCGCCTGCTCGAGAAACCGCGGCTCGAGCGCCTCGTCCCGCAGGCGGAACGTCACGTTCATGAGCGACCGGCTCGCGGGCTCGGCGGCGCCGCGGTAGAAGCCGCTCCGATCGACGGCATCGTACAACAGACCCGCCTTGCGCCGGTTGCGGGCGTCGACGGCGGTCAGCCCGCCCTCGTCGCGCAGCCACCGCAGGACGAGCCCCGCCAAGTAGATGGCGAAGACCGGCGGCGTGTTGTAGCGCGAGCCGTGCCGGGCCGCCACTGCGTACCGCAACGTCGAGGGGAGGGTGTCCGGCCCCTGCTCGGCGAGGTCCTTCCGAACGAGGACGACGGTCACCCCGGCCGGTCCCAGGTTCTTCTGGGCCCCGCCGTAGAGCAGGCCGAGGCCCTCGAGCGGCACCGGCCGGCTCAGCAGGTCGGACGACGCGTCGACCACCAGGGGGGCGCCCTCCGCCGCGGGCAAGGCCGGCCACTGCGTGCCCGCGATGGTGTTGTTCGAGGTCACGTGCAGGTAGGCGGCGCCCGGGGTGCGCCGCAGCTCGCCGGGGGCGGGGACCCGGGCGAACCCCTCGTCCTCGGTCGTCGCGCAGACGTTGACCCGCCCGATCCTCTCCGCCTCGGCCGCCGCCTTCTTCGCCCACGACCCGGTCAGCGCGTAGTCCGCGACGCCGCCCGGCGGCAGCAGGTTCATCGGCACCATGGCGAACTGCAGGCTCGCCCCGCCCTGCAGGAACAGCACGTGATAGTCGTCGGGCAGGCCGGTCAGGGCCCGCAGATCGGCCTCGGCCTGCCCGAGGATCCGCTCGAACTCGGCAGACCGGTGACTGATCTCGAGCACCGACATCCCGACGCCGGGCAGGGCCAGGAGGTCGCGCTGCGCCTCCTCGAGCACCGGCTCGGGAAGCACGGCGGGGCCGGCGCCGAAGTTGTGCACGCGGTGGGTGGTTGGTGATGACATGTGTGTGCGCCAAATCGCGCGGGCCCGGGGCCCGTGCCCAAGGTAAGGGTCAAGTTCCCAGGCCGGCATCGCGTTAGCCGACCGGCTGACGGTGGCCGCACCGCCTGGCGGGGTCGCCGGAGGTCCTGGCCCACTCGACGGCGGTCTCGAGGGTAGCGAACTCGCGCGGGCGAGGCCCCCGGCGGACGGAACGCATCGGCGGTACGACGCGTGCATGACCCGTCTCGACGGTGTCGCGGAAACCCATGTCCGGCTGACGAGAAAGGCCACGGTCATCGCAGGCTGTTGAAGGTGCGGACCAGGACGATACCCCCTCGGCCCGGGGTCGCGCACCACGCCGGCCTGCCGGCCTGGGCCGTCGAGCCCTACCCGATCAGGTGCGTCAGCAGGCCGTCGCGCAGCTTCGGCTCGAACCACGTCGACTTGGGGGGCATGATGCCGCCCGCGTCGGAGACCGCGAGCAGCTCGTCCATGGTCACCGCGGCGAGGGAGAACGCCACCGCCGCCTCGCCCGAGTCGACGAGCCGCTCGAGCTCGCCGGTGCCGTGCACGCCGCCGACGAACCGCACCCGCGGGTCGGTGCGGATGTCCTCGACCCGCAGCACCGGCTCGAGCAGCAGCGCCTGCAGGCGCGCGGCATCCAGCGCCGCGGCGGGGTCCGAGGCGCCGCCACCGGCGCCGGGGTCCGGGGCGCCGCCTGTGCCGGGG
>JAJEEA010000182.1 GCA_022821235.1 Vicinamibacteria bacterium
CGACGGCGACCGGGTGGACGTGCTCGGCGAGGGCCGCCACGCGCTACGGCGGCGCCGCGCGGACGGCCGCGCCGGCACGCGACAGGGGCCATCGGGTGGATGCGCCCGTCGAGGATCGCCACGTACCCCGATGGGGCGCCGTCGACGGCCGCGCCGCCACACGACGGGGGGCGACCGGAAGGATGTGCTCGGCGAGGACCGCCACGTACCGGCGGCGCCGCCGCGGTCGCGCCGGCACGCGACGGGGGCGACGACCCGTGTGGAGCGCCGCGCACGACCGGTTGCGGGGCCGGGCGGGGTCGATTTGCCGACGCACTCGTAACAGGGAGGTCAGTGATGGGGCGTCGAATCGGCGCGGTGGTGGCGGGGCTGTTCGGCAGCGTCGTCGTGATCATGGCGGTGCAGGCGGTGAACGGCTGGCTCTATCCGCCGCCGCCCGGCACCGACCTCAGCGACCCCGACGCGCTCGCGGCCCTGATGGCGCAGATGCCGGTGGGGGCGCTGCTGATGGTCGAGCTGTCCTACGCGGCGGGCAGCTTCGCCGGCGGCGCCGTCGTGCGCCGGGTGAGCGCCGACCGGGCCGCCGTCCTCGCTGCCGTCGTCGGCGGCCTGCTCACCCTCGCCGGCTTCGCCAACCTCGCGGCCATCCCGCACCCGCTCTGGTTCGGCGTCCTGTCGACCGTGACCTACGTGCCCTGCGCCCTGCTCGGCGCCGCCGCCGCGGCGCGCCTCCGCGCGGGGTGAAGTCAGGGCCAGAGGTCGGCGAGGCTGAAGCTGGCGGCTTCGAACGGGGCGATCCGCACGGGCTCGTCAGCGGCAGCGGTCGCGATCCTCGTCCACGCGCCCGCGGTGAGTTCGAACGCTTCGAGCGTGCGGTCGGCGGGGTCGACGAGCCACAGGTGGCGTACACCCTCTCGTGCGTACAGCGGGCGCTTGGCGTCGAGGTCGAGCCTGCGGGTCGATGGCGAGAGGATCTCGCAGACCCAGTCCGGCGCGAGCGTGACGTACGCCCCGTCGGGCGGGTTCGGCATGCGTGACCGGCGCCAGCCCGCGATGTCGGGTACAAGGACATCGTCGCCGAGGTGCAGTTCGGGCTCGTCGATGATCCACCAGCCGCCCGGGCCGCCTTGCCCGACCTGGAAGGGACCCGTGAGGTAGTAGCCGAGCAGTGACGCCGCCACTGCGTGCGGCATTGCCGGTCGGGGGTTGGTGTACAGCGCGCCATCGACGATCTCGGCCACTTGGTGGGGCGGTGCGTCCAGAACGTCCTGGTACGTCGCCCGTGGCCGCGCCTCGGGGTCGCGTCTTGGCGTTGCCGTGGTCATGGCGTCGTGCCTGCCGGTCGGTCCAGTGTACACGCGCTGCCTCTCCGATCGTTGATTGCTCAGTCGACGTCGGGATTCCCGGCCCTACGGCCCTCGACGAGCTCGACCCGGAGCCCGCCCTCGCGGCATGGTCGCGTCGTCCTTCGCTACGGTCCGGCAGAGGCCGGCGCGCAGGCGCTCGACGGCGGCCTCGAGGGTTTCCGTCGACCGGCAGAACGCGAAGCGGAGATAGCGGCTTCCGTCTTCGCCGGTGGCGTAGAAGTTGTCGCCCGGCACCGTCGCCACGCCGACGCTTTCGACCAGATGCATCGCGGCCTCGGTCGGCGACAGCTTCGCGAGGGCCGGGACGGTCCGGTAGTCGGCGAAGAGATAGTAGGCGCCCTCGGGGGGAGTCACGGCGAAGCCGACCTCGCGCAGCCCGCCGACGAGCAGGTCGCGCTTGCGCCGATAGTCGTCGGCGATGCCGTCGAAGAACGTCCGCTCCTGGTCGAGCAGCGCCACCGCGCCCTTCTGGAGCGGCGTCGGCGCCTGCACCACGAGGTTGTCGTGCACCGCGCGCAGGCGGGCCGTGTAGCGCGGCGGAGTCAGCACCCAGCCGATGCGCCAGCCGGTGGCGCGCCCTGTCTTCGAGATGGAGTTGACCACGACGGTGCGCTCGGCCATGCCCGCGAAGCCCGGCAGGAAGAGATGCCGGTGGCCGTCGAAGACGATGTGCTCGTAGATCTCGTCGGTGATCGCCAGCAGGTCGTGGGTACGGCAGAGCTCGGCGATGAACGACAGCTCGTCGGCGTCGAGCACCTTGCCGGTCGGGTTCTGGGGCGTGTTCACGACCATCGCCTTGACCGCGGGGTCTGCGGCGGCGGCGCGCACCTCGTCGCGGTCGAGGCGCCACTTGCCGGCCTCGCGATCCTCGCGCAGCGTCACGAACCTCGGCACGAGCCCGAAGATCGCCGCCTGCGACGGATAGAGCTCGTGACACGGCTGCATCACCACCACGCCGTCGCCCGGCTCGAAGAGCGCGCAGAACGCCGCTGCCATGCCTTCGCTCGCCCCCAGCACGACCGTGATCTCTTCCTCCGGGTCGGGGCGGCGCCCGTAGAGTCGCTCGGTGTAGTCGGCGATGGCGCGCCGCAGCTCGGGCAGCCCGAACGGGAACGAGTACTGGTTGAACTGGTCGCGCGGGGTCCGCGCGGCGGCCAGCAGGTCCTTCAAGGTCAGATCGAGCGCCTCGCCGCCCGTCGCGCCGCGCGCGGCCAGCAGCTCGCCCAACGTCATCGACTCGATCTCGCGGCGCCGCGCCTCGGTGCCGGCGAGCATCGCCGCGATGCCGCTCCACACCAGGTCGTAGACGGGCGCCTCGTCGGTGAATCCCTGCGAGAGGTTCACCGCGCCGTGCTCGACGGCGAGCCGGGTCATCCGCCGGATCAGCGTCTCGTTGATTTCCACCGCCCTTTTCTCCGTGGCGGGCCGCGTTCGCGTGTTCCGAACACCCTCGGTCGAGCCGGTTGCCGCGCCATCGATCCGCGCTCAGGCGGGGCGCGGCCGGTCCGGAACCGTCGCCCGCGGCGCCCTGTCGGTCGAGTCGCTTGCCGCACGATCGATCCGCGCCCAAGCGGGGTGCGGCTGGTCTGGAACCGTCGCCGGTGGCTCCGACTTGCCGCCCAACCAACCCGCACGCGGGGTCGGGCCCCTTGGCGGCGGCGCCCTTCAGTCGTGCAGGTTCCTACCGGTACGCCGCGGCCTGGATGTCGTACAGCTCGGCGTAGTGTCCCGCCTTCGCCATCAGCTCCTCGTGGCTGCCCACCTCGACCACGCGGGCGCCGTCGAGGACGACGATGAGATCGGCCATGCGCACGGTGCTGAAGCGGTGCGAGACGAGCAGGGTGATGCGGCCGCCGGCGGCCCGGTCCCCGTTCCCGCCGCCGCGCGAGGCGCTCGCGTAACGCTCGAACAGCGCGTGCTCGGTCTCCGCGTCGAGCGACGCGGTGGGCTCGTCGAGCACCAGCAGCAGCGGCTCGTCGCGCATGAAGCCGCGCGCCAGCGAGAGCTTCTGCCACTGCCCGACGCTCACCTCCACGCCGTTCGGCCAGGTCGGGCCGAGCTGGGTGTCGAGGCCGGCCGCGAGGGTGCCGACCACGCCCCCGGCCCCGGCCCGCCCCACCGCGGTCTCGACCGCCGGGCGCTCGTCGAGACGCGGGACGTCGCCGACGCCGACGGTCCGCTGGGCCTGCAGCTCGAAGCGGAAGAAGTCCTGGAACGCGCCGGCGAGGCGTGAGCGCCACTCGGCGGCAGGCATGCGCGCGAGGTCCTCGCCGTCGACGAGGATGCGGCCCGCGCTGGGCTCGTACATCTTGGCGAGCAGCTTGACCAGCGTGGTCTTGCCGGCCCCGTTCTCGCCGACGAGGGCCACGACGGCCCCGGCCGGCAGCTCGAGGTCGACGTTCTCGAGCACCAGGCGGTCGGTACTCGGATAGGCGAACGACACGTTCTCCAGCGCGATGCCGCGCTGGATGGACGCCGGTGCCGGCCGGTCGGCGCGCTCGGCCTGGGCCGCGGCGTAGTCCTCCAGCCATGCCATGCGCCGCGATCCGTCGAGCCAGATGCCGCGCAGGAAGCCGATCTCGCCGACGGTGGCGCTGACGTAGCCGGCCAGCCGCGAGCCGGCCGCGAGGAGCAGCAGCACGTCGCCGGGCGAGGCGCGCAGCCCGGCCGCGACGAAGACGACGGCGCCGACGTAGCCGGCGGCGAAGACGCTCCAGCCGAGGGTGTGCCAGGCCGCGCTGGCCCAGCGCGCGGCGGCGACGGGGCGGTACCAGCGCTCCCACGCGGCGCGCCGGTCGCGGACGAGGCGCGGCCCGATGCCGGTGACGCGCACGTCCTTGCCGGGCGCGGCGGTCGTCGCGACATCGAACAGGTGCCGCGCGAGGCGCTGGGCCTGCGCACCCCGCTCGTCGACCGCGCGCTCCACGGCGGGGCGCCACGAGGCGGTGGCCACCGTCGGCAGCGCGCACAGGGCGAGGAGGGCCAGCGCGGGGTGGATGGACACGAGCAGGCCGACCGTCACCGCCAGCCGCAGGATCCAGCCCGCGGTGGTGAACAGCGACATGTACATGTGGTCGAGCACGAACACCTGGTCGCGGAGCATCGCGATCCGGTCCAGGTAGTCGGGCCGCTCGTGGTGCTCGACGGTGGCGACGCCCGCCTGCAGCCCGGCGACGTGCGATTCGAGGGCGATGGTGACCCGGTCGCGGAAGCGGCGCTGGGTGCGGTCGCTGACCACGCGCAGCACCCACGTCAGGGTGGCCGAGGCGGCGAGGCCGCCGGCGGCGACGGCGACCAGCGTCGAGTCGTCGCCGAGCAGCCCGTCGGCGAGCAGCTTCAGCCACACCGCCATCAGCGCGTCGGGGAGGGCCGCGAGCAGGGCGAGCGCGAAAGCGACGGTCAGCAGCGCCGGCTCGGCGTCGAAGCCGCGCCGCAGCGCGCGCCACATCGACGGCAGCGCCGCCGGCATGTCGTCCGCGCGGCGCGCCGGCTCAGTCGAGGACATCGAGACCCGCCTCTTCCTGTTCCGCCAAGCGATGTCGGAGCGCGCGCCGCATCGAGGGCAGGGCCGCCGGCATGTCGTCCGCGGGGCGCGCCGGCTCAGTCGAGGACATCGAGGCCCGCCTCTTCCTCTTCCGCGAAGCGCTGCCGGAGCGCGCGCCGTATCGAGGGCAGCGCCGCCGGCATGTCGTCCGCGGGGCGCGCCGACTCAGTCGAGGACATCGAGGTCGGCCTCCTCCTCTTCCGCGAAGCGCTGCGCCTGCAGGTCGAACATGGTCCGGTAGCGCCCGCCGCGCGCCATCAGCTCGTCGTGGGTGCCCAGCTCGACGACCCGCCCGTGCTCGAGGACGCAGATGCGGTCGGCGTGGCGGACGGTAGAGAAGCGGTGCGAGATGAGGATGGTCGTCGCCCCGCGCGTCGCCTTCAGGATGCGCTCGAATATCTCCGCCTCGCCCCGGACGTCGAGCTGGGCGGTGGGCTCGTCGAGCAGCACGACACCGGCGCCCTGCCGCACCGCGGCGAGGGCCCGGGCCAGGGCCACGCGCTGCCACTGGCCGCCCGACAGCTCGGTCCCGCCGTCGTAGCCGCGGGCGAGGACGGTGTCGAGGCCGGCGAGGTCCGCCGCCCCCGCGTCCGAGAGCGCCTCGCGCACGACGCCCTCGGGCGCGCCGGCCGGGGCCACGTTGTCGGCCAGCGGCAGCTCGAAGCGCGCGAAGTCCTGGAACACCGCGGTGATGCGCGCGCGCCACGACTCGAGGTCGAGCTCGCGCAGGTCCGTGCCGTCCACCTCGATGGCGCCGGCCTGCGGCTCGTAGAGCCGGCACAGCAGCTTGGCGAGGGTAGTCTTGCCGGCGCCGTTCTGGCCGACGATGGCGAGCGACGACCCGGCGGGCACGGTCAGGTCGAAACCGTCCAGCACCGGCCGGTCCGGGCGGGCGGGATAGGCGAAGCGCACCCCCGAGAAGCGGATCTCGCGCCTCGGCCGATCCGCCGGCGGCGTCGGGCCGAGGGTCAGCGCGCCGCGCGCGGCCATCGCCCCGCGCAGGC
>JAJEEA010000453.1 GCA_022821235.1 Vicinamibacteria bacterium
GACCCCAGGAAGGAAGGCGAAACGATGAACGACGTGCGGCTGGACCCCCAGCAGCTCCCGGCCCGGGCGGAGCTGCTGCTCGCGGCCGGGCTCGACGAGGACGCGCCGGGCCGGCCCATCTACGCCAGGCCGGAGCCCGACGATCACGACGACGCGAGCGCGGACGCAGTCCCGGGCGCGCCGCGCCACCAGCCCGCGTGGGTCGCCGTCGACACATCGACCCCGACCACCCATCTCGACCCCCCGTAGGAACACCGCCCGGCCACTCGGCGCGGCCGGCGGGGTGACCCCGTCCGCCGCACTTTCCCCGGAGAGAGGAGAATCATGTCCGAACGAACCGTTCAGCGCGTCGGCGCCAGGATCGTCGTCCGCTCCATCGACAACGCCGGCTGCACCATGCGGGCGTTGACCGTCACGTCGAAGCTGCGGCTGCAGGGCTCGGCCCTCGCCGCGGCGCTCGCCAGACCCGATGTCCAGGCCGCGCTGGCCGACGTCAGCTGGCGGACCGGCGCCGGGCACGTCACCGGCGTCTCGGTCGTCTACGGCAAGCCCGAACCCGAGCTGACCCGGTGCGGGAAGCCGGCACCGGCACGGTGGCCAAGGGCGAGGCGGTCTGGCAGGGCAGCGACGGCGCCCTCGACCAGGACCTCGAGGAGTTCATGCCAGAGGGTCCGCAGCGGACACAGCTCGACTGGAAGGACATCGGCAAGTACGGCCCGGCCGTTGACGACCCGCGCCGGGCGCCGCTGCCGGCTGACCGGGCGACGCTGAGACGTCCGGGCCGGGTGTCCAGCCGGCGCGGCTATCTGCGCCCGCCGCTCTCGGTCGACATCGTCGCGCGCATCGTCGAGCTCCGCCGCGAAGGCCTCAGCTTCAAGAAGACCGGCAAGGCCCTCGGTATCGCGGCCTGGACCGTCTCGCGCTACGTCCGCAGCTTCGAGGAGGAAGGCCGATAACGAGATGAAGCTGCGAGCGACCTGCAGCGACATCCGGGACACGCTCCCGCACGATATCGCACGCGCGGTCGTCGAGCCCGGCCACCGGCACCACGCCGTGTGATCGACCCGACGGCCACCGGCACGGTCAAACGACCGTCCGCGGACCTGCGCCGCTCGGCCGCCGTCGGCAAGCTCTTTCGGCCCACCCTCCCGCCCTGGTTGACGACACGACCAGGGGAGCCTCGAACAACCCGCCGGACAGCACAGCGGCGCCCGCGACCCTTGCTCGACGTCTTGCTCGCGGTGAAGCCCTCGGCCCCGGCAGCGCGCCTGCGGCAGGCGGACCGCTGGTCCAGGTTACCGACCGCGCACGGGGCCCGGTCACGAACGCGGCCCATCCGTCCATCAGCCCGCGCCGCTCGCGCATCGCCAGGAGAATCAACGCCTGCGGGGAAGGCCGCTGACCGCGGCAACGCGAGAGCCGGCTTGCCAAGAATGCTCGTACGATCTGATGATCGATCCCATGGCCACCGGCACTGTCAAACGACCGTCCCTGGACCTGCGCCGCCGCCGCGGGCGGGAGGCGCTTGCGACCCACCCGCCCATCCCTGCTGACGACACGCCCAGGGGAAGCCTCGAACAACGAGCGGAGAACACAGCGGCCCCAGCCGCCCTCCTCCCCCCGGACACCACCGGTCCCCAGAAGACAGCCACCTGGGCCTGGAGCAAGGCAGAGACCGAACGCCGGCGCCACGCTGCCGCCACACAGCCCACCCTTGCCCCGACCGACGCCTTCCCCGACCAGTACTCCACGGCCGACGACCTCGCTGCGGTTCGTTTCGACGCCGACCCCGACGCCACCGGTCCGCACTCCCAGACCATCCGGGGACTGCTCGGCGGCGCCTGCGCCGGCTGGCGCGTCCGCCCGACCAGCGTCGAGCTCTACGACGCCCTGCGCGCCGACAACCCCACCCGGCGCCAACGGTCCATAGCCACCGTGCTCATCAACGAGGCCTCCTTCGAGGAGCTCGTCAACGCCCACACGGAAGGCGCGTTCACTTGGCGGCAACTCGCCCGGGCCGCCCGGCGCCAAGGCGCCGTGCCGCCACTGCGGATCCGCCAGATCAACGCCTTCGCGACACCGCCGCCGCGCCCGGACAGCCCATGGAGACCCTGACGCTTCCCCAGCCCGCAGCCGGCCTGTGGGCTGCGAAACGGAGCATCGTTCACGCGATACCGCCCGAGATGTTCCGCTCGAACATTCCCCCACACCTCGGCGGCGGTACGATCCTCGCGGCCCGCTGGAAACACCGGATCAGCACCGACATCGACGTGCTCCTTCCCGGCCGCAACACCCTCGTCGACCTTCTTCAGGACAACGACCGCAACATCGTCAACCAGCTCGGCGGCACCCCCGAAGCCGTCGCCGGCGGCCGCGTGAAGATCGCCTTCGAGCACGGCTTTCTCGATATCTCCACCTTCCGACCCGACCCGCCCTACGGCCACGCCATCGCCACTGTCGATGGCCAGCTCGAGAAGGTCCTCTCCAGCCACCAGATCCTGTGCGGCAAGCTCGAACGCGTCGACCAGCTGCTCGTCCGCGACGTCTTCGACGTCCTGACCGCCGCCGACGAGGAACCCGCCGCGCTGGCAGCCGCCGCCGGCATGGTCTCCCGGCAACGGGCCGCTGCCATCGAGAGCGCGTGGCGCAACGCCGCCGCCATGCTCGCCGACAACTTCCACGATTCGATCCGCGGCGCCCGCCGCGCCGTCGGCACCCGGCTCGGGCCCGAGGCCGCTGCCGCATTCCAGGCCCACCGCTACACCCGCCTCGAGATCGACCTCCACAGCGACACGCTCTCCATCCGCAAGACCATCGGCGCAGGCCCCCTCCAGCCCGAGACGTACGCCGCCCGCAAGGCCGGCAGAGCACTCGTCGAGTCCGGCGTGGCCACTCACCTCAACAACAACGGCCCCGTCACCGCGCCCCAGGTTCTCGCCGCCATCCGGACCGCCGTCAACGCGGGGGGCGAACGCACGATCCTCGATTCCGCGAGCCGCTCGAGCATCGACATGATCAACCGGCTCGACCAGATCGACCCCGGACGGCCAAAGCCGGCCCCTCCGCGGCAGTCACAAGCCCGAACCCGCGATAACGACCACGGGTACGACCGCTGACACCCTGAGCTCAAGTGCGGCCCGCGCGGCTGGCGCACCAGCGTTCAGACATCCCACATGGGAGGTGCGTCGGCGACCCGACGGCGGGCCGCACGCGGACCGGCGATCAGCGTGAGTAGGGTCTGCATCGTCGATTTGAGGGCGTCGACGCGTCCCTTATTCGGCTTGGAACCCGCACATTTGAACCGATGTGGACCGATACGGACCAGTACCAGCGTTAAGGCAACGTGAGTATCCAGATCACAGCAAATCGTTCATTCCATTTGACTTACTGTCGTTGAGCCGGCCACGATTCCCTCGTCGATTCCCACATCCTGAACGGGAATCCACGGGACCATCAAAGCCGCCCCCGGACCGTGCAGGTCATTGTACCAGGCGGCGCCCGACCGCCGATGTTCGGGCCGCCGGTCGTTCACGCGCGGGCTTCTCCGAGCCGTGCGTCGGTCAACGAGTCTCCGCCAGACCGGGTGAGCTTGCGGTTGGCGAGGGCCTGCGTGCGAGCACTGGGACACCGTCTTCCCCAACGCCTCCTGCGCCGTGGTACTCATCGACCGCCTGACCCACCACGGTGGAGATCCTCGTCGTCGAGGGCCGCAGCTATCGACGCCGCGAGGCCGAGCTCAGCCAGCAGCAGCGCAAACGCCGTCGCCGCACCGACCCCGCCCCTGACGACGACCCGCCGCCGCGTCGTCGTCAACGAGGTCCGTCGACGACTGTCAAGAAATGATCACTTCTTGGGGGTGGCCAACACCCGCGCGCTCCAGCGTCACAACTCACCGACTCGGCAACCGCTGAGGCCACCGTGGTAACATGATTTCTATGGCAGTCGCGATGATTTCTATGGCAGTCGCGAACTGGTCCCGACTTCCGGGAAATCGCCCTGTGTCCCGAACGGCCGAAGCCTCGCGACGGTCCTGCTTTTTTTGCGGGCAGACGCGCAGACTCACGAACGAGCACGTATGGCCCAAATGGGTCTCAGGGCTCTTGTGTGAACGGCCTGAGAGCTTTACGCACAGTAACAGGTTACCGTGCGCGAGAGCTTGTGCTACGGCGCTGGGCGTCGCAGTTCGGGTGCGACGGTGGGCGAACGGGAGCGAAGCAGGCCCACGATCACGGTGTGGGGATTGTGCTGGCGTTGGCAGGCGGTGCGGATGACCGACGCCAGTGTTTGCTGGGTGGCCGCGCCGCGCCAGGAGCGATTGCCCCCGCACACCTTGCGGGTGACGACGGCGGGGCGAATGGCCTGTTCGGCGCGCCAATTGGTGGCGTCGACGGCGGGCTTGCGCAGGAACGTGAACAGGGCCTTCCATTCCGAGGTCAGATGCTTCGCGAAGCGCTGCACGTCGGCCAGTGGGCCGGGGTGGAGCAGGCGTCGGGCGAGTCGGGCGGCCAGGGCTTCCAGAGCTTCGTCCAGGTCATCGCGGGACAGCTCACCGGCGCGGACTGTCAGGCGACAGTGAAAACTGACCCCCCAGCGACAGTGAAAACTGACCCCCCCAGTCCGAGGGAGGAGTCAGCAGATGAAGGGATGCGAGGATGTCGGCCCGTGGGCTGGGAGGCCACGGGCACAGATGAGGAAGTCAGACGAGGTGGATGCGATGCTGCAACTGCGGGCGCTCGGTTGGGGGCTG
>JAJEEA010000400.1 GCA_022821235.1 Vicinamibacteria bacterium
TGATCTGGAACGGGAACGGCATGTAGGTGGCCCGCGGCACCCCCGGCAGGTAGCACTTCGCCTCGGGGTCGCCGACCGTGTTGACGTTGTCGTGGTCGACCGCGAGCCGCCGCTCGAGGTTCTCCTGCTTGCGGGCGAGGGCCTCGGGCCGGTAGGGAATCTCGTTGCCGAGGACCACGCCCTGCCCCGGCGGCTGCGCCCCCCACACCCCGAGCAGCCGGGGGAACGGCCCCGCCTCGGCGCCATGGTCCTGCAGGTTCCAGTTGGCGGTGGTGAACGCCTGCCAGATGCCGCTGATGTCGGGACGGTCCGTGCCCGGCAGGCGGGGCGCGACGTATTCCGCTTGCGCGGTCTGGGCGGCGGCGGTCGAAGGCGAGAGACCGATCATTGCCGCCGCGGCGGCCGCCGCCAGTGCCCACATCGTCAGCCGGACCATGCCCTCGAGCCGAGTGCCCATCACGACCTCCTCTCGACGCTCCGGATCATGCTTCGGATCGGGCCTGTTATACACCCGACGGTTCACATTGCGCGCGCCTTTTTTGGCGCCGGGAGTCCGCGAGCTCCCGCAGGGCCGGCTCGACGGCGTCGTCGCGCTCGAAGACGGCTCGCTGGGGGTCTCCAGCTTCGACGCCAACGCCGTCCATCACGTCGCGCCGTCGGGCGGGGTGACCGAGATCGTCTCCGACACTCCGGCCGCCGACATCGGCTTCGACCTGGGCCGCAGCCGGTCCCGATTCCCCGACTCGACGGCAATCGGCCCCTCATCTACCCCGTCGCGCTCGACTGAAGGCCGGCGAAGCGTGCGCAGCCGCGGGCCGACGGCGACCAGCCGCCCCTGCGGCGGGACCGGGCCGCCGGGACCTCACCGTCAGCCGACGAGGGTGATCAGGTAGAAGATCCCGGTCCCGCCCAGCAGGACGATGCCGATCCACGACAGGGCCAGCATCGCCGGACCGGGCCGGTGCTCGCGCGGCATCTCGGGGGAGGTCACGGCGCGCAGGTTGAGATAACCGAGCACAGGGCCGGTCAGGAACGCCAGGGTCGTTGCGAAGTCGATCATCGTGGTGAGGTTGCCGATGAACAGCGCCATCACGATCAGGGTCAGGGCGACCAGCGCCGCAAGCGTCCACCAGTAGAGCGGACCGCAGGGCTGCACCGGCGTGCCGGGCGATCGCAGGACCAGGATGGACCGCTCGATGGCGCGGGGGCCGCCGTCGAGCACCGTCATCGTCGTCGACAGCATGGTCGTCACCACCGCCACCAGCACCACCGGCCGCGTCCACGCGCCGAGGGTCGCCGCGTACAGGTCCACGAGCTGCGTCGAGAACAGCGTCCCCTGCGCCGCGAACTCCTCGCCGGACCCGAACATCACCGCGGCGCCGAGGACGACGAAGGTGAACGCGAGCACCGCCGTCCCCACGTAGCCGATGAGGAAGTCCTGCCGCGCCGTCTCCACCGAGCAGCGCCGCCCCGACGTCTCGTTCTTGGCCAGCGTCCACAACGAGCTCCACACCGAGATGTCGATGGCCGACGGCATCCATCCCGCCAGCGCCAGCAGGAACAGGAACGGCACCCCCGCCCCGATGAGCTCCCCCGGCCACAGCGCCACCGTCGAGAAGTCGGCGCGGGGCAGGCTGACGGCCGCCGCGAGCAGCGTGGAAACCGCCAGCAGCAGCACGACGAGCTTGATGGACAGGTCCAGCCCCCGGAACCGGCCCCACCACAGCAGCGCGCAGCCCGGCGCCATGACCGCGGCCGCGAGCACGGCCAGCGGCCAGTCGACCCCCAGCGCGAACCCCACCAGGTAGGCCGTGAACATGACCACCGTGGCCTGGATGACGCCGCCCGTCAGCACCGTGATTACCAGGTACAGCCACAGCGCCCACCGGCCGGTGCGCGCGTACCCCTCGACGAGGCTCTGCCCGGTGGCCGCCGCGTAGCGCGGGCCGTACTCGAAGAACGGGTACTTGAGGACGAGGGCGATCAGGATGACCCCGGCCAGCCCGAAGCCGGCCGACGCCCCGGCGCGGGTCGACTGCACCAGGTGCGACACCCCGATGGCGGTCGCCGCCCACAGGATGCCGGGACCGAACGCGGCCCACAGGCGGCTGCCGGCCGTGGAGTCGGATGGGTTCGACATGGCTGGCGAACTCGGCATGGCTGCCGAAGATGATACGCCGTTCCGGGGTCACGCGGACACGGGGCGGCCCCATTCCGCCCGCCACGCCGGCCCACTCCGGCCCCCTCCCCTTCCATGGGCGGTGATACGGTGTACTGGTGCGTTCGCACCCAGCGCGGGAACCGCCATGCCACGATTGACCATCACGCTCTCCGACGACCGTCATCGGGCGCTCAAGGAAACGGCGGCCCGCCGCAACACGACGATCCGGCGGATCCTCTCTCATCGGCAGCCTTCGTGCGGGACCCGATCCCTCGTAGCAGACGCGGTGAATCTCAACCCGCGGCGCCGGCGCCCTGTTCCCCGCCCGCTGCAAGAGCATTCCGAAGGAACTGTACCGCGGCCGTGATGGATCCAAGTGCGGATCGATGAACATGAGGGAGTTGGAGAACCTCAGTACCGGATCGAGGTGCGCCTCATAGGACACTGCGCTAAATTAACTTGCCATCTTGTGGATTCTGTGCTTTACTGACCGCATGCGGCGAGACGTGGAGTTGGAAGCCACCATCGTAGCCAAGTACGTCGCGGTGGCGCCTGTACTGGACGAACGTAGTCGTC
>JAJEEA010000248.1 GCA_022821235.1 Vicinamibacteria bacterium
ACGGACCGGCCCTGCCTGGCAGCCCAGAGCGGCACCCACGCGGCCGACTGGCATCACCGTTGTTGATCTCGATCCACGACGAGCGGAACCGGCAAAAATGGTTGTCGTCAAGCGGCAAAAGTAGTTGACGCTGAACAGCGCGTTCTCGACCGTCCGCTTAGACGGGCGGCTGGGCACCCTTGAGCCGCACCGCGGCGCGTCTGGTCAAGCGGTGATTCTCGGGGTCGACTTCGACCCCCGCGGACGCCAGAGCGGTTGCGCCCAGCAGAGGTTCGGCGTCAGCCTCGCCGAGGAGGATCGTGCCGCCCACGGTCTCGCCCATGAACTCGATGTCCGCGGTCGTGATTTCCATGGTGAGCTCCCGGCCGTCCGTCAGCTCGTAGACGCGATGGCCCTTCGGCCGGAGGCCGATGGCCTCCAGATGGGGGCGCGGGACGAGCGAGTCGGTCGTGCCCGGGTCGACCTGGAACGTTCCTTTCCAGGCACGGTCCGGGTCGGCAGGGTTGCGAATCGTGACGTCGACGCACGTGGCTTGGACATCGTGTTCGTGATCGGTCGCCCGGTCTCGAACAGCGGTCTGCGCGGCTCGTTGGTGTGCGCGTCGCGCGGCTCGGTGCATGGCGGCTTGTGCGCCCGCGAGGACGGCGCTACGGGGCGTCGGCGCTCGACGAGTACTTCGATCGGGCGTATTCATGACCGGCCTTTCTCAGCCACAAGCACGGGCGTACGGGCGGAGTTGTCGTAGACGGCCCACTCGTCCACGAGGTTTCCTGTAGGTGCGTTCCCAATTGCGCCAGCCGGCGTGGAAGCGGCGGCGGATGACGGCATCCGGTACGTCGTGCCCGCCTTCCAGCACCCGCTGCCGGACGCGGGCGATGGCCGTCTCGGGACTGGGCAGCCGCAAGAAGAAGAGCGTGACGCGGTAGCCGCGGCGCTGCCAGCGTGGGAGCGACGCGGCGTATGCGCGTCCGCTGAGCGTCGTCTCGAACGCGAAGCTCTCGCCGCGGGCCGCATGCTCATGGATCCGGCGAAGCATGACTCTGGCTGCCGCGAGGGCGACTCCTTCGGGGCGGAATGGACTGAGCCCGGCGGCAATGAGATCGGCGTTGACGAAAACGGGACAGCGGGCCTCGTGGGGCAGGAACTCCGTGGCGAACGTCGTCTTGCCGGCGCCGTTCGGCCCCGCGATCACGAAGATTCGCTTCTCGGTCATGCTCGTGATCGCAGGGTTCGGGGCGGCCATGTGCGCCTGTCGTCGCGGTCGCCTGTGGTGGCCGCTCTGCTCCGGTCCGACGTCCGGTGCCCGCACGTGGCGGTCAGGCAGCGAACGGAACGACCTCCAGATCCCTCGACCGATCGACCCGGCCCAGCAGCTCGTCGATCTTGGCGATGACGGAGTCCTCGATGAGGTACTCGATACAGCCTTCGCATTGCAGGACGGGGAGCTTCTTGACGACGACGATCGTGTGGTCGCTCACCTTCAACGGGAGGTCGGTGGTGATGCTGCGAAGCGGCGCGCCGCACGCCCGGCAGTTCATGGTTTCGGTCTCCGAGTCTTGAAGTCGCGTTCCACGCGTACATTGTCCCCCGGACGCATCGCACGATGAAGGCGAGCGGGTCTTCGAGCACCCCTGCGTGCGGTCCGGGCCGCTCATGGCTCGCCGGAGCAGCCGCAGCCGGCCGCTTGGTTCCGCGGTTCGCATTGACCATAGTCGTTGACCATGGTAGTTTTGTAGCTGATGGAGACGATGGCAATCTCGAAGTTCAAGGCGACCTGCCTCGCCGTCCTGCAGCGCGTCCGCACCACCGGCCAGACGGTCCGCATCACCCGCCGCGGGGAACCCATCGCCGACGTGGTGCCTCCCGGCCCGCCGGACCGGCCGGACGGTTGGCTCGGTGCGATGTCCGATCGCGCCCGCATCACGGGCGACATAACCATCCCGAGCAGCGAGTTGGTCCCGTGGGAAGTCGAGGGAGAATGAGGCTGCTCCTCGATACCCACATCTGGATCTGGAGTCTCCTCGAGCCGCCCCGGCTGACACCGCGCGTGACGCGGGCCCTCCAGGCGACGAACACGGAGTTGTGGCTTTCGCCCATTTCTCTGTGGGAGCTGGGGATTCTCGTCGACAGGCGGAGAATCGAGCTGTCGAGCAATCTGGACGCGTGGATCGACGACGCGTTGCGCGCAGCCCCGATGCGGGAGGCCCCATTGACCCACCGGGTCGTACGCGCCCTCGGTGCCATCTCGACGCCGCATCGTGATCCGGCCGACCGCTTTCTCGCCGCGACCGCGGCCGCCCTCGATCTGCCGCTCGTGACCGCCGACGAGCGGTTGCTGGCCGGACACGGCTACCCGGTTCTGGCGAACCGTTGACGTCGCCACGTCCTCGCGGCGGCTTGACGAGGCGGCGCCGGGGCGTCCAGGGGAGCATTCGGGGTATCTGCCGATCTCGCTCCGGGTGTTCACGCCGTCTCGAATCGCAGGGACGAGAGATTCAGCTTGGCAGATCGCTTCGAGAGATGGAGCATCTCCACGCCCACGACTTCGTTCGATTCGTTGTAGTCGAGCACCACGCCCGGCGAAACCTCTCTCGAGTCGACAATGTCGGAGTCATCGAGGCGGAGGTAGAGGGCGTCGGCTTCCTTGTCGATATGCAGCTTCATGGTTGCTCCCTCGCGTTCCGGTCGAAGAAGACGCTCACTACGCGCCAAGGCGCCACTCTCGTGTTCACGACGACGCGCAACACGCCGACCCGCTCCGAAGGGCCGCGTTTCCCGCGACGGTCGGTGAAGCCGCCCCGGGCTTACGGTCCCAACGCGGTGATCGGAATGACTCCCACGCCGTCGGGGCGCCGGTAGCCGTATCCGGTGGCCACGATCACCCCGAGGCTCGAAGGCGCGCCGCAGACGGCTTGGTCCACGCGGTCGGCGAACTTCAACAGGTTGCGCGCCCCCTCATCGACGCGGCCGGCGCCGAGCTTGATCTCGAACGCGGCCCAGCGCCCGTCCCCTGCCTGCAGAATGGCATCCACCTCCAGGCCGGTGTTGTCACAATAATGCAGCACCTCGGCATCGTTCGCCTGTGCGTAGATGCGCAGATCGCGCACGACCAGCGATTCGAAGAGCAGTCCCAGCAGGTTGAGGTCCCGCAGCAGTCGATCCGGCGCGGCGCGCAGCGCCGACACGGCGAGGGACGGGTCGACGAAATGCCGTTTGGGCGTCCTGCGCAGCGTCGCCCGCGACCGGAGATGCGCCGCCCAGGCCGGCTGGTCCTCGACGATCATCAGACGCGCGAGCGCGGACAGATAGGCTTGCGCGGTGTGGGCCTTCAGCGGCGTGTCCGTCCCGCCGTCGTCGGCCGCCATGGTCGCGACGCTGGCCTGGGTCGCCACGTTCCTCGCGAGCGACCGGAGCAGGCGGCCGATCTTCTCGGGGTCTCGGTGCGCGCCGTCCACGCGCGGGACATCGACCCGGCGAGTCTCGTCGAGGTAGTCCCGGTTGGCCTGCCGGGCCTCCGTCGGGGTCAGGCCGCGGTCGAGGTGCCCCGGCCAGCCCCCGACCGCGATCCACTCGGCCACGTGCCGTACCGTGTGTTCGGCAGCCGGGTTGCGGGGCGGCGCCCCGTCCAGCAGCGCCCGCACCGGGATGGCGCCGGTCGCATGGCCGGTCTCGAACAACGACATGGGGCGCATCCGCAGCCGCGTCAGACGACCGGCGCCGCTGTGCCGGGTGACGTCGTCGGCCGGTACGGCCGATCCGGTCAGGATGAACTGACCCGGCCGGGCGCGATCGTCCACC
The DNA here is from genome assembly GCA_022821235.1 of Vicinamibacteria bacterium. GTDB lineage: Bacteria > Acidobacteriota > Vicinamibacteria > Vicinamibacterales > UBA8438 > JAJEEA01. The sequence continues at coordinate 3,799 of JAJEEA010000248.1, forward strand.
GCCCGGCGGACGTGGTTCCAGATGGACGGCTCGGTCTGCCACTCGTCGATCAGGCGCGGCGTGTCGCCGGCGAGCACGAGGGCGGGGTCGACGCCGACGGCGAGCCGCGCCTCGTCATCGACGTCCAGCAGCACCTCGCTCGCCGCCATCCGCCGTCCGGTGACGGTCTTGCCGCAGGCCTTCGGACCCTCGACTGTAGTTGCATGTGACGGACGGCAGCGAGCCGCTCATCGGCGGCCTGCTGGCGTTGGGGTCTCAACGTCGAATGAGAGCCGGCGGCTCGGTGGCTGTCGGTCCGCCGCGTCACCGCCAGGCCCTGGCCCCCCTCGCCTCGCGCCAGGCGCCCCGACGACCGCCCGAACCTCGCGTGCTGCCGACCGTGTGGAAGCTCGGTCGGGCCGGGCGTGCGCGAAAGCCCAGTTGGGGGGTCCGTCTTGTGCTGCTGGTACGTCCGGCCCGGGGCGGGACCTCAAGGTCGGCGTCGCCGTCACGGAGAGTGCTCTCACGCACCGAAGTCGCCCCGGACGATGCCTTCCCAGACCCGGGGGTGCTCCCGCTCTTCGCGACGGGCTTCACGCGGGTTTGCGACTGCGTCTCGACTGTTTCCAGCCGGGGAACGGAACGATGCTGGTCCGGTAGTTCGTTCGCTTCGTGCGCTTCACCACGAAGAGGGACCCGGGCGGCACGAGATCGGGCAGGAATGGGTCATGGGTGGTGACGATGGTGGCTGGTCAGATTGGCCCGCGGAGGTTCTTCGACCTTAGGACACTGCGCTAAATTAACTTGCCATCTTGTGGATTCTGTGCTTTACTGACCGCATGCGGCGAGACGTGGAGTTGGAAGCCACCATCGTAGCCAAGTACGTCGCGGTGGCGCCTGTACTGGACGAACGTAGTCGTC
>JAJEEA010000067.1 GCA_022821235.1 Vicinamibacteria bacterium
GGACCCGCGGCGGCGCCGAGCGGACCCGCGGCGGCGCAGCCGGCCGTTCCCGCGAGCAGCGTGTTGAATCAGCGTCGACTGACCATGTGGCAACCTCCTGCGCCTCCCCGCGAGGCGCCTCACGTGATGGCGACCCGCGGCCGCCGATTCCTCAGAAGCGGAACGTGTACTGGAGCTTGGTGGCCAGCCTCGAGTCCTGCCTCCGGAACTCACGGTAGCCCCGTTCGAGGTCGTGCACCCAGCCCTGGCCGAACACGAAGAAGAGGTCGTTTCCGGGATCGATGATCCAGCGCACGCGGCTCTGGAGGCCGAGGTTCCCCGATCGGTTGTCGAACTGGATCAGGTTGGAGAACGTGAGGAAGGGCGAGACCGCGTAGTTGACCTCCGAGCTGTAGATGCGGGCGACGAAGCTGCCTTCCGGCAGGCTGGCGAACGTCTGGTCGGCGTTGAAGCTGACCAGGAAGTTGGGCGGAAGCTTGTAGCTGATGCCCGTCCGGAGCGATTGCGCGGTGCCCGACCAGTAGTTGCCGAACGTCAGGCCGACGCTGCCCTGCAGCCGCCGCTTCTGCGCCGAGGTGAAGAAGATCCGCATGGGCATGAAGCGGTACTCGCCCACGGGAAGCACCACGCCGGGCGAGATCTCGAAGGGCTAGAACAGGCGCTCGTAGGTCGGGTTCAGGTCGAACAGGCTGTGCAGCGAGTCCCCCGAGTTGAAGTGCCAGTCGACCAGGGTGGCGTAGATGTCCCAGCTCTCGACCAGTCCGTTGTCGAGCCGGGTGAAGCGCGTATAGAACACGTCGTGGTACATCTGCTGAATGCCGGTCGACGGGTTCGGGCGCGGGTTGAAGCTGCCGGCGACCCGGAGCATCCGCACGTTGCTGCGCTGCACGAAGCCGATCGCCGGGTCGAAGTTGTCCTGAATCTCCCGCCACAAAACCTGGGCCTCGTACCTGTCGTTGGGGTAATGCGCCCCGAAGCCGAAGGAAGCGTTGTCGTCGGCGACGCCCTCGTTGTCGCTCCGAAGGCCGAAGGCGTTGAAGACCACGTTCTGACCGCGGCCCAGGAAATCGGAGGTGGCCAGCCGCAGGTCCACGCCCACGGTGCTGCTCGAGAGCGCGGACGCGGGATTGCCGTTGGTGAGAATGGCGCCCACGTACGACTGCTCCAGGAAGTTCCGCTTGAGGCGCCCGACGAACTGGTTGCCGGCGTCGGCGGCCGGCACGCCGCGGGTGCGCACGTCGAGCATGCCGACCTCGGTCCTGCCGACCCTCCCGGTCAGCTTGGCGCCGTAGTCGATGGGCACCTCCTGCCCGCCGAGCAGGCCGATTCTCCGGCTGAAGAACGGGAAGATCTCGGCCCCGGTGCCGGGAATGCCGCCCGGCGGGTCGATGCCGGTGGTGGCGAAGTTGAAGACGCCGGCGTCCTGCAGGAAGAACGTCCGCTTCTCGGGAAAGAAGATGGAGAACCGCGTGAGATTGATCTGCCGCGCATCCACCTCCGTCTCGCCGAAGTCGGTGTTCGCGGTGAACGACAGCTTGAGGCTCGGGGTGATGTTGTAGAACAGGTCCACGCCCGGCTTGCCGACGACCGTATCGCCGCCGGTGTCGGGGCGCGGCCAGAGCCGCGCGATGAACGGGCGGATGTCGAGCCCGGCGCCTTGCTGCAGGCCCTCGAGGTTGGTGATCCGGCCCGCCTCGGAGATCTGGAAGAACTCGGTCTGGAAGCGCGCCCCCGTCCAGCGGTTCTCCTCGAGCTTGCGCTGAATCGTGCGGCTGATGTTGAAGCCCCAGACGGTCTCGCCGGCCGGGAAGCTCAGCGTCTTGAAGGGGATGGCGAACTCCGCGCTCCACCCCGCGCCGGTCTGCGCGGTCCGCACGATCCAGATGCCGTCCCAGTCGTCGTTCGTCTCGCCGTTCGCGAACACGAGGCCGTCGACCATCGCGCCGGCCGGATTGGTCGCGAAGTGGAAGGCGTTGCTCTGGTCGCGGAACGTGTCGAGGACGATGGCGAGGCGGTCGTCGGCGTTCAGGCTCGCGTCCCGCGCCATCTGCGACGCGAGCACCTGGTCGGGCTCGGTGTCGTAGCACATCACGCCGATATAGAGGTTCTCCTCGTCGTAGAGCAGCCTGACCTCGGTCCTCTCCGTGGGCGCCGCGCCGGCCACGGGGATTCTCTGGACCAGGTCGCCGATGGTCGGCGCCTGCCGCCACGCCGCCTCGTCGAGCGCCCCGTCGATGACAATCTGCGAGGTGACCGCCGTCACGACGGCCGATCTCACCGGGTCCGTCGGGCTGGCCTGTTGGGAAGCGGCGAGGTACGGAGCGGACCCGACGATGCAGGACGCGGCGCAGGCTATCGCCAGCGCCCGGGTCCGGAGCGGGGAACACCGCGGAGCCGGGAGTCTGTACATCGGCTGTCCAGCGAGCCCGTGGTTGGACCCCGGCACCGGGCGGAGCATCGCTCGGTTCGCCGCCCTGCCATCGGGTGTCCGGGAGCCCGCCCGCGTGGCCGGAAACGGTGAGGCGCAGGCAGGCGACCTCCGGGGCCGGGCCGCAGGCGCCTCACCGCGCGTCTTCGGCTGGGACGCCAACCGCCGCCTTCGGCTCCAGGCGCCTCGCCGCGCGCCTTCCGCTTGGACGCCACCCGCCGCCTTCGGCTCCGCTTGGCGCCCAACCCACCCCGCAGGGCCCGCGCCGTTCCACGGCGACCCCTCGCCCGGCAATCGCCGTCCCGGCTCCCTTGGCGCCCGACCAACGCTGCGGGAGTCCACGCCGTTCGGCGCGGACTCCCTGCACACCTCAGTTGCGGGCCGGCGGGAGCGCGAACACGTAGAGCGCGCTGCCGGCACGCCGGAAGCGCGCGACCGCGTCGGGCTCGGCGTCCGGCGTGATCTGCACGCTGCCCGGGCGCTGACTGCCGATGATGGCGACGTACTGCCGGCCATCGGGCCCGAGGTAGGTGATGGGCGAGTTCCGGAAGTTGGTCCCCGTCCGGAACGTCCAGAGGACGTCCCCGCTCCGGGCGTCGAACGCCCGCACCACGCCCTCGTTGGGGCCGCCCTGGAAGAGCAGGTCCCCGCCGGTGGCCATCACCGGCGCGTTGTTGGCGGTGGTCCACTGGACCCGCCAGACGGTCTCGCCCGCCACCGGATCGTTGGCCTGCAGCTCGTTGACGACCTCGGCGTTGGGCGGGTCCGGGGCGCGGCCGCCGCGCTCGCGGAGCGTGTAGTCGTTCCCCGGGACGTACTCGCCCTCGACCATTCTCAGGCGATCGCAACTGTTCGAGGTCGGGGTGTACACCAGTCCGGTGCGCGGGGAGTACGCGTCGTTCTGCCAGTTCCGGGCGGCGATGCCGGGGCACCAGCCGATGGCGACGTTGTCGGCGTCGGGCAGGTACCGCTGCCGGTCCTCGACGTCGGTGAACATCATCTTCGTCATGTCGTAGCGCGGACGGCCGGTCTCCATGTTGATGCCGTCGAAGATGTCGTTGTAGACGAACATCCAGGGCTCGAGGAGCATCTCGCCCGTCGCGCGATCGAACACGTAGAAATAGCCGTTCCTCGCCGGGCGGACCAGCGCCTTGCGCACCTCGCCGTCGATCTCGAGGTCGACGAGGAGGTTCACGTTGGGCTCGTCGAGGTCCCACTGGTCCTGGGGCGTCATGTTGTAGGCCCAGATCAGGTCACCGGTGTCGGCGTCGCGGGCCAGGATGGACGCGCAGTAGTTGTTCCGGAAGCCGGTGAGGCCCCCGTCCTCGTCCAGCTCGACCACGCCCCACTCCCGGCGGTAGTCCGGGTTCCAGGGGGCGCAGTTGCTCGTGCCGTAGTAGAAGAGATTGAGCTCGGCGTCGTACGTGAACCAGCCCCAGACGGCGCCGCCGCCGCGCCGCCACGAGTCGCCGGACCACGTGTCGAGCGCGGGGTTGTCGATGCGGTCGTCGGGATAGAAGGGGGCGAAGCGCGACCCGATGCCCACCTCGTTGTTCGGCCCCATGCTGTAGTACCGCCACCGGAACCGGCCGTCGTCGAGGTTGTAGGCGGTGACGTGACCGCGGACGCCGCGCTCGCCGCCGGCCACGCCCACGATGACCTTGTCGCCGACCACCAGCGGCATGCCGGGGACCGTCTCGCCGGTCTCGACGGTCGCGTTATCGGCCTGCCAGAGCTGCTCTCCGGTCTCGGCGTCGAGCCCGAACACCTGCCCGTCGAGGGTGGCGAAGAAGATGCGGCCGTCGTCATAGCCCAGGCCGCGCGTCTGCGCGCCGCAGCAGGCGCTCCTGCGGGTCAGCTCCGAGTCGGCGATCTCGGGCCGGAACTCCCACTTGATGAAGCCCTCCCGGGCGAGGTCGAGCGCGTAGACGTAGTTCGGCTCCGGGGTGACGATGTACATCGTGTCGCCGATGACGAGCGGCGACGCCTCGTACGAATCGTGGACGCCGAGCTGCATCGTCCACGCCATGGTGAGCTGGTCGACGTTGTCGACGTCGATCTGATCGAGCGGGCTGTAGTTCCAGCCCGCGTAGTTGGCGTTCGGCATGACCCACTGCGCCGGGTCGCCGGCCGAACCCTCCTGGGCGGCCACGGCGCCCGACACTCCGAGAACACACGCCAGCGACAGGAAGGGAATCCACATCCAGCCGCGCCGCTCGGTTGACAACCTCATTCCGTACTCCTTGGTTCTAGAAGGGATAACCCGGAAGCCTCGGCGACAGGCGCTGCCAATCCGGCAGCGGCGCCCATCCGTCGCGATTCGGCATTTCGATCTTCGGCAGGCTCTCGGCGTCGAGCACCAGGTCCTCCGCGATGACCTCGTTCCTGTACAGCAGGAAGGCCGTCAGCGCGTACACCTGGTCCGCGGTCAGCGACCCCTCCTGGTAGAGCGGCATGCCGCGGTTGATGTAGTCCCACACCGTCGTCGCGTACGGCGAGCGGTACGGCAGTATGCGCCCCGCCGCCCAGGGGTCGACGTCCGACCCCGGCTCGGTCTTCACCAGCCGGGGAGCCCGCCGGGGGGCCCGGCCGCCTTCCAGCTCCCTCCCGTGGCATCCCGCGCACCGTATCCGGTAGATCCGCTCCCCTTGCTCGGCGGTGCCGCTCCCCGGCGGCAGCTCATCGCCCGCGGGGCCGATGGAGATGTCCCGGGCGCGAAGCTCTTCCGGGGTGGGGGCCCGCCCCACCCCGTAGGTGGGCCCCTGCGCCAGCGCTGTGGCGCCCAGGAGCATCGTCAACGCGAGAGGCCTAAGCACGCGCATTGTGAACGCTCCCGTCGCCGGCGACCCGCCACGGCTGGATCGTGTTGTCGAGGCCCGGCACGCCGGCGGACGGATTGTCGGGCCGGCCGAAGTGCTCGGCGACCTGGGCCTGCGTCGGTTGCACCTGGCCCACTTCGTCGGTGCAGCGCGACATGAGCACGGCCTCCTGCCCGTCCCAGCTCCAGGGCAGGCGGAACCGGGTGTGCGCCATGCGGTGGGCCGTCCCCTGAATCTCGGCCTCCTGCCAGCTCCGGCCGGCGTCGGTGGACACGTCCACCCGGCTGACGGCGCCCCCGCCCGACCAGGCGAGGCCGGAGATCTCGTAGAACCCGCGGCCGGGCAGCCGCTGTCCCCCGGACGGCCGCGTGATGACCGACTTCGGCCCGACCTGGTAGCCGAGCGCGGCGCGCGTGTCGTCCCGGCTGAGGTGCCCGTAGTCGTTGTAGTTCAGGTAGTACTCGTCCGTCACCTTGATGCGCCTGAGGTACTTCGTGTTGAAGATGCCCTCGAAGCCGGGAATCAGCAGGCGCAGCGGGAATCCGTTCTGCGGCCGCACCGCCTCGCCGTTCATGCCGTAGGCCACGATGCAGTCGTCCATGGCCTTGGCCAGCGGGAAGCTCGACGCGCCCTTCACGTTCTCGGTCCCCTCCGCCACGACCCAGGCCGCCCCGTCCTTCACGCCGGCCTCCTCGAGCAGCGTGGACAGGAGCACGCCGGTCCATTCGGCGCAGCTCGTCATCCCGTGCGATTCCTGCACGTCCTTGTGCGTGCTCCTCGCCCGGTTCCCCGCGCACTCGATGAAGTGGAGGCGGGTCACCGACGGGAGGCGCTTCAGGTCCTCCATGGTGAAGACCAGCGGGCGCTCCACCATGCCGTGGATCATGAGGCGGTGCTCCGCCGGATCGATCTCCGGCATGAGCGAGCCGCGGGTGGTCCCCACGAAGTGGAGCGACGACGGCGTGATCGTGCCCACCGAATCCTGGAGCGGCGCCGCCACGTGGAACACGAGCCCGAACGCGTCGGGCGACTCCCGGCCGCCGGGCGGGTGCGGTATGCGCACCGAGGTCACGAAACGGGACCGCTCACCGTAGGCGATCAGGTCCGGGTCGCCCCTGACGTACCGCTCCGGCTCCGGCGGCGCCTGCCCGAGGGCCGGCTCCGCCGCCCCCACCGTCAAGCCGCCCGCCAACGCCGCGCCGCCTCGCAGGAACTCTCGTCGATCAGGTCGTTTCGCACCCATGGATCTCTCCTTCGCAGCCCGAGGTTGCCCGCGGAATCCACCGCAGCAGCCGGCAGTATACCCCACCCGCCGCCCTCGTCGGAGACCGGTTTCGGGCGAGGAGATCGTCTACGATATCGTGGAGGGCACAGGTTCGCCGGGGTCGGCATGTGCGGCAGTCGCAGACCACGACCAGCGCTCGGCATCGGCCCCGCCGGGCGATGGATTGCCCCGTTCGCCCCCTGGAACTCGACGATGCGCAGTACCGTCGCGCCGGGCTCCACGGGCGCTCGAGAGGGACGCGGGGCCACTTCGCGGGGGGACCGACTCGCGGCATCGGGCACCGGCACGATCCGTGCCGGCAACGACGGGCGCGGCCACTCAGGAGAGCCCCATGTCTTCCCACGCACACATGGCACGCCGTGAATTCGTTCGCACGGCGCTCGGCATGCTCGCGGCTGCGCCTTTCGCGGCGCGTTCTCTCGCCCAGGACACGGCCGGGCTCGAGGATCGCATCGAGTTCAGGCGCCTCGTCGCCGCCAACCGCATCCTCGCGCACGAGGAGGTCGTCGATGCCTTCGGCCACGTCAGCGTGCGGGATCCCGAGAACCCGGGACGCTACGTCATGGCCCGGTCGCGCAGTCCGGAGCTGGTCGAGCACGCCGACCTGATCCGGTTCGAGCAGGACGGCCGCTCGCTCGATCCCGGCAATCGCAGGCCCTACGGCGAACGCATGATTCACGGCGCGATCTACGAAGCGCGCAGCGACGTCGACGCCGTCGTGCACAATCACGCCTATCCGCTGCTTCCCTTCGGCATCACCGGCCGCGCGCTCGAGCCCATGGTGCACACCGCGTCCGTCATCGGGCCCGAGGTGCCGATCTGGGACATCGCCGCCCGTTTCGACGACACGGACATGCTGGTGCGCTCGATGGAGCAGGGGCGCGACCTCGCGGCCACGCTCGGCGACAACACCTGCGTGCTCATGCGCGGGCACGGCGCGGTGGTCACGGCGAGTTCCCTCAAGGCGGCTGTGATGACCGCCATCTATCTCAAGCTCAACGCCGAGGTGCAACTGCAGGCGATGGCAATCGGGACGCCCCGAGGCTTGTCCGATCGTGAGATCGAGCTCTCACGCGCGACGCAGTTCTCGCCACTCGCCCTCGACCGCGCCTGGGAGTATTTCTGCGTGCGCGCGGGGGTCGATCCGATCTAGTCTAACCCCCCCTCGGTTCCCACTCTATCGGGGACGCCTCCACCGGCGTGTGCTTGAGCGGTTCGGGGTGAACTTCGATCACGGAGGTCGTCTCGTTCGCCCACATGGCCTCGACGACGGCGTGCAGCACGCTCTCCGCATCCCGGTCCTGCGCGGTCAGGAACGCGTTGACGCCTTCAAGTTCGAGTCCCTCCTGGAGGTCTTCGGCGGTCCCATACGTGAGGGTCCGCGATGCGGCTGCCGTCCGGACCTTGACCTGCACGCTGCCGCCGTGGGTGCGAATCGTGACCCTGGTGTAGCGGCTGTCCAGAATCGCGTTGTGGGCGTAGACCGTCGGGGCTTCCCTGATGGCGATCAGCTCTTCCGGGGTGTCGCTGATCTTCGGGGCGTCCCGTCTGTACTGGTCCTCGAGGCTCCGGTAGATCGACAGGATGGCGTTCAGCTTCTCGGTGGGGACGCCGTTGACGGCGATCTCCAGGGACCTGGGGTCGGCGAGTCGGCAGACGGCGATGTCGTACAGGTCCCGGACCGGGGCGGTCATGCCGCGCCCGTGGAGCTTGCCGCTCATGATCTGGGCGGTGCTCAGGATCGTCGTCGGCTCGCCGTCGAGAATCACCGTGCGCTCTCCTTGGCGGGGCGTCGGCTGGCCGAACGTGACGTCGATGTGGTTGTCCTTGTTCCTCTCGAACTCCAGCCGCTTGAACGTGGGGTGCTCGACCCGGTAGGCGCCGCAGGCCGCCGCGGCCCTGTCGAGTATCCGGTTGCCGTCCTCGGTGGTCCCGAGCCGCACGTAGGCGTCGATGTCCCGGGTACCGCGGTGGTTCCACAGGGCGCCCAGCACGTTCCCGCCTCCCAGACGCTCGCCTTCCTGCCCCCTGGTGTGGGGTCGCACGTGCTCCCGGAACGCCGGCCGCATCCGCCGGAGGATCTCGCGTGGCTGGCCTCGGCTCCGGAGCACGGGGATACCGTCCGCCGGGGGCTTGCGCCTGGTCATGCGATAGCGAAACGGTTGATTCGGCGCGCCCCTTCGCCGTGGATCAGGCCCACCCGGTGCAGCGCCGTGACCAGGGCCCTCCAACTGTAGGCCCCCTCGAGGTGCGCGTAGAGCTGCTCGCTCATGTCGGCTTCGTGGTACCAGACGAGCAGAATCGCGGTCTCGGCGTTCGTGCCTTGGGGCTCGTGGACCGCCCGGTAGAAGTCGTCGGCGGTCGGGACGTCCCGCCACTCCGTGCAGCTCATCCGCAGCCGACTGGTGACCGTGCGGCTGTTGGGTCCCGTCTCGCCGCGGGCGACCGGGTGTCCGCACCGTTTCCGGTCGGTGTCGGCCGGCAGCTTGTCGCTGAAGACCTCGGGTGGCCCCAAGGTGTCGGGATAGGCGTCCCGGTCTCGCAGGCGCAGCATCCGCCATTGCTCGCGCCACTGGGCGGCGGCGTCTCCGCTCCGCGGTTCGCCGGGTCCGCGGTACTCGTGGGCTCCGCTGAGCTGCAAGGCGAGATCCCCTCACCCCCCAAGGTATCACGGCTCGCTGTGCTCTCCGCGCGTTGCGTTCCCGCCACGGACGACTAGGCGGAAGCCGGCCGGTGCGCGCGGAGGAAGGACCGTATCTGGCGCACCGCCAGCGGAATCCGTTCCACGGGCTGCTTCCACGGGAACATGCTCAGCTCGGACTGCGGCGCGAGCATCGCGGCCTCGATGGCGACGTCGTACGGATGCGCCGGGATGTCGTCGGGCAGGATGAGGATCGGCGTCTGCAGCTCGCGCACGAAGTCCCGCGTCACGGTGAAGACGAAGTCCGCGTCGGTGCGGTACATCGTGGTCAGGAACCGGTCGACCATGTCCATCGTGATCTCGGGCCGGCGCGCGACGAGATCCGGCCCCCAGCCCCCCATGTTGTTGTCGTAGAACAGGGTGGGATGCTCCGCGCTCCACGCGCTCGGCTGCGCCAGCACGGCCCCGACGACACGATCGGGGGCCCGCCGCAGCAGGTTCCAGATGAAGGGGCCACCGATGCAGAAACCCAGCACCATGAACCTGTCGATGCCGAGGTGATCCATCACACCGAGATGGTCGTCGGTATGGGAATCCCATGGCCGATCGATCTCGAGGGGACCGGAAGACTGGCCGCGGTTGGAGTTGCGCAGGTCCGCCGCGATGACGCGGTTCTCTCCCTTGAACTCCTCCAACGGGTTGAAGGGATGCGTGGCGAGGCCGGCAATCGAAGAGTTCAGTCCGCCGCCGGGAATGACGAGCAGCGGGAAGCCGGAGCCGGCCTCCTCGTAGCGGATGCGAACCGGGCCGTTCTCGTAGAAGGACATGGCCGCCCCGTCCTGGCCGACCTGCCCGGCGAGCCCCCGCGTGGCCGCGAGGACCGTCGCCGCCGCCCCCGTCTTGAGTATCGTGCGTCTGGTCGGATCCACCATCGTGTCCCCCTCGCCGCGGCTCTCCTCGTTCACGACGCGCCGAACCGGAATCGCCCGCGGTGCGGCGGCTCACGCTATCACCCCGCGGTGGCATTGGCAACCACGAAGGGGCCCGTGGGTGCACGTCAGATTTGTGGGACCAATGCTCGCAACCGCGAATCTGCAACTTGCCTGACGTGCACCCGGGGCCCGTTCGGCCGAACCGTGGTCCGGACAATCACGTGCATGATCCCGGCTCGGGAAGATGGGGGCCGGCGCCGGCGCCGGCCTGATCCCCTGGCTCGGGAGAATGAGGGCCGGCGCCCGCGCTGGCCTGATCTCATCGGGGCGCGGCGGCGCACTGCTCTCCGGTCACGCACTCGTCGTCGCTGGCGGTCGATGACGGCAGGCGCTATCATGCGACCGGAGGTGAGCGATGCGTTTCCGACGACACATGTTGACGGTCGTGCTCGGGATGGGGCTGAGCGGGTTCCACGGTGTCGGCGAGGCGCAGGAGTCAGCGTCGCCGGCCCCCGAGGGCTCGCGGGTCACCCGGCTCGACATCACCAGCCGCGGGCCCGCGTTCGGCGGGCGGTCGTTCGGCGCCGTCGGCCCGTACGAGATCCTGCTCGGCACGGCCACCGCCGTCGCCGATCCGGGCGCCCCCCTCGACGCCGGCATCGTGGATCTCGAGAACGCCCCGCGCAACGCGGACGGGCTGGTCGAATACACCTTCGCGGTCGACATCCTCAAGCCGGTCGACATCACCCGGGGCAACGGCGTCCTGGTGTACGAGATCAACAACCGCGGCCGCAACATCGTCTTCGGCTACTTCCACGAGGCGGGGCTGGGCTACGCGGCCGGAAACGCCGGCAACGCGTTCCTCATGAACCAGGGCTACACGTACGTATCGAGCGGCTGGCTGCACGGCGCGCCCGGCGCCGGCGACCCGCGCCCGGTGCTGGCGATCTTTCCGCTCGCCACCGACGACGGCCGGACGATCACGGGCACCTCGATGGAGGAGTGGCAGAACCCCGACAGCGCCGCCTTCGGCCGGTTGACGTATCCCGCGGTGTCGCTCGACGAGACCGCGGCGACGCTCACGAATCGCCAGCTCCAGGACGATCCGCGCCGGACGGTGCCGGCCGACCGGTGGCGCTACGTCGACGACATGACCGTCGCCATCACGCCCCCCGCGGGAACCGACGCGGGGACCATCTACGAGTTCGTGTACGAGGCCCGGGACCCGATCGTCCACGGCCTGGGCTTCGCCGCCATGCGCGATCTCGTGTCGTTCGCGCGCTACCGTCCCGCCGACGATCGGGGCGTCGCCAACCCGCTCTTCGTGGACGGCGGGCCGGTGCTCGACCACGCGGTGGCCGTCGGCTCGTCGCAGAGCGGCCGGATGGCCCGGGACTTCGTCTACCAGGGCTTCAACCAGGACCCGGCGGGGCGGCGCGTCTTCGACGGCATGACGCCGTACGTCGGCGGCGCCCGCCGCACGTTCGTCAACGCCCGCTTCGCGCAGACGGGCCGCTACACGCGCCAGCACGAAGACCACAACTACCCGATGGACGAGTTCCCGTTCACGTTCGCGACGACGACCGATGCGCTGACGGGCAGGACCGACGGGCTGCTGGCCGCCTGCACGGCCACGGACACCTGTCCCGACATCATCCAGGTGGACGCCGAGTCGGAGTTCTACGGCGCCCACGCCTCGCTCATCGTCACCGACACGAGCGGCCGGGCGATCGAGCTGCCGCCCAACGTGCGCTACTGGATGCTCGCGACCGCGCACTCGCAGGGCGCCGCCGGGTGCCGCGACCCGGCCAACCCGGTGCGGCCGTGGCCGTACTACCGCGCGGCGTTCGACGCGACGGTGCAGTGGGTGCGCGACGGCGTCGAGCCGCCGGCGACGCGCGCGCCCTCGGTGGCCGACGGCACCGCGGTGACGGTCGAGGGGCAGGGCGCGCAGTATCCGACCATCCCGGACCGTCCCTACAACGGCGCGATCAGCACGCTCGGGGTGCGCGACTTCTCGGTCTGGCCGCCGAAGGAGAGCGACGAGCGGTATCCGCTGTTCGTGCCGGGCCTCGACGCCGACGGCAACCTCGTGGCCGGGGTCATCGTGCCGGAGGTCGCGGCCCCGCTCTCCACGATGGGCAAGGCGGTCCGCGCGGCGGGCTTCGCCGAGGGCGACCTGTGCGGCGTGAACGGCTCCACGATTCCGTTCCCGCGAACGATGGACGAGCGGACGGCGTCGGGCGATTCGCGGCTCTCCCTGGAAGGGCGCTATCCCGGCGGCGAGGCGGAGTACGTGCGGCGCTACGCCGAGGCGGCGGACGCGCTGGCCGCCGAGCGATACCTGCTGCCGGCCGACGCCGAGACGCTCAAGGAGTCGGCCGCCGCGGCGTGGCGCGCGGCCGTCGCGGCGCCCTGACGCGTGGGGATTCTCCGCTTCGCTCCGCTCGCTTCCTGGCAACCGTGGTGAGACACGTGTTGCCGGAGAGAGCGCCGCTCGACTGTAGCGGGGACTCTCGCGCCAGGCTGCCAGGTCGGGGCGCACGCCAGGCAGGTGGTACGCCGCCGCGCAAGCGGCACGCCGAGCTTGGTGTGCGAGCGCCGAAGCCCTCACGGCGGCGTGTTCGCGAGCGCCGGCCCCGGCCGCTCCCGTGAAATCGAGCGGCCGTCAGGGCCGGGGGCCGTCACCGCACGATGGTGTCGTGCACCCGCCAGATCCGTGCCAGGGGCTGGAACAAACCGGTATGATGCGCTGGAAGGAGACTCGCATGTCCACAATTCGTTTCTGTCTGCTGCTCGTCATCGGCTTGGGCCTGGCCGTCGCCGGGGCCCGGCCGACCGCCAACTCCGAGGCGACGACCGGCGTCGCCCCCGAGTTCCAGTACATCGGCAAGCTGGCGTTCGGGCCCGAAGGCGTGCTCTTCGCCGCCGACGCCCAGGAGGTGTCCATCACCGCCCTGCATCTCGGCGACGAGATGGCCGGCGGGACGCCGGGGACGCGGGACGTGCCCGCGATCGATCGGAAGGTCGCCGCGCTGCTCGGCATCGACGCCGGCAACCTGCTGATCACCGACATGGTGGTCGACCCGCGGACGCGCAACACGTGGCTCTCGGTGATGCGCGGGCTGGGCGCCGGCGCGGTGCCGGTCCTCCTGCGCGTCGACGGCGCGGGCGAGATCGAGGTCGTCTCGCTCGACGAGGTCCGCTACACGCGCATCGGGGTGCCCAATCCCCCGCCGGCCGAGACGCCGCTGGTGCTCGCGGGCGGCCGGGAGATCCCCATCGCCAACTATCCCGACCAGGTCGACCCCGCGGGGCTGATCGGCGTGCAGACCATCACCCACATGGCCTACATCGACGGCAACCTGTTCGTCTCGGGGCTGTCGAACGAGGAGTTCGCGTCGAAGATGCGCGTCATCCCCTATCCGTTCCGGGTGGCGGACGCGGGGACCAGCGTCGAGATCTACCACGGGTCGCACGGCCAGCTCGAGACGTTCTCGCCGGTGTTCACTTTCGTCCCCTACGAGATCGACGGCGAGCCGTCGATCGTCGCCAGCTACCTGTGCACCCCGCTCGTCAAGTTCCCGATCGCGGCGCTCGAGCCGGGCAGCAAGATACAGGGAACGACCATCGCCGAGTTCGGGAACCGCAATCGGCCCATCGACATGATCGTCTACGAGAAGGACGGGCAGGACTACATCCTGCTGTCGAACAACCAGCGCGGCGTGATGAAGGTGCCGACGGAGCCGTTCGGCGCCGCGGACGCCATCGCCGACCCGATTCCCGACACCGCCGGCGTGCCGTTCGAGACCATCGAGTCGCTCGACGGCGTGCGGCAGCTCGATCGGTTGGACGCTACCCGGGCGATGCTGCTCGTCGACGCCGCGGGCGGCGGGGTGAACCTCGAAGCGGTGGCGCTGCCGTAGCCGCCCGTGGTGAAGCCCGGATTGCACGGCGCCCGAAGGGCGCCAGCGGAGGGCCGAGACGCGCCCGCCTGACAAGGCGTGAGGAGGGCGCATTTCGGCGGTATGCAACCGACGAAACAACGCAGTCAGGCGGGATGCGTCGCCGCTCTAATGCAGCGGGGACCTCGCCTCGGGCTGCTGTCCTGAAGATGATGACACAGGCGGCGAGGGCGGCCGTTGTGGTGGCGGCCCTCGCGCTCGCGCCCGGATGCTCGCAGACGGGCGGCCAGGCGCCCGAACCCGCTCCGGGCGCGCCGCGCATCCGATTGGCCGATTCGCCCGCGGGGCCGCGGACCGTCGACGTCGCGGGGTTGGCGGCCGTGGACCTCGCGCACCTCGAGCGCGCCGCCCTGTCGCGCGACGAGTGGCAGGCCATCCTGCGCGTCCACGTCGCGCAGGCCGATGCGGCGGCCGTCGAGTTGCCGCCCGTGCTCGGAGACTATGCCGTGCACGCCGGCGCGCTGCGCTTCACCCCGCGCTTCCCGTTCGATGCGGGTCAACGCTACGAGGTGGTGTTCGATCCGTCGTCCCTCCCGTCCGCACGCGGCGGCTCCGCGGCCGCCCCGCCGCGCGCCCTGCGCACGACGGTCGACGTGCCGGCTCCCGACCGCGAGCCGTCGACCCGCGTCGTCGCGGTCTATCCGACGGGCCCCGAGGTGCCCGAGAACCACCTCCGCCTGTACATCGTCTTCTCGGCGCCGATGGGGCTGCGCGCGGGCGGTGCGCACGTCCGGCTGCTCGACGAGCACGGCCAGCCGCTCGCCGACCCGTTTCTGCCGCTCGACGTCGACCTCTGGAACGCGGACCGCACGCGCTTCACCGTCCTCTACGACCCCGGGCGCGTCAAGCGCGGCATCCGGCCGAACGCCGAGCTCGGCCGCCCGCTGGAGGGCGGGCGCCGGTACACCCTCGCGATCGACGCGGACTGGCGCGACGCCGCCGGTCAGCCGCTGGCGGCGCCGTTCCGCCGGGAGTTCAGGGTGGGTCCAGCCCGGGAGCGCGCCCTCGATCCCGCCGGCTGGCGACTCGACCTCCCCGCCGGCGGTACGCGCGACCCTTTGGCCGTGCGCTTTCCCGTGCCGCTCGACTACGGCCTGTTGCAGCGCGCGCTCGGGGTGGCGACGGGCGACGACCTGCCGCTGGCCGGGGAGATCCGGGTGGAGCAGGGCGAGACGCGCTGGACCTTCACGCCGCGCGAGCCGTGGCGGCCGGGCGAGTACCGACTTGTCGCGGCGGCGACCCTCGAGGACATCGCCGGCAACCGCATCGGGCGCCCCTTCGAGGTAGACGCGGCCGACGCCCAGGGCGCCGAGCGCGCCCGCGGCGCCGTGGTGCCGTTCCGGATCACATCCCCCACACCGTGACCGTCGCGCCGCCTTCGGTGTCCTGTTCGCGGTACAGCCTGTCCTGCCACGACCGGCCCGCGTCGCGGTCGAAGATCACCAGGTGCCCCTCTGTCGCCCCGCACCGGTCCATGTAGGCGCGCGTCTGCCGAAGTCCCTCGCGCCGAGTCTCGTCACGGCCCTTGCGCCCCGGGCGCCCCCCGGGGCGCGCGACGTCACCGCCCGGACACCCGAGCCTCCTCGACGCGGGCGCCCGACAGCATGTTCCGCATGCCGTAGTTGCCCTCGTGGCAGGCGTACTCGAAGAGCGGCGCGGTCGCGCGCTTCATCGGAATCGCCGCCGTGAACGGCCGCGTGAAGCTCGCCGGGTCGTCGATGGTGAACTCGTAGAGAAGGGTGTCGGCGTCGACCAGCCGGAACCGCTCCGTGAGCTGCCGCGTCCGGCCCGTCCCGATGGCGAGGCGCGTGAACGGGACGAAGCTCGCGGTCTTGTCGCTGAAGTTGGCGGTCTCGACCGCCAGCGTGTCGCCCTCCCACCGGCCGCGCGAGCTGCCCATCCACTGGCGTATGCCGTCCGGCAGCGGTTCCCGCCCGTCGAGCGGCACGATGCGCGCCTCGTGCACCATCTCGGTGAAGACGACCACGTGGTCCGGCGTCTGAAAGAGCTGCACGTTCTGGTTGTAGCGGCCCCTGGGGGCGACCGGCACGATCGGCGGGCCGGTGTTGAAGCCGAGCAGGCAACGCTCGGCGAGCCCGCGGTCCTCGGGGCCGTTCAACCCGATGCCGCCCACCAGGAACCGCACCGGGTGGTCCGACCGGGCCGCGCCGTCGTCGCCGGCGACCGCGAGCTGCTGTCGCGCCCCCGGCCGCGGCGACGGCAGCCGTCCGTCCGGGGGATCGACGATGAGCGAAGTGCGCCGGTCGTCGACCACGCGGGCCCCGCGGTCGTTCCAGAAGTCGTTGTAGCTGACGAAGCTGCCGCCAGCCGGCAAAGACTCCGTCCGTACCGCGGGCACCCGGTCCGCCTCGCTGGCGCGCTGCGCCTCACCGGCCTCGATCGCCGCCGCTTCCTCCGGCGTCAGCCGCGGCTGGCCGGCGCGCTCCTCGGGCCGCTCGAGCGGCGTCAGCGTGCGGAAGTCCCAGACGCCCTGCAGATCCGGCCGGCCGTCGGCGAGGCGCGGCAGCTCCAACCCGGTCTGGGCCGCGGCCGGCGCCGTCATGACCGATACGGTCACGAGGAGAACCAGAACCGCAGGGCGCGCCCCGTTACTCATCACATCGACATGCCGTCGCGCACCAAAGAAAAACCCCGGCGTGTGGACAAATACACCAGACACCGGGGGGGTGAAGTTCGGCTCCCTTGGGAGCCGACTCGTGTAGTCTGGCGCGCCAAGCGACGGACCGTCAAGTACCCGTCAAGAGATCAACGCCAGAGAAGGAACTCGCCACCGTACCGGCTCCGCGACGGGGCCGTTTCCGCTACCGCCCCCGCCCCCTGTCGAGCAGATTGCGCTGCCGCACCGACTCCCTCACTCCGGCAACGCGAACACGAACAAGTTGTTCCCCTGGCTGGGGTTGAGCTCGGGGGTCAGGTTGACGAACCGCTGGGTGCCCGTGCTCACCGCCACGTACTGCCGGCCGTCGACGGCATAGGTGATCGGGAAGCCCGACACCGACGAGCCGAGGTTGACCTCCCAGAGAACGTCGCCGGTCTCCTGGTCGAAGGCGCGGAAGCGGCCGTTGACGTCGCCGCCGAAGACGAGGCCGCCGCCGGTGGTGACCAGCGACATGGTGGCCGCGCGCTGCTCGTGGACCCAGGCCGTCTCCCCGGTCTCGGCCGAGATGGCCCAGACCGCGCCGACCTGGTCGGTGCCCGGGGCGATCTCGGGGCGCCAGTTGATGGCGTAGATGGAGGTGCTCTCGGGGCCCTCGGCGATCATCTGCGCGCAGACGTTGCGCAACGGGAAGTACATGGTGTTGGTGAGGGGGCTGTAGGCGCCGGCCTCCCAGTCCGGTAGCAAATCGCAAACACGTGGTATAACCACATTAAAGTCAAGCATTTACCTTGGCTCACCATGAGGTGCCAGCCCAGCCTGCCAGCGAAATCCCCGGGCAAACCCAGCAGCACCGGTCGAAATGGGCCCGTCAGCGGCCTCATTCCAGCGCCATCACGGCAGCGCGCAGTTCCATCAGGTGCGCCGCCCGGATCGGCATCGCCCCCGCCGTCAAGGCCTCGTCGGTCCAAGACGGTGCCGGCCGTCCGGCCGCCGCATATGCCGCCGCGAGCGCCGACCGTAGCTCCAAAAGGTGCATCAGCCGAACTCGCGTCACCCCCGCCGTCAAGACGGGATCCGTCCAGGCGAAGTGCGCGAGCCCGGCCGTCACTCGTAGCGAGTCGATCCGCGTTCGCAACTCCGTGAAATGGACCGCCCTGACTGGCGTCTCGCCGGGCACGAGCGGGTCGTCGGTGAACGGTATCGCAGTAGGCACCGTCACAGTCACCGGGAACTCCTGTGTGGCGCTCAGACCGCCGGGGTCGGTCGCCCTCACCCGGATCGTCGCTGAGCCCGCGGTTATCGCGGTCAGTGTCAGCCGGGCGCCCGTCGCGCGCACCGTCACGACCTGCGGGGCCGACGACGACACGGCGTAATTCAGCGGGTCACCGTCCGGATCGTTGAACGCCTGCGACACGTCCAGGGTCAGCATGCCGTCCACCGCCAATGTCCGGTCAGGAAGGGTCCCGACCGACATCGGCGATCGGTTCGCCGATGCCGGACGATCGCGCCACAAGGACACGGCTGGACCCGTGTTGTTGAGCACAGCCACCGCATCGGCCGGCCCGCTGAACTCGGATACCGGTGTTCCGTAGGGAATACCCATTGGGTCGCCGTTGTGACTCTGACGCGGATTGGAGAACCGAAGCAACTCTGAGCAGAAGAAGCCCGCATCGCCGCACTGGTTCTGGTAAGCCATGACCGTGAGCCAGCGACTGGACTCGGGACCGGCTTCGAATGCACGCCGATTGACGTAGCCATACGCTGGATTCTGCAACGGCTTGGCTGCAAAGATTGCGTACTCCGCGTACCGATCGTGACGCAGCCCCATGTTGTGTCCCAACTCATGAGCCATTGTCAAGCCTCCGCTTTTGCTCGACAGGAGAGAGAAAGCACCCGGCCGTTCCCCTCTAGCGAAGTCGGAATCGCCAACGATCAGTGACAATAGGTCCGCCCCCACCCTGTCCCGCAAAGCATGCACTTCATCCATGTGGCCATCGGCTGGATCGATGAGACGGTTGATATCGACTTCGCTGTTGCCCGTCTCGGCGTAGGCCACTTCCTCGCGGGCCACCAGCCTCAAGCGATGGTGTACATCGCTCGCTTGGTAGGCAGAGTTGGATTCGGCGATCATTAGGTCGATTAGCGCCTCGACAGCTAAAGTTCCGCCCAAGGCCTCGCGGGCAGCCCGCGTGTAGATTACTGCGACGTCAATCAGTACGTCGGTGTCCGTTCCACACAGCCTTCCAAGGAAAATGGGAATCGTTTGCAGCCTCTCCTTCCAGCCGGCGGGTGCACACGCTTGGGTCACGAAGATACTCAGCCATCGGAAGGGGGCCGACTGCAAACCGGTCGGCAGCGGTCCTGTCAGCCCCCAGTTGTCCGCCAACCACAGCAGCTGGAGGTTCACAAGCTTCCCCAATTGGGCTGGAATCGGACCGGTCAGGTTGTTCTCACGAAGATCCAGCCCCCGGAGGTTTATCAGGTTGCCCAACTCGCCCGGAATGGGTCCGGTCAAGTCGTTCCAAGCGAGGGACAATTGGTTGAGGTTCACCAAGCTCCCCAGTGCGCTCGGGATGGCACCGGTAAGCGAGTTCCCATTGAGGTTCAGCCACGTGAGGGTGGTCAGGTTCCCCAATGCGGGTGGGAGCGACCCGGCCAAACCGTTGTTGTAAAGGTCCAATCCCCACACCCTGCCGAGGCCCATCGTCACGCCATGCCACTCCTCCAGCGGTGCTGATGACTTCCAGTTCGTGTTGTTCGCCCAGTTCGCGCCGTCGGTCGCCTCGTAGAGCGCCTCCAGCGCCGCCCGATCTGTCTCGACGCTTCCCTGGGCCGCCGCGTGGGACGCCAACGCCGCCCACATTCCGGCGGCCGCCAGCACCAACAGCCGCGTCGATCGCGCGTTCCGTTCCCCGCCGCCTATCATCGCGAACCCTCCTGCCTCCGATCGGTCGACCCGCGTTATGGCTGCATCGCGTCGGTCCGGCGCAACCTCTCCAAGGCCGCCAAGTGCTTCGCCAGCTCGGGCGGCGCATAGATCATCGTCGTCTCGGGCCGGGTGTGTCCATAGAGATCCTGGATGTCCGCCACGTCGGTCCCGGCGCGGCGCAGCCCCGCCGCGAACGAGTGCCGGATCTGGTAGGTGGTGAAGACGGGCCGTCCTGCCCGGCGGGCGGCACCGGCGAGCGCGCGGTTGACGCTGCTGCGGGGCCACGGCCCGAAGGCTTCCGCGTCGAGAAAGGCGCGTGCGGCAGCGACCCCCTCGGGCACGAGCGGGACGGCAGCGATCCGGCCGCCCTTGCCGCGCGGGACCGCCACGTAGGGGATCGGCTCGTCGAGCCGGAAGTCCTCGGCCCGCAGCCGGCCCATCTGCGACGGCCGCATGCCGGTCCAGTGCATCAGGTCGAGCCGGACGCGGGTAAGCGAGCCGGCCGGAACCTCGGCCAGCACGGCGGCGATGTGGCCGCGGTCGACCCAGCGGGGCTTCGGCGGGGGCGGGGCGAAGCGGACGAGGTCGAGCAGGTCGAACGAGGCGCGGCGGCCGTAGAGCACGCGGACGAGGTTCGTCAGGGCATGGCGGCGGTGGTTGCAGGTCGAGGCGGCGAG
This sequence comes from Vicinamibacteria bacterium, assembly GCA_022821235.1. Taxonomy (GTDB): domain Bacteria; phylum Acidobacteriota; class Vicinamibacteria; order Vicinamibacterales; family UBA8438; genus JAJEEA01. The sequence continues at coordinate 20,297 of JAJEEA010000067.1, forward strand.
GGTGCGGCGCCACTCGTGGAGCTGGGCGTTGAGCGGCGGCAGATGCGACGGGAGCGCCGTCGTCCGCAGATGTCCGAACCGGGGCAGCCACGCGATGAGGTCGCGGCGGCGGTCCCCGAAGCTGATCAGGGTGCTCTCCACCTGGTCGAGGTAACGGCCGGCGTCGTGGTTCAGGGTGTGCCGGCCGCCGGCGGGGAGCGTCCGCAGGCTGGCGCGCAGCTCGTCACGCTTTGCGCGGATGGTCCTGAGCGGCGTGCCGTGTGGGAAGCGGACCTCGCGCTGCACGCCGTTGGCCTTGACCGTGGCGGCCAGCCCGTGCCGGTCCTTGTAGATGCCCTCGGCAACCCGCACGCGCCGGCGGGCGGGCGCCTTGCCGGCTCGGGCCTTCGATGCACGGCCCTCCCCGGCTTGCCGCGGCTTGGCGTCCGGCACGGCCATCGCGCTCTCCGCAGCGCGGAGTCGGACGCCTTCGCTCTCAATGACAATCGGTTCCATGGACTCCCTCCCTCAGAGAAACGTTCTCGCGGTCCAGCGGACCTCGCCGAGTACGGCCGCGGCGTCGGCCCGGGGCAGCGTCGGCCACGCCCGGTTGTCGGAGCTGTCGCTGACGAGCAGCCAACTGCCGTCCGCTTCCTCGCCGGTGCGCCTGACGATCAGGCCGTCGCTGGCGCGGACGACGTAGATGCCGCCCTCGTGCCGCGGCGGTCTCCGTGGCGGCGGGCTCGTCGGCGTTGCGCGGGTTCGAGCTCATCGGGATCTCCTACGGCAAGGTGCGCGCCGTCCACTTGACCTCTCCGATCATGGGGGCGTCGGGCGGCCAGGGCCGGGTGGGCCAGGTCTGCTTGTCGGGGTTGTCGCTGACAAGCTGCCAGGCGCCGGCGGGGCCCTTGCCGGCCCGCTTGACGATCAGGCCGTCCTCGGTCCGGACGACGTAGATGCGGCCGACGCGGCGGCGCTGGCGGGCGAGGTTGACGAGGATCGTGGCGCCGTCGACCAGCGTGGGCTCCATCGACTCGCCCATGACTCGGAGGATGCAGCAGTCGCGTGCGTTGAGTCCGAGCTTGCGGAGCCAGTCTCTTCGGAACTTGAGCCCGCCGATGATGCGTTCGTCCTCGACGAATGCGCCGCTGCCGGCGGCGGGTGCGATGGGAGCGACGCCGATGAAGTCGCCGTCGTCGGTGACGCCGGCCTGGGCCTGCTGGTCTTCGAGGTCGCGGATGCGGGTGGCGGCGGCGGTCAGCTCGCGGGCGAGCTGGTGCGAGGGCGTGGGGTCGTCGGCGAGTCCGAAGAGGTAGTCGACCGAGACGCCGAGCGCCTGGGCGGCGCTGAACAGTCTGGGGTTGGTGAGGCCGCACCGGCCCTGCTCGACCTGCGAGATCAGGTGCTTCGTGCTGGCGGTGCGGTTGCCGAGCTGTTCCTGAGACAGCCCCTGCCGTGTCCGCACCAGGCGAAGGCGCTTGGCGAGCAGCGTCACGGCGAACAGTGTAGCAATAATAATTTATTGCGTAAATAGATTCTTCCGTTGAGCACCCTCACGCCGTTCCAGGCCCGTCCTGCGGGGCGAAACGGGGCTGACGGCCCGTCGGTCTGCGTGAGGGATTCTGCTGGTTTTCGCTCGAGGAACCGCCTGACGATGGTAACTGGTGTGGGTGCTGTCGGGCCCGATACGTACTGGATACAAGGGCCGCGGGCGGCGCGTCGTGCGTCCATGACCCGGTCAGCTTCCACGCCGCCGGTTCATCGCGGGGCGCGGACGCGTCCGGGCGCCCGGTGGTTGGGTCCAGACAGAGGTCATTGACAAGAGATAGTCTCTTTTTATAGATTCCGCAGGAACCCATGGCGCCGGCGATCCGGTCGATCCGGGGCCGCCTGGCGGGGCTCGGGCTGGGCCCGGCACGACCTTGCCGCGGTGCTGGAGATCGGTCAGGGCACGCCGAACCACGTCCTGACGGGCCGCCGCCCCGCCCCGGAGGGTTTCGAGGCGGGCGAATCGGGCGCTCGACTTCCTGGAGCGCGTCGAGCTTGCGGCGGCCGAGGCGCGGTCGAAGGCGGTCGCCGAGATGAGCGGTGCCGCGCGCAACGCGGCGGGCGACGACCCGATCGACGTCGAGACGCTGCCGGCCGTGCTGTTCCTGGAGGAGCTGGCGCTGCTGCGTTGCTCGCTGGAGACGCTGGAACGCCGGGCCAGAGCGCGGGTGTTCCCCGTGTCGCCCAGCCGGGGCGTCGACCGCCGGCCGCGGTGGAGCAAGGTGGCGGTGTTGCAGTGGCTCGCCCTGGGCGGCCCGAGCGGTGCGCCCGCGGGGCGACGGCCGAGGAGAACGGCATGAGGGATGCGAGTGTCGGCGGGGCGGGGCCGGTGTCGGTCGTGGTGCGGCGCGCGGCGAGGCGCGTGGCCGCGGCGTGGCGCGAGGTGGTCGATCCGGCGACGGGCGGTGCGCTGTTCATCTGCCCGGGGTGCTGGCCGGAGGCGGGCGCGTACTGGCGGGCTCGCCCGAACGCGGGGGTGCGGGTCCTCGCCGCTCGGCCGGACTGGGCGCAGTGCGGCGTGTGCGACCCGGAGCGGTCGTGCTGACGAGGCGCGGGCGGCGGATTCGGGTCTGCGATGGCGAACGAGCACGGATGGGGCGGCGAGCGTCGATGGACGTTGCCGGGCGCGTTGGCGGGAACGGACAGGTAGCCATGCCGGCGTCCCGGGTGCTGCACGCGCGGTTGGGCCACTCGGCGAGGGTGTCGAGGTTGTCGGACCTGGCGTTCCGGGTGTGGACGACCTACGTGCTGGCGGCGGACGACTTCGGGGTGATGCGGGCCGATGCGGTGGCGTTCCAGGCGGCGCACGACGCGCTGCGGGAGCGTCCGGCCGAGGAGGTCGCGGCGAGCATCGATCGGCTGGTCGAGGTGGGCCTGGTGTCGGCGTTCGAGCACCGGGGCGTGCGGTTCCTGTACCACGCGGAGTGGCAGGACTTCCAGCGGGTGCGGTTCCCCGGCCGGACGGTGCATCCGCTCCCGGCCGAGGCGATGGTGAGCGCGCGGACGTTCCACCTGTGGTCGGCGCATCCGGGCGGCTTGCGGCTGCCGGCGGCGAAGGGGTCGTTCGCCACTTCCGCACCACTTCGGAAGTTCTTCGGAAGTAGTTCCGCACTACTTCGGAACAACGACTTCCGCACTACTTCGGAAGTAGTTCCGCACCACTTCCGCACTACTTCGGAAGTGGTTTCGCACCAGCAAACACGGGCCGATTTCGGGTCCGAGGACGACGTTCAGAGCCGTCCGCAGAGGCACTTCGGAACTACTTCTGAAGCCCGCGCGCGCGGTACGGATCACGGATCTTCAAGTACCAGAACAAGTACACCCAGTACCGGGGGAGGGGGTCCGGGGGAGGGGGCGGCCGGCGCCGCGGCGACGGGCGCGGCGTCGCGGGCGGCGGCGTTCGTCAAGCGGTACCGGGCGGAGCTGTATCCGCAGCACCGGGGGGTGGCGTATGCGCCGACGCGCGCGGTCGAGGCGTCGGACGCGGACGCGGCCGAGCGGCTGTGCCGGGCGTGGGACGACGCCGCTCTGGACCGGCTCGCCAAGCGGTTCCTGACCACCGAGGGCGACCGGTTCCTGGAGGGCCGGACGCGGACGCTGTCGATGCTGCTGTCGCGCGCGCCGGCGCTGGCCGAGCAGCTTCGGGGTCGGCCCGCCGGCCGGCGTGACGGCGCGGCGCGGTCGACGGAGCCGCGCGAGGCGTACGACGCGGTCATCGAGGGGGCGAAGCGATGACGACCGAGTGCGGGCGGTGCGCGGGGACGCCGGGCTGGGAGCCGATGGAGGTGGAGGGGGTGACGCGGTTGCGGCGGTGCGAGTGCTGGACGGCGGCGCACGCTTCGGCGCCGTCGGTGCCGCGGGAGTTCCGGGAGGCGCGGTGGGCGACGTGGCGGCGAACGGCGGAGAACCGGCACGCGCTGGCGGCGGCGCAGGCGTTCCTGCGCGGCGGCGAGGACGGCCGCGACCTGCTGTTGTGCGGCCCGGTCGGGACGGGCAAGACGCGGCTGGCGTGCACGGTGCTGAACGAGTCGTGGCGGTTGGGTGAGCGGTCGATGGCGTTCGCGCGGGTGCCGCTGCTGCTCTACCGGCTCCGGCCGCAGGCGGCGCTGGAGACCTCGGAGACGTTCGACAGGCTGGTCGCGGCGGAGCTGGCGGTGCTCGACGACCTGGGGTCGGAGCGGGACGCGGCGACCGACTACACGCGGCGGACGCTTCTGATGCTCTACGAGGCGCGGCACGACGCCGGCAGGCGGACGGTGTGGACCTCGAACAAGCGGCCGAGCGAGATCGCGGCGTTCATGGGGGACGACCGGCTGTCGAGCCGGCTCGTGGGCCGGTGCGACGTGGTGGGGCTGGAGGGTCGGGACTGGCGGCTTCTGGCGCGGGATGCGCCGGCGCCGGACCGGCGCACGGACATGGGGCCGGCCCTGGCCGGCGCGCAGGTGGAGGGCCTCGGCCGATGAGCCGCATGGCTGACCGGGACCCGGCGGTGCGGGGCGAGGGCGCGAGCGGCGGCCGGAGGGCCGCGTGCGGAGCCGTCGCCGCCTGGAGTACGGCGCGGAGAAGCCGCACCGTTCGTTCGACGAGCGTCTCGACGGTCTGGCGTGGGACGGAGGTGCTCCGGGCGGTGGCTCTGCGGGACCTGGCCGAGCGGCAGTTCGACGGGCACCCGTTCGCGGCGTGCCGGGGGCTGGCGCGGGCCGAGCGGCGCGGGTGGGTCGAGCAGCGGACGGGCGCGCGGGCCGAAGGGCGGGAAGTTCACGGCGGCGGCGGCGACGCCGGGCGGGACGGCTCGCGCCGAGGCGCTGTGGCGCAAGGCGGGCCAGATGCGCCAGCGGGCGCGGTGGGACACGTTGCGGTCGGCGGAGCTGGCGCACGACGTGGCGGTCTGCCGGGCGTCTCGTGCGGCAGAGACACGGGTCCCGTACGCCGAGTTCGACCGCCGGCGGACGGTCCGGGACGGCCGGGGACGGCCGGTCCTCGACAGGGACGGCCGGCTGCAGACAGAGCCGCGGTGGTGTCGCCGCTGGTGTTGGGACTGACGCATCGGGGAGCGGGCCACGCAGCTCTCGTTCACGGCGGTCGACCGGGCGCTTATCTTCGACAACCGATCGGTGTCGTGATCGGCTTCCTGGAGGTCAGAGAGGTGGTGAGTTGATGGGGGGCGGAGAGGCGAAAGCGCGGTCGGAGGAGCTGACCCGGGGGCTGCGGAAGGAGTTCGGGCTCGACCAGGTCGAGGCGGAGTTCGTCGCGCTCGTCGGCCGGAACGGGGGGTTGTGTCTGGTAGGCCAAGTGGCTGCGTGGTTCCAGGCTCGCAAGTTGGCAGCATCGCCCATGGCGGTTTCGAGATGGATCAGTGGTCTGCACGACAAGTTGGGCGCCGCGTTCGCAGTGTTCTCTCTGCAGCGAGAAGGCACGCGTAGCGTGCAAGTGCACCAGTTCGTGGGCCGGAGGCTGTACCGGGAGCTTGAGATGGAGGGGGGCCGCTGGCGGCGCCCGGCGGAGAAGGACGCGACGCTCGTGGAGATCAAGCGTCGGCTCGTGAGGGTCGGCGCCGTGCTGGCTCGCTGGTGGTATCCGTGGCTGGGTTCGGTGGAGGCCTCGGTGAGTTGGTGCGACGCCCTCGGGATCGACCGCGCGGCGCTTCCACAGACTCGCTACGGGACCGGCGGCAAGAAGCAGCCGAGCTACTTCCCGGACCGCTCCCCGCACGCCGCGGAAGGGAACCTCTGTGTCTTCGTCTGCCCGCTGGTGGTCGAGGAGCGGGACGAGAGCAGGGGGCTCCGCAAGTGGGGCCGAGCCTACGCCCCACTGTGGCAGGCCCTGGGCCGCGTCGGCGTGCAGACGACGGTCGTGGTGGCGCGCAGCGCCGAGACTCTCTCGGTGCCGGTGGCGGACGTGATGAGCGGCTGGGAGGCGTCCGCCGAGAGCCGCCGCGCGGTCCGGGGCATCTGGTTCGATACGCAGCTCGACTACGTGCTCGCGGGGAACGCCCCGGCGGTGCTCGAGGCGCACGGCGGCGCGGAGGGCGTCGCCCGCCGGCGCCGCGAACTGGCGGCGACGATCGAGGAGGCGCGGTCGGAGGTGGGCCGCGGGGTGGCGAAGACGGAGGAGCTCGTGCTGGAGGAAGTGCCGGCATGACGGCGCAACTGGGGGGCTGCTGACCTGGAGCTCAACGCCGCAACCGCGGTGACGCTGGCGTGGTGGTGGTACTTGGACGGCTCGATTGGAGGTTCTCGGCGGGATACGTGAACGGGGGTATCGTGGCGGCCGGGTCTTCACGTGGCGGATCTGGTGCCACCCGATCGAGAACGCGCGTGCGCACGACTTCCGCGTCGACGACTTCATCAAGGCGACCGCCTCCGGACAGGCCTCGGAGAAGCGCCGGCGGCTCCACGAGCTGACGAGCATCCTCGAGCCGGCGACCGCCTCGTCGTCAGCGAGCTCTCGCGGCTCGGCCGGTCCCTCGGGCAGGTCGTGACGATCCTCGCCGCTCTGGCGAAGGGCGGCGTCGCCCTCGTAGCCCTCAAGGAGAACATCCGGGTCGAGGGCAAGCAGGACATCCAGACGAAGGTCATGACCACGCTCTTCGCGCTGTTCGCCGAGGTCGAGCGCGATCTGATCTCCGAACGCACCGGCGAGGGCCTCGCCCGGGCCAGGTCCGCGGGCCGGAAGCTCGGCCGCCCGAAGGGCTCGCTTGGCGTCTCCCGGCTCGACGGCCACGAGGGCGACATCCGGCGCTTCCTCGAGCTGGGCGTCTCCAAGACCGCCATCGCGAAGTATCCATGTGTCAAGCCTCCGAATCGAGGAAGCCGTAGACCCGATGGGCTGACCTCCCCCCCCGGCCGCGACCCCGACCCACGCCGTCGAAGAGCGACGGCGTGGCGACGTGAGCCGGACCCATAACGGGTCTCAGGGCCTTGGAGCGGGTTCCCCTCGCGCACCGTTGCCCGCGGCCGTCAACCTGCTGCGCGGGTCCTCCGCTCCCGCTCGGGTCCTCCGGGCGACCGGCCGTGCTCCCGGTCCGCTGTTGCCCCGAGCCTGCCGTCGCTCGACGTCGTGAACGTCCGGGCACCGAGCCGCCTGTCATGGGTCCGTTACGTAACGGTGTGGAGTAGACCCCGGCGACAGCTTCCCCTTGGCAGCCACGAAGGGGAGCCGGGCGCCGGCATCCGGAGGCCGTGGGCGTCGCAACTCCTGTCGTCTCGGCCGCCGCATTCTGGACTCACGTCCGACCGCCCCGATGGTTGCGGCCGGGGCATCGTCAGACCGACAGTGTCGGCGTGTGCTCGCCGGCGTCAAGGCGCGCCGCTTCGCGCCGCCCCCGCTCCGCGGGGCTGCGGCCTTGACGCCGGCTCCGCGCACGCTCCAGACCGGCTTTTAGCTGACGATGCCCAAGCATGACCCCCTACACGTTGGCTCGACGGCCTGACCGCGGAGGAACCGCTCACACCCACGGGGAACGGGTCACGCTTCGACGAACGGCTTGCTTGCCGAGGGCGCTGCCGCGCTGGCCCGACCAGGCCGGTCCTGCTGCCAGCAGCGATCCTGTCCGAGGAGCGCGTTGGCCAGCACCAGGAGCTTGCGCATCACCGCGACCACAGCGACCTTGCCCGGCTTCCCCTGACCGACGAGCTGGCGGTACTTCGCACGCAGCTTCGGGTTGTGACAGATCGCCGCCAGGGCCGGCATGTAGAGCAGCCGCCGAGCCCGAGCCCGGCCACCCTGGATGAAGCTCCGGCCCTGCCAGGTGCCCGACTGCCGAGTGACCGGCGCAAGGCCCGCCAGACTCGCAACCGCTTTGGCGTCCAGGCTGCCCAGTTCCGGCATCTGGGTGAGCAGACCCGCCGCGGTGACCCGAGACACGCCCGGGATCGACGTCAGGATCTCCGTCCGGCGGGTCAGCACCGCGTCTTCCGAACAGCACTTCTCGATCTCGGTGTCGATCGCCGTCAGCTGGCGGTCGATCTGCGACAGCCGGTTCGTGTTCTGCCGCCGGAGCAGACGGTGCTGAAGGTGCTTCTGACGGTTCAAGGCGGCGGTGCGGTCCTTGACCAGAGCGTCGCGCGCCACCTGCAGTTCCTCGAGGGCGCGCCGCGCCGGCGACGATGCCTCGGTTCGCCGAAGGTCCAGTGCTGCCCCCATCTGCGCCAGCATCCGTGCGTCCACCGCGTCGGTCTTCGCCCGTTGGCCGATGGCCTGCGCGAAGCGCCGCGCCTGCAACGGATTCACCCGCGCCAGCGGCAACTCCGCCTGGAACAGCGCTTCCTCGAAGGCCCGGTGCCACCGGCCGGTCGGCTCGTACGTGACGGTGCGAACCGGGCGCTCCACCCACGCGATCAGCGCCTTGAGCCCCGCCGCGTCGTTGGAGAATCGCGCGGCCTTGCCCGCCGGGACCATGTAGGCGTCGAGATGCGCCTTCGAGATGTCGACGCCGACGCTGTTGGGGGTATCATCGGTCATCTTCCCTGTGCTCCTGTGCTTGTCATTCGAGCCTCAACGCTCACGTATCCATCCAGGACTCGGGAAGACGGTGGCGACCAAACTTCGCTACGACCCTCGACGGCCTGTCACGGGCACGGTCCGACCACCGCCCGCCCAGCGGCGCCTGGCTAGAGGCGCCGCTGGGTTGGGCCATCCCAAGGCCCATTCGAGCCAATGGTAAACAGACAAGCTCACGGGCGTGTCGCACACGGCCCTGTACAACTTCATGAACACGCGTGGCCTCGAGCCGCAGAGATGACTCTGGACGGGCCGACCTGGGGAAAACACGCCCCGGCACCACTGCCGGGGCGTGTCACTGTTCGGGGACTCTACGCGGTCACCTGCCCTCCTCCTCGAAGCTGCGCAGGTAACGGGACACGGTAATGGGCGCGCAGCCGACCGCCCGCGCGATACGCTTGAAGCCGAGGCCCTGGGCCCGAAGCTCGACCATGCGGGCGACGGCCTCGGCCGACATCGGCGGGCGCAGGAACCCGCGCCTGACCGTCACGCGGCCGCGACGGCGCAGCACCTTCCGGTCGGCGAGGGCCGGCATCGAGCGCTCGTCGTCGACGACGTCGGGAGCGTGCTTAGCCAGCTCGTGCCAGTCGACGGCCGCGCGCGTCGGACTGCCGTCGATGGGCTCGGGGTCCGGCATCTGGTCGAGGAGGCCGTCGCCGCCGCGCCACGCGACCTCGAACTCCTGCCCGGCGCTCGCTGCCGACTCGCGGACGACCGTCGTCAGCGGCTCGATCTCGCGATAGACGACCGACAGCCCCGTCGTGTGGCCGGCGCCGGTGCGATACGACACGTCGGCGAGGGCCGAGCTCACGGCCGG
>JAJEEA010000129.1 GCA_022821235.1 Vicinamibacteria bacterium
CAGTTCGGCAGCCGGGCATCGGCTTGATGCGCCGCACAACGAGTGTGGTTCTCCGTCCCGGCGTCCGCACCAGCGCCGCGTCGTGCGTCCGCACGGGCGCCGACGTAATCGGCCCGTCGCTGGCGGCGCGGTAGAGCCCGAGCTCGGCATCGGAGAGGACGACGGTCACCAGGCGGGGCCAGCCATGCGCGTCGCGATTCTCGACGACATTCACCGGGCGTGGGAAGGCACCGAGGGCGTGCGCCGGCTGCGCGAGCGCGCCGAGGTGCAGGTGTTCACGGGGCCGTTCGGCGATCCGGCGGCGTTGCGCGGTTTCGACGCGCTGATTGCCAACCGCGAGCGGACGCGGTTCGACCGCACGCTGCTCGATCAGCTCTCGGACCTGCGGGTCCTCGTGCAGACCGGCAACCACGCGAGCCACATCGACTTCGCGGCGGCGCGGGACTGCGGCATCGTCATCGCCAGGGCGTCGGCCGGGCATTCCATCGGCGCCGCGGAGCTCACGTTCGGTCTGGCGATGGCGGTGATGCGGCAGATCCCGGCCAGCGATGCCGCGCTCAGACGGGGGGAATGGCCGGCGCCGTCGACGCCGGTCCTGCACGGCAAGACCCTGGGGGTCGTGGGCCTCGGCCGAATCGGCCGGCACGTCGCGCGCATCGGAAAGGCGTTCGGGATGCGGGTCGCCGCCTGGGGTCGTACGCTGACCGACGAGGCGGCGGCCGGCGCCGGCGCCGAGCGCCGCGAGCTCGACGAACTGCTGGGCGAGGCGGACGTCGTGACGGTTCACGTGTCCCTGTCGCCGTCCTCGCGCGGCCTGCTCGACGCACGGCGCATCGCCCTGATGAAGCCAACCGCGTTCCTGATCAACACGGCGCGAGGCCTGATCGTCGACGAGGCGGCCCTGGTCGACGCCCTCACGGCGGGGCGCATCGCCGGCGCCGGGCTCGACGTCTTCGACCAGGAGCCTCTGCCGCCCGGGCATCCGCTCACGACCCTCGGCAACGTCGTGCTCACGCCCCACATCGGCTGGCCGACCGACGACGGCTACCGGCGCTTCGCCGCGGCGGCGTGCGACGTGCTGATCGACTACCTGGCCGGCCGCCCCGTGCCGGCGTTCGAAGGACACCAAGACGGTTCTTCTGAAACAGGTGTGGGTAGATCCAGTCCTGCTCCGTGATTCGACGAGGAGGTGTGCGGCAAGCGAGCATGGCCGGCATACCCGTCGCCGAGCCGCCACGTCGGCCACCGCGTCAAGCCGCGCAAGACGATAGTCCGGATTGGGCGGCACTGAGTCGACGATAGTCCGCATTAGCATTAGCGCGCTCCGGATCATCCTGCCCTCGTGAAACGTGGGGAAGCTGGCCGCCTACGACGTGCGGACGATGGAGGAGCTGTGGAGCCGTGAGCAGCGGGCCGGGTTCCTGACGTCGACGCTGACGACGGCGGGCTGTCTCGTCTTCGCGGGCGACGCCGACCGATACTACCGGGCGTTCGACATCCGGACCGGGGAGGTCCTCTGGGAGACCCGCCTCGGCGCCGCGGCCCACGGCTTTCCCATCTCCCTCTACAGTATTTTGTGCTGTACAATTCAAAATATTGTCGGCGATCCACGAGGAGCGCGAAGGCGCTCGGAGTCAGGCTCGACATTCGGCTGATTGGGGACCCATGAGATGAGCAGCGTCGCGCAGCGTGTCGCTTGCACGCCGGTGGTCTACCGTCGGCCAGGTTTCCCGCGGCCGGCACGGTGGCGGGCCGCCGGCGCGACCCCCAGATCGCCGGACCGCGTTCCCGGTCCGGAATGCCCGACAGCTCGACGAAGGAGGCCACATGCGACGCGTCTCGCTCTCTTTTGGTCTGGTGCTTCTGGCGACAGCTTCGACATCCGCCCTATGGGTTGCGGCAACATCGGGTGACGGTCAACCCGAGCTCGCCGCGTCGAGATCGACCGGCGGTAGCGCCTCGACGGCGGCGATACAAGCGGGAGGGCGCCCGTTGGCCCTGGAGGACTACTACGCCCTGAGCCGTGTTGGCTCTCCGCGCATCTCCCCCGCCGGCGACTGGGTCGCCTATACGGTCTCTCGTTCCATCGAGGAGACGAACGAGAGCGTGACCGAGACTTGGATCGTGCGGGCCGACGGATCGGCGGAGCCGGTACGGATCCAACGCAACGGCCTGGAAGTAACCAATCCCCGGTGGATGGATGACGGCCGTCTGCGCGTCAGCCAGGAGGACGTTCTCTGGGTGATCGATCCCGCGCAACCGACCGCGCCTGCCGTCCGCGACGAGTCGGTAGAGCCCGACGGCTTGCCGAGTCCGGACGGGCAGTGGCTCGTCCGCACCGAGGAGATGCCGCGGCCCGCCCGTCCGGAGCCGGAGCTCACCGCGTTCGAGAGCCGGCACGAGGAGCGCTTCGCGGGCGCCGCATTCGACTGGTACCCGTTCCGGCGCGACGGACAGGACTTCCCGCTCCCGGACCCCCGACAGCGCCCGCTGACCGAGATCGTCCTCGCACCCGCAGACGACAGCGACGCCACCCGGCAGTTGACGGACCTGGGCCTGCGACCCGGGGGTCTGCAGTGGAAGCCGGACGGAAGCGCGGTGCTGTTCACCGCCGACGAAGCCGTGCTCGACGAGCTCGCCTACGGACGGTCGGACCTTTTCCTGGTCAACCTGGACGGGGAGGTCACCCGTCTGACCGACGACGGCTACACGTACTCCGGCGTCGGCTTCTCGCCCGACGGTCGGTGGATCTCTTATGTCCGCTCGTTCGGCGCCGACATGATCATCGATCGGAAGCTGCGCCACGGTGGCCCGAGAGATCTGTACGTTCGCGCCGCCGACAGCGGCGAGACCCTGAACCTCACCGCCGACTGGGACCTCGACGCGGGCTCGCCGACGTGGTCGCCCGACAGCCGGTACTTGTATTTCGACACGGGTATCGGGGGCGCCAGGCACCTGTTCCGCGTTGCCGCCGAGGGTGGGCCGGTGGAACAGGTGACCACAGGCCAGCGCCGGATCCAGGGAATCGACATCGATTCCTCGTTCGAGCACATGACCTACACCGTGGGGGAGTTCGAGCGCCCGCCGGACGTCTACGTAGCGGACATCGACGGGAGCAACGAGCGACGCCTCACCGACGTGCATGCCGACTTCCTCGCCGACAAAGAGCTCGCCAGCCGGCCCGCGGAGAGGATCCTCTACACGAGCCATGACGGCACGCCGGTGGAGGGATTCCTGCTGTTTCCGTACGGCTACGACCCACAGGCCGGGTCGTACCCCCTTATCGTGATGAATCACGGCGGACCTCACGCCGCATCCGGGTACGGCTTCAACTTCAAGAACATGTTCTTCGCCGCCAACGGGTACTTCGTCTTCTTGCCCAATTTCCGCGGCTCCACGGGCTACGGCGACGAGTTCAAGTGGGGCACCTGGGGTGGTTGGGGAACGAACGACGGCGAGGACGTACTGGCGGGCGTCGACCACCTCATTGCGGAGTACCCCATCGACCGGGACCGGGTGGGCGCGACCGGGCACTCGTACGGCGGCATCTTGACCAACTGGCTGATCACGCGCTACCCGGACAGGTTCAAGGCTGCGGTATCCGGCGCCGGCGCCTCCAACTGGACGAGCAACTACGCGCTATCGGATGTGGCGCGAACGAAAGAGTTGGAGTTCCACGGGCCGCCGTGGGATCCCGAGGCGCGGGAGATCATGATCAGGCAGTCGGCGTACCTCAACTCGGGCGGTGTCCGGGCGGCGACGTTGTTCGTTCACGGCCAGGTCGACTACCGGGTGCCGCTGGAGGGAGCCATCCAGCTCTACACCTCCCTCAAGAAGCAGCGGGTCCCAACGAAGCTCATCATCTACGAGGGCATGGCGCACGGCATCCGCGGGCATTGGAACAGCGTCCATCGGATGATGCACGAGCTCCGCTGGTGGGAGACGTACCTGAAGCCCACCGCCACGTCGCCGGAAAGCGGCGGCCGCTGATCTCGGTGGCGGAACGGTGAAGTTCCCCGTCGACCGGTGCTAGCGTCCTCCATCGGAAGTTCCTGTGCAGTAGCGGGCACTCGGACGCGCCGCTCAGTTCCGGAAACACGGGCGAGCCGTCGTCGTGTCGCTCAAGGGCTACTGTGCATGGACTGCTGACGCGACACACTAGCGCCCGGGGGCGTCGACGAGGCGGCCCCCGGTGACGAACCGCCGGTAGTTCGAGAACTGCTGCGTGCGGAAGTACCGGGGGATGAACCCCCCGCCGTCGATGGCCCAGTTGCGCTCGATCGACCGGGGGAGCATCAACGTCTCGTCGGGATTCTCGAACGCGATGCGCTCGTAGCGGGTGCTGGCGTCGTCCCGCTGCAGCCGGCTCCAGCGCCGGCTGCCCCGCGGGCGATCGAGCGGCTCGCGGAACTCGAACGGCCGCGTCAGGTGCTCGTCGAGGCGCAGCACGTCGCCCGAGCCCACGTCCACCCAGGCGTCGCCGCCGTACCAGCCCTCGAGGTCGATGCGGGCGCAGTCGCCGTCCCACTCGACCTCGCCCGGCTGCGCGTCGAGCGGCGTGAACGACAGTCTCGCGACGGGACGCCCGTCGACGATCTCCACGTCGCGCAGCCGGAAGTCGAACTCGACCTGCCGGGCGGGCAGCAGCACCGACAGCGGGTCGTCGCCCTCCGCTTCGGGGACCAGGCAGGCGTTCTCGTCGTCGGGGCCGGGGGGACGGCCGTTCACCGACAGGAGCTCGCGCATGACCCGCACCGACGGCACGCCGTCGGCGCCAGTAGCGTCCCATTCGACGCGCTGCTCGTACTCGAGCCGGCGCGGCCGCCCGCGCGGCCGCATGCCCCGGTCGAAGGAGCGCACCCAGACCGTCTCGGTCGACACGATGCTCTGCGCGCGCTGGAAGTAGCGCTCGAGCCGGTCGCCGATCCGCCCGAGCAGCGCGTCGAGGTCGACGGCGGGCGTCTGGGCGGACAGCGCCACGGGCGCCAGCAGGAGCCCGGTCCACAGGAGGGCCGGCAGGGGCCGAAGCGCGGGCATCACGACGGTGATCCTGCGCCCGAAACGGCCCGGCGTCAATGACTCGGGGCGTCGGTCCGGGTGGCCGCGGCCAAACGCTGCCCATCGTCCTTGCGCGTGCTCTCTCAAGTTCATAACATTGTTATAGACCGGGCTCCAGAGGGAGGATCCACCATGCCGAGAAGTCGCCTGGGAGAGCTGGAGGAGCAGATCCTGCTGACGGTCCTGCGCCTCGGCGGCGAGAGCTACGCGGTGCCGGTGGCCAGGGAGCTGGGCCGGTTGACGGCTCGCGAGGTCTCGCCCGCGACGGCCTACATGGTGCTCCGACGCCTGGAGGGCCGCGGTCTTCTGGTCTCGTCGGTGGGGACGCCGGCGCCGGAACGAGGCGGCAGGCCGCGTCGCTTCTACCGCGTGGTCGACGAGCAGGCCCTGCCGGCCCTCCGGGAGTCGCGAAACGCGATGCTCGCGCTGTGGGACGGGCTCGAGGCGAGGCTGGGTCCGTCATGACCGCCCGCAATCGCGCTCCGTTCCTGCTGCGGCTGGCGGTTCGCCTCCTCCCCGAGGACGCGAGGGCGGAGGTGCTCGGCGACCTGATCGAGCACTGGTCGCTGGACGTCGGCCGACGCCCCCGGGCGGCCCGGGGTCTCTGGCTGATGCGACAGCCCGCCGCGGCGCTGGCCGCCCGGCTGCGGTTCGGGCGCGAGGGCGAGGGCCTGGTCTCGCCGGCGCGGTGGAGTGAGGCCGGCATCTCCCGGCTCGACCTCAAGCTCGGGCTCCGGATGCTCGTCAAGCATCCGTGGCTCACGCTGGTGGTGGTCTTCGCCCTCGGCGTCGGCATCCCCGCGAGCCTCGCCCCCCACCACCTCATCGACGCCGTCCTCGACGAGTCCCCTCCCTTCGATGAGGGCGACCAGGTCGTCGGCGTGGTGGGCCGCAACCAGGAGTCGGGCCGGCAGGAGCCGCTGCGTCTCGGCGACTACGAGTCGCTGCGAACGCGCCTCACCTCGTTCGCGTCCGTCGGGGCCGCCCTGCTCCGGGACGTGAACGTCATCTCCGACGACGGCCGGGCGGAGGGCGCGCGGGGGGCGGAGATGAGCGCGTCCTCGTTCGCGTTGACGCGGGTGCCGCCCGTGCAGGGACGTGCGCTCACGGCGGCGGACGAGGTCGTCGGGGCGCCCGAGGTGGTGGTGGTCGGACACGACTACTGGCGCTCGCGGCTCGGCTCCCGTCCCGACGTCGTCGGCTCCACGCTCCGCATCGGCGGCGTCCCCACGACGGTCGTGGGCGTGATGCCCGAGGGCTTCGCGATGCCGAGCCGGGAGCAGCTCTGGCTGCCCCTGCGGCGGCGGGCCATCGACTACGCCGACGGCCTCGGTCCCGCCGTGTGGGTCTACGGCCGCCTCGCGGAAGGGACGTCGAGGGGCGAGGCGCGGGCGGAGCTGGCGGCCGTCGGCATCCGTCGCGACGTGCCGGACGATCGGGGGCGGGTCCGGGCCGATGCGGTGGCGTTCTCGGCCCTCAGCATCGGGACGCCGACGGGCATGCTGGCGGCGTTTCTCTTCATCGCCCAGGGCGTGCCTCTCGTCCTGCTGCTGATCGCGTGCGGCAACGTCGCCATCCTGCTGCTCGCGCGCACCGCGAACCGGTCGGGCGAGCTCGCGCTGCGGACGGCGCTCGGCGCCAGCCGGTCCCGCATCGTCGCCCAGCTCTTCGTCGAGACCCTCGTCCTGGCCCTTCTCGCGACCGGCGTCGGCCTGCTGGGCATGCACCTGATCGTCGAGCGCGTGACGCCCGGCTTCGATCTGCCGTTCTGGGTGGACCTGGGGGTGACGCCCGAGGTCGTGTTGAAGGCCCTCGGGCTCGGCGTCGCGAGCGCGGTGTTCGCCGGCGTCCTGCCCGCGCTGCGGGCCACCGGGTCGTCGCCCCAGCGCACCCTGCAGGCGGCGGCGGGTGGCCTGGGCGGCTTCCGCTTCGGCCGGGTCACGGGCGCCCTGATCATCGTCGAGGTGGGGCTGGGCGTCGGCGCCCTGTTCGCGGCGGGGATGACGTATCGCATGTTCGCCGCGATCGACCAGGAGACGAGCGTCGCGATGCAGACGAGCCGCGTGCTGGTCGCGTCGATGCAGGTCCCCTCCTCGGAGCCGGGAGGGGACCGCGACGAGGCCGACGAGACCCGGATCGCCCGCATCGCCTCGATGCAGGAGGCGCTCGCACGCCGGTTGGCGGCCCAGCCCGGGGTCCGGAGCTGGGCGTTCTCGGACGCCACCCCCGGGGGCGGGCGGTTCGAGAGGCGGGGACGCGTCGAGGGAGACGAGTTCCCGCCGGACTTCCCCGGGCTCCCGGTGGTCACGTCCCGGGTCGAGCCGGGCTTCTTCGGCACCCTCGGCATCGAGCCCCTGCACGGGCGGACGTTCGAGCGCGGAGACGTCCCCGTCGAGGCCGGTCAAGCGCCGACCCGGGTCCTCGTGAACACGAAGTTCCTCGACCGCCGGGGCCTGGACTACCGCGGCGCCGTGGGGCTGACCATGCGCATCTCCGATCCGGGAGAGGCGCCCACCGGCCCGTGGATGGAGATCGTCGGCGTGGTGCCCGACCTCGAGGCGAGCCTGGGGCAGGCCATCTTCGACGGCACGCCGATGGCCTACCTGCCTGCCGCCCCGGGCAGCGTGCATCCCCTCACGCTGGTGATCGACCTCGGCGAAGACCCGACCGCCTTCGCCCCCGTGCTGCGCCGCCTGCTCGCCGACGCCGACCCCACCGCGATCCTCGGCGACGTCGTGGCCCTCGACCAGCTCCCGAACACCGCGGCCCTGGTGCAGCGGACGGCATCCGGCGTCCTCGTGGGCCTCTCCCTGATCGCCATCGTCCTGTCGACGGCGGCCCTGTACGCGCTCATGTCGTTCACCGTCGCCCGGCGCACCCGCGAGATCGGCGTGCGCATCGCCCTCGGCGGGAGGTCGAGCCGGATCGTCGCGGCCATCGCGCGTCGCCAGCTCCGCCAGCTCGTGGTCGGGGTCGTGCTCGGCGCCGGGTTCTGGGCCGTCGCTTTCACGTCGCTCGGCGGGGCCGGCGCGTTCCAGGGCGAGCTCGGGGTCGCGGTGCGGTCGTGGCCGACGGTGCTGTCCATCACGGCCGCGATCGTCGTGGCGACCGGCCTGTCGGCCTGCCTCGCGCCAATCCTGAGAGGGCTCAGGATCCGCCCGGTGGAGGCGCTGCGCGTCGACGCGTAGTCGGCGGTGACGGGTGTGAGCCGGCCATGCGGTCGGCGAACCTCCCGCCGGCCTCCGCCTCGATGGTGAGGCTGTAGAATCGAGACGTGGCTGATTCGAAGGCCCGGCCGCATGTTCCACGCGCCGGCGTGCCGGCGGCCCCCCCGCCGGAGTCGGCGCCGCGGGTCGGCCATGGCGTGCTGCGGGTCGATGGACCCGATTCAGCGCGAGGCCTGCGATGTAGCTGTCTGGATTCACAGGGGGCGCGTGCGCGGCAGGGGCGACATCGACGAGCTGCTCGATGCGCACCGTTTTTGGCAGTTCACGGGTGATGCCGGCCGGGCTCCTGAACAGCTTCCAGTCCGTCAACCACGACCAAGAGACTGAGCAGAGGTAGCTCACCGTGCCCGAATGGAAGAGCAGAGTAGTCGACCTGCCCCGCGATCACGGATGGAGCGCCAAGCCCGGCAACAGCATCTTCGTGGCGAACAGAGGAGCGGTGCATTTCGAGTACCCGTCGGGCTGGGTGATCACGCCCGACGGGGATTCCATCTGCCTCTATGACGCAGCGGCTCCCGACGACAACATGCGCCTGCAGGTCTCGGTGCTTCGACTCGGTCCCGATGGATCGAGCATGGACTGGAGCGCCATGCCGTCGCTCGCCGACATGATGGAGAACACCGTGCTGGCCGACGATGCGCGCCGGCGCACGCGGGAGGGACCGATGCTCGGCGCGTCCCGCCGCAATCTGGAGTACCTGTGGCTGGAGATGGACTTCGAGGATCCGGCCGGGAAGCGCAAGGCGCATTCCCGGGCGTGCCTCGCCCGCGGCGGGAACGTCCAGGCGTTCATCACGATGGAGTACTGGCCCGAAGACCGCCGGGTCGCCGCCAAGGTCTGGAACGACATGCTGGAGTCGCTGAAGCTCGCCGAGTACCTGTACGACGACAACCCGCACTGATCGGGACGCATGGTCGGCGGGGGCGGACTCGACTCGGCCATGGTGGTTCGGCGACCTTCCTGCGGGCTTCCGCCTCGACGGTTCGGCGGTAGAATCGAGACGTGGCTGATTTCGAGCCCCGGCCGCCCGTTCCGGGCGGCGGCGCGCCGGCGGATCCCGCACCGGCCTCGGCGTTGCCGGCGGACGCGTCCCCGGCTGCCGTCGGCGTCCACCGCCGGAAGCGCGGCCGGCAGGGGGAGACAATGCGAACCTCTCTTCCGATTCTCCTGGGTTGTGGAATCGGTCTTCTCGTGGTCGTGACGGCGGAGAGCGGCGGCCGGCCCGTCACCGCTACGGGTTCCGCACAGGCGCCGGGCGCCGGTGACCCGGCCGGCGAGGCCGGTATCGTCACGACCGGTCCGGCAACGGACCTGCGGCCCGGCGCTCCGCTGACCGGATGTACGTCCGGGCTGGTCCGCGAAGCGCAGGGTGGCAACAACTTCAACCCCGCGCTCGTCGGCTTCGTGACGTCGGCGGCGGGCGAGCGGTTCGCAGTGCCCGCGCCGGTTCACGACGGTCCGGCCGCGGTGGACCTGTTCAACAACTGCTCGGGACAGGGCGACAACCCCGACTACCTCTCGCAGCTCGAGACCGTCGTCATCGACCCGGACGGGGTGGAGATTACCGGGTTCATCTTCGGAGACAACTACTTCGAGCTCTACGTGAACGGCCGGTTCGTCGGGCGTGATCCGGTCGGGATGACGCCATTCAACTCCAACGTGGTCCGGTTCAGGGCCAGCTACCCCATGACCTATGCGGTGATGGGTGTCGACTGGGAAACGCACAGCGGCGTCGGGATGGAATACGACAGCTTCAACCTGGGCGACGGGGGGCTCATCGCGTACTTCAGCGACGGCAATGGCACCGACGGCGAGTGGCGTGCCGAGACCTTCTACATCGCGCCGCTCGACGATCCGAGCTGCGTGCGAACCGCGGGCGGCCGCGATTCGACGTTTTGCTCGCAGGCCGTGCGCCCCACGTGCGCCGAGAACGCTCCCGACCGCTGCCAGGCCCTTCATTTCCCGGTGCCCGCCGACTGGACGGCGCCGGCGTTCGACGACGCGCACTGGCCCCCCGCGATCGTGTGGCCGCCCGAGAGGGTGACGAGGCAGCGCGCGTATACCGGATACACACGGTTGTTCGGCGACGCCGAGTTCATCTGGACCCGGAACATCAGGCTCGACAACCTCGTCCTGGCCCGCTACACGGCGACCGGTCCGCGACGGTGATAGCTGGCCTTTCGGCGAGGCCACCGTGCGCCATGGGAGTTGGCGCGAGCGAAACGCCCAACGCGGCCGTTCCGTCGCGCAGCCTGTACTCGGCTCCGGTGCTGACGCTGTCCGCCTGGTTTCGTCGTCAAGATAGAGGAGGGCCAGCTCCCGGTTGGCGACTCGGCACCGAGGATGGGGCCGCATTATGGGCTACACTGGTCCCCCATGATGATCGCCGTGTCATCGAGGCGAAACAAGGCCGAGAGGAGGAGGTATGGTGGACCCGATCAGACGCAAGCTGCTGAAGACTGGCGCCGCTGCGGCGGCAATGGCCGCTACGCCGGAGGCGCTGTTCGCGCGGCAGGGCGCCAATGACGCCGGCGGACGCTTCTACGAAAGGGGGAATGTCCGCATCCGCTATGAGGAGACAGGGTCGGGCTTCCCGCTGTTGCTCATCTCGGGCGGGGGGTTGAACGGCTCGACGATCGAGGGCATCCGGCGCCGCAATCCCTTCAACACGATCGAGGCGTTCGGCGGAGAGTTCCGCTGTATCTACGCGGACTTGCGCCACGCAGCCGGGCAGTCCACTGGCCCGCTCGAGGTCGACCGGCCGTGGGATGCCTACACCGACGACCAACTCGGCCTGATGGATCATCTGGGGATCGACAGGTTCATGGTGCTCGGTTTCTGCATTGCGGGACCCTTCATCTGGAACCTCATCAAGCGGGCGCCGGATCGCGTGGTCGCGGCCGTGCCGGCGCAGCCGGTCGGGTTCCGTCCGGAGTTGCCGAACGCCATGTATGAGAGTCAGAGCAACTCGTGGGGTGCAGAAGTGGTCGAGCGGGACCCCGACATCACGACGCAAATGGCCGACCAATTCCTGAACCGACTGTTCCGCACTGACCCTGACTTCGTGTTCACGGTGACGCGGGACTTCGTGAGGCAGTGTCAGACGCCGGTTCTCGTCCTGCCGGACGATACCCCGGGACATTCGTACGATGCCGCGATCGAGAGCGCGATGCTGGCGCCAAACGGACAACTGAGCATGTACCCCTGGAAAGACACCCCGGAGAAGATTCCGATGGCGGTGCGCCACGTTCGCAGCTTCCTGCTGTCGTATCGGCCAGCCTAGCCCGCCAATCGTCGCCTGACGGCTCCGCTCGGCGCCCAACCCACCCTGCAGGAGTCCGCGCCGTTCTACGGCGCAGACTCCTGGCCCGCCAATCGCCGCCTGCGGCTCCGCTTGGCGCCGAACCAACCCTGCCAGTGATGAGGTGATCGGCGCCGATTCGGGAACGGAGCGAGTCGAGGAGGTCAGTCGCCACGCGCGGTGTCGCCCCCGGCGGCAGCTTCCTGCAAGCGGTTCTGCAGGTCGGCCGATCTGTTGTAGAGCGTCTCGGCGACCGTCTCGTACTCTTCCGGTTCGATGCCCTCGATCTCGTCGAACGGAATCTCCCTGACCGCGAACCCCGAGTGCTGTCCTTGGAACGACCACACGCCGACCTCCGCCGGCGTAAGCGCGCCGTTTTCCGGCGTGCCGGTGGTACGGCGGGCGAGCTCGCCCTCCCGCAACAGGTTGCCGAGCTCGCGGAGCAGCCAGTCGCTGTGGGTCGTGATGACGACCCGCACGTCGGCGCGGACGAGGTGTGCCAGCAGGGCGGCCAGTCGCGCCTGGATGGCCGGATGCAGGTGCGCCTCGACCTCGTCGATGATGACCGTGTCTCCGGGTTCGAGCCCACCGCGCAGCAGCAGGACGACGGGTGCGAGCTCGGTGACCATGGACGAGGCGCGGCTGAGCCGGATGTCCTCCGTGGTTCCCTGCGGCCGGTAGATGAACTCCGGATGCCCCGCCGGTACGGGCCGGTGCGCGCGTATCTCTCCATGCAGCGGATCGCGTTCGAGCTCTTCGGCGATGACGCGAATCGTCTCGTCGAGGGGCGTCCGCTCCTGGTAGAGGATGAGACCGCGGATGAAGTCGGTCGTCACGCCGGACAACGTCGGCAGCTCGCCCCCGCGCCTCGTCGAGCCGGTGCGGCTCAAGCGCTCGACGAGCGAGCCCGCGATGATGCGCTGGCTCTGCAGCATGCCGCTTCTCGCGGCCGGCAGGTGGTGGACGCGGGGCGGCCTTCCGGTTCGCGCAGCGTGCTCGAGCAGGTGCTCGAACAACGCTACCGGGTTCGGCCGGCTCCTGCCGGCCAGGGCGCGCCGTTCCGCGTCGGTGGCGTCGGCCCTCACGAGCACCACGTCATCGATGACGCCCTCCGGTGTCTCGCCCCGAGGCGATGCGCCCATCGTGACGCGCCAGAGGTCCTGCTCGCCTTCGCGGAGGCGCAACGACACGTGAAGTTGACGGTGCGGGGCCGTCCAGCGGATCAGCTCCGTGCAATCCTCAACGTCGAAAAGGCGCTTGATCTCTTCGGCAGGTCGACCGCGACGGAGTCGATGATGTCGCGGAACCTGGCCCGCACGCTGTCCGGCAGGTCGCTGCACGTGAGTGGTCTGCCGGGGGTGAGCAGGTTCTCCCGAACGGCGTCCGTCGCGGCCTGGACAGCCGGGATGCGCTCGGTGCGCTCGGTGATGAACAGTCCCCTCGGCGGTATCCGGGGGACCCGTCGCAGGCCCGATGCAGCGCGGAGATCAGCGTCGCCAGGTAGGTCTTGCCCGCGTTGCTCGGTCCGACGAAGACGGTGAGCGGTCGCAGATCGATGGCCGCCCGGGTGAGCGGCCCGAAGTCTCGAACCTCGATCGTGGTGTCCGGTTGCGGCATCTCGCGGGTGGTTGGTCTACACCCCCGTCAGGCGCTCGATGCTGAGCCTGCCGTCGCTCTGTCCGAGGCTCTCGACCGGGACGCCCAGCTTGTCCATCAGGGTCACCAGCAGGTTGGGCATCAGCGGGTCGCCCTCGTAGCGGACGTGGCGATCGCCCTCGAGCTGTCCCGCGCACCCCCCGAGCAGGAGGACCGGCAGGTCGAGGGGGCTGTGGGCGTTGCTGTCGGACATGCCGCAGCCGTAGAGGAGCAGCATGTTGTCGAGCAGCGATCCGTCGCCGTCCGGGGTCGAGCGGAGCTTCGCCAGGTAGTCGGCGAACATCGACGCGTGGTACGCGTTGATCTTGGACATCAACGCGATCTTCTCCGGCTTGTACTCGTGGTGCGAGAGCGGGTGGTGCGCGTCGGGGATGCCGATCTCGGTGTAGGTCCGCGAGCTCACCTCGCGGCCCAGCATGAACGAGGTCACGCGGGTGAGGTCGATCTGGTGGGCCAGCACCTGCAGGTCGAACATCAGCGCGACGTGCTCGGCGAACGTGGCGGGGATGCCCTCGGGCTGGGCGAGGTCGGGCAGGTCGAAGTCCTGCCGCTGCTCGGCCCGCTCGATGCGGCGCTCGATGTCGCGCACGCCCTCGAGGTACTCGTCGACCTTGAGGCTGTCGGCGGGTCCGACCTCGCGCCTGAGGTCGGCCACCTTGCCGGTCACCGAGTCGAGAATCGAGCGGTCGCGCGCCATGCGGGCGCGGCGGACGGCGGGGTCGGTGCTGCCGCTGTCGCCGAACATCTGCTCGAACACCACGCGGGGGTTGTTCTCCATCGGCAGCGGCGTGGTGCGGCTGCGCCAGCAGATGGTGTTGGTGTAGACGCAACTGTGGTTGCCGCTGCACTGGCCGGCGTTGGCGCGGCTGTCGATGGCGAGCTGGAGCGACCCGAGCTCGGTGTGCCGGCCGTACTCGCGGGCCAGGAGCTGGTCCATCGAGATGCCGGCCACCGGCGCGGTCTCGCCGGCGACGCCCGCGGCGCCGGTCAGGAACGTCGTCGAGGCGCCGGCGTGGGCCGGGGTCCAGTACCCCCGGAGGCCCGAGACCACGGTGAGCTGGTCCTTGAACGGCTCGAGCGGGTGGAGGATGGGCGTGATGCCGAAGCCCTTGCCCTCCTCGGCCGGGGTCCAGTACTCCATCGCGATGCCGTTGGGCACGTAGACCACGCCGAAGCGCGGGGTGGGCGCGGCCGCCGTCCGCGACAACGCCGACGCGGCGGGGACCATGGCGTCGAGCAGGGGCAGGGCGACCGAGGCGCCCAGGCCGCGCAGCACGGTTCGACGGGGCAGCGACATCTTCGTGATCGTCATGATTGGAACCTTGCTCGTCTTCGTGGTTCGTACCCCGGAAATCGCCGTCTGCGGCTCCGATTTGCCGCCCGACAACCGTGTGGTGTGGCCGCACCCTCTACGGCGCAGCCTCCTGCTCCCGGAAACCGCCGTCTGCGGCTCCGATTGCCGCCCGACAACCTTGGGGGGCACCCTCTACGGGGCAGCCTTCCGGTCCCCGATACCGTGCTTGCGTCTCCGATTGCCGCCCAGCCAACCATGGCGGGCGGCTGCACCCTTCCAGGGCCTACCGGCGTAACTCGTCGACCGTCAGCGACCGTCAGGGGCCATCCGCCCCGGCAACCAGCACCGGCGCGCCCGAGCGCGACCGGCGCCACTGGAACGGCGTGCTCTTCACGATGCCGAGCACGATCGACGACCAGCGGTAGTCGTCGGCCTCGGCGTCGCGCAGGATGCGGCGCACCGCCGGGCGGTCGGTGTACTCCAGCCCGCGCCCCAGCGCGTAGGCCAGCAGCTTGTCGGTGACGGCGGCGGCGAAGTCCTCGCCCCGGCTCAGCAGCACCTGCCGCAGGCCCGCCGGCCCCTCGAACGCAACGCCGCTGGGCATCGTCGCCGACGCGTCGATCGGCTGGCCGGCCTCGCTGTCGGCGCGCCAGGTGCCGATGGCGTCGAAGTTCTCGAGGGCGAAGCCGAGGGGGTCCATCGGCGCGTGGCAGCCCGCGCAGGCGGGGTTGGCGCGATGGCGCTCGAGGCGCTCGCGGACCGACGCCGGCTCGCCCCCCTCGCCGCGGTCGGGCAGCCCCGGCACGTTCGGCGGCGGCTCGGGCGGCGGCGCCCCGAGAATGGTCTCGAGCAGCCACTTCCCGCGCACCACCGGCGACGTCCGGTTGGGATAGGAGGTCACCATCAGGAGGCCGCCGTGGCCGAGGAGGCCGCCGCGCGGATGGTCGGGGTCGAGGGTGACCCGCCGGAAGCGGTCGCCGTAGACGCCCGGGATGCCGTAATGCCGCGCCAGCCGCTCGTTGACGTAGGTGTAGTTGGCGCTCAGCAGCTCGAGGAGGCTCCGGTCCTCGCGGATGCTGCTCTCGACGAACAGCTCGGTCTCGCGGCGGAACGCCTCGCGCAGGTTCTCGTCGAACTCGGGGTAGTCGGCCGACTCGCGCTCCTGCGATTCGAGGTTGCGCAGGCGCAGCCACTGGCTCGCGAAGTTGTCGACGAGGGCCCGCGAGCGGCCGTCGGCGAGCAGCCGGCGCGTCTGCCGCTCGAGCTCCGCGGGGTCGCCGAGCCGTCCCTCGGCCGCGGCCGCGAGCAGCTCGTCGTCGGGGATGCTGCTCCACAGGAAGAAGGACAGCCGTGACGCCAGCTCGAGGTCGTCGAGCCGGTAGGGCGTCCCCGGGGCGGCGTCCTCGGGATCGCGCTCGATGCGGAACAGGAACTCGGGGTCGACGAGCATCCGCTCGAGCGCGAACTGGATGCCGTCGTCGAAGCCGCCGTCGCGGCGTCCGGCGCGGTAGAAGTCGAGCAGCGCGTCGACGTCTCCGTTGTCGACCGGGCGGCGATACGCGCGGCGGGCCAGCCTGCCGAGAACCCGGCCGGCGCAGGCCGTCTCCTCCTCGGCGATGGTGTGCCTCCCCGTGCCGCCGCGGTTGTCCGCCCTCCCGTCGGCGGTGGCGTCCGCCCGCTCGTCGGCAGGGGCGTCCGCCCGCTCGCCCGATGCGGCGGCCAACTCGGGCCGGCACACGAAGATCTCGCGGCGGCTCGGCGTGTCGCCGGGACCAGCGACGGCGTAGGGGCCGCCGATGGCGACCTGCTCCACCGCGGCGTCCTCGTCGTACCGCTCGTCGACGAAGCGGCCGTAGCCCCGGTTGCGCGGCTGCAGCACCCCCTCGGGCTCGGAGTATCGCCTCACGAAGGACACCCCCACCGTCCGACGGCCCGCCTTCGCCGGGAAGCGCGCCTCGAGATGGGCGTCCCCGGTGTTCATGTAGTACTCCCACTCGGGGTCCCCGGCGATGTTCCCCGAGAAGCTCAGCGGGGCCATCTGCCCCACCGAATCGGCGTCGCCGACCGCGAACCGCTCGACGAGGGCGCCGTCGACGCGCACGTCCAGCTCCTGCGGCGCCGCGTAGCCGATGATGTAGTCCGAGAAGTTGCGGTGGAGGCGGATTCTGATCGTGTACTCGCCGTCGACGGGGAAGTAGTGCGGGATCGCGATGCCCCCCCGGGACCCGAACGACAGGAGGTCGTGCTGCCGGTCGTCCTGCACGAGGCCGGGGTGCACCCGGTAGGTCGCGACGGCGGGGCCGACGGGGGGAATGCCGACGGCGAGGCGGCTGATGCGGCGCGCGGCCGACAGATACCGCCCCACCAGGTCCGGCGAGATCGAGAGCACGTCGCCGTTGTTGTCGAAGCCGTGCTCGTAGGTGTCGTCGGCCGGCAGCAGCTCGGCGACGTCGACGTCGACCGCGAGCAGGTCGCGGACGGCGGCGTGGTACTCGGCCCGGTTCAGGCGGTGGAACGTCTCGCCGCGCCCCGGGTCCGGGCTGGCGAGGGCCACGGTGTCGATCTCGGTCTCGAGCCACGAGGCGACGGCGCTGTACGTGGCTTCGGCCGGCCGCGGGCTGCCCGCCGGCGGCATCGTCCGCGCGCGCAGCTTGAGGATCACCCGTTCCCAGATCTCGGCGTCGGCGCCGACGTCCGCGAGGTCGTGGGTGTCGAGGGCCAACTCGGCCGTGCGCAGGCGATCGTTGTGGCAGCGCACGCAGTACCGGTCGAGCGCCTCGCGAACCGACGCTGCCGACGCGGGCTTCGGCGCCTGGGCGGCGGCGATCTGCGGGCGACCGGCGGCACTCAGCACTGCGATCAGGACCACCAGAACCCGGGCCACCGAACCGGCCCTGGCGAGCATCAACGTTTCCATGCGGCGATCATAACGCCGAACGTGTGCTCGCGCCTCTACTCTCCACGCTTTTTCGGGGGGGACTTGTTGTCCGGCGCGTCATGCGTCCTTGGGCTTCACGAACGCCGCAATCAGCGTGTCGACCTTGCCTTCGAGGCGGGCGAGGCGCTCACCCTGTCCGCGGACGTGGTCGTCGAGGCGGGCGATCCGAGTGTCCATGCGGATGAATAGGCCGGCGATGGCGACTCCGACCGCGATGACGGACCATGCTTCGGGCGTCATGTTCAAATGAGGACACGAGTCCGGCCGGTTCGTGTCATGGAGGTGCAACGAGCATCGCCCGTGGGCAGCTTGGCTCGCCAACGGGTGTGCGGTACACTGCCGCGGTCAGTCATGCAGACACATTGTCGGGCGCTGTCGCATCGATATGCCACCGTCCGGGCCGGCTTGCTGATCGCCGTCCTGACGCTCGCCGCCGTCGCCGCGCCGGCCCGCGCGCAGGAGTTGCCGCGCGAGGACCTCGATCACTTCGAGTCGAGGATCCGCCCGGTCCTCGCCGAGCGCTGCTACCAGTGCCACGGCGCGAACCCCGAGCGCATCCAGGCCGGGCTGGCCCTGGTCGACGCGGTCGGGCTGCGGGCGGGCGGCGACAGCGGCGCCGCCGTCGTGCCCGGCTCGCCCGACGACAGCCTGCTCATCGACGTCATCCGCTATGACGGGCCGATCAAGATGCCGCCCGACGGCCAGCTGCCGGCCGCGGTCGTCGCCGACTTCGAGCGCTGGGTGGCCCGCGGCGCGGTGGACCCGCGCGTCTCCGACGCCCCGGTCGTGGCCGCCCGGTCCGACAGCGGCGCCGCCTACGACTTCGGCCCCGGCCGCGAGCACTGGGCGTACCGGCCGATGGCCCGCCCCGAGCCCCCCGCCGTCGGCGACCCGGCCTGGGCGCGCAACGAAATCGACCGGTTCGTCCTCGCCCGGCTCGAGGCCGAGCGGATGGCCCCGGTCGCCCCCGCCGGCCGGCGGCAGTTGCTGCGGCGGGTCACGTTCGACCTGACCGGCCTGCCCCCGACGCCGGCCGAGATCGACGCGTTCCTCGCCGACGAGCGCCCGGACGCCTGGGAGCGGGTGGTCGAGCGATTGCTGGCGTCGCCGCGCTACGGCGAGCGCTGGGGCCGGCACTGGCTCGACGTCGCCCGCTACGCCGACTCGAACGGGCTCGACGAGAACATCGCGCACCCCAACGCGTTCCGCTACCGCGACTGGGTCATCGACGCGTTCAACCGCGACAAGCCCTACGACCGGTTCGTGCAGGAGCAGATTGCCGGCGACCTGATGCCGGCGGCGGGCGACGACGAGCGGTTCGAGCGCCTCACCGCCACCGGGTTCCTGACCCTCGGCGCCAAGGTGCTCGCCGAGCAGGACGTCGACAAGATGGTCATCGACATCGTCGACGAGCAGGTGAACGTCATCGGCCGGTCGTTCCTGGCCGAGCCCATCGGCTGCGCCCGCTGCCACGACCACAAGTTCGACCCGATTCCCACCGCCGACTACTACGCGATGGCCGGCATCCTGCGCTCGACGAAGACGATGGCCCCCGAACGCCTCCCCGGCCGGTGGGTCGAGCGGCCCCTCGCCGACGAGGAGACGCTTGCCCGCTACGAGGCGGCGCAGGCGCTGGTGGAGGAGGCGCGGGAGGCGGTCGGCGATCTCGTCGACGAGCAGAACGAGGTGCTGCGGGGGCCGCGGCGGGAGGCGCTGGCCGGCTATCTCCTCGCCGCCGAGGAGGCCTACCCGGCCTGGGGCGACGACGAGGCGAGCCAGGACCGGGGCCGCGAAGAGATCGCCAGGATCGCCGGCCGCGAAGGCCTCGAGGCGGCGGTCGTGGAGCGCTGGGTCCAGGCCTTCTTCCGCTATCGCGAGGGCCCCCCGGTGCAGGGCGATGGGGCCAACCCGAGCGTGGTCTTCCAGATCTGGAACGCCTACGCGGCGGCGCCGGCGGAGCGCTACGAGGAGGTCACAGTCGAGTTGCGGGCGCTGATCGCCTCCGAGAAGGTCCTCATCGCGCCCCTGACCCGGAGCCTGGTCCGGGGTCCCGCGCCCCGGAGCCTCGAGGAGGTCGCCTGGCGCTACGCGAGCCTGTTCGCGGTGATCGAGATCGCCTGGGACCAGCACCTCCAGCGGCTGGGCCTCGAGGACGAGGAAGAGCTCGGCCCCGCCGACTTCCGGCTGCCCCGCGAGCAGGAGGAGCTGCGCCGGCTCGTCTACGGCGGCCGGCTGTGCATCCTGTGCCTCGACCAGGAGGCGGAGGAGGCCCTCTACCCGGCCGACGCGGTGGCCGAGCTCGCCCGGCTGCGGGCCGTCGTCGAGGAGCGCGAGGCGGCCTCGCCGCCCGAGCCCCCCTACGCGATGTCGGTCGAGGAGGGCGAGATCGTCGATCTCCCCGTCCACATCCGCGGCAGCCATCTCAACCTCGCGGACACCCCGCAGCCGCGCGGGTTCCTCCGCGTCACCGACCATATCGTGCCGCCGCCGCCCATCCCCGGCGACGCCAGCGGGCGGCTCGAGCTGGCCCGGTGGATCACGCACCCCGAGCACCCCCTGACGGCGCGGGTCATGGCCAACCGCATCTGGCACTGGCACTTCGGGCGCGGCCTCGTCGACACCCCGAGCAACTTCGGCACCACCGGCTCGGCCCCCACGCATCCCGTGCTGCTCGACTGGCTGGCGCGGCGCTTCGTCGACGGCGGCTGGTCGGTCAAGGCGCTTCACCGCGAGATTCTCCTGTCGAGCACCTACCGGCTCGGCGCCGGCTACGACGCGGCGAACGCGGCCGTCGACCCCGACAACCGGCTGCACTGGCGGATGAACCGCCGCCGGCTCGAGGTCGAGCCCATCCGCGACGCGCTGCTGCAGCTCGCGGGCACCCTCGACCTGACGATGGGGGGGCGCGTCGACGAGTACGACTCGCGCGGCTACGTCTTCAGCGAGGGCAACACGTTCGGGCGCTTCGACTTCTACCGGGCGCCGCGCCGCTCGGTCTACATGCCGGTGGTGCGCAACGCCATCTACGACATCTTCGCCGGCTTCGACTTCGGCAACGCCAGCGACTCGGTCGGCGCCCGGCCCGCGACGGTGGTGCCGTCGCAGGCCCTGCTCATGATGAACAGCGCGTTCGTCGAGGAGCGGGCCGGCGAGTTCGCCGAGCGGCTGCTGGCGATGCCCCTGGCGGGCGATGGGGCGCGGGTCGCGCGGGCGTTCGTCGAGGCCTACGGGCGGCCGGCCACCGACGTGGAGATCGAGGAGAGCCTGGCCTTCCTCGCCGCCATGCGCGAGACCGCGCCCGAGGGCGGGGAAGAGCGCTTCGCGTGGACGCGCCTGTGCCACGTCATCCTGGGCGCGAGCGAGTTCATCTACGTCGACTGAGGTTGGCGACGGGAGTCACCTCGCCGCGCGCACTAGGGACGCTAGGGGCCGGGAAACCGCGGGACTGCTGCGTCCGGGTGCAGTCGTCGGAGAGGCTGCGGAACTGACTGCGTTGGGGGTCAGTCGGCAGACTCGATAGCGATCACTGTCTCGAGGCCGTCGAGCAGAGCGTGGGGCCGGGCCGTCACGCAGAGCGTGGGGCCGAGACACACCGGGAGGACCGATGCGCCATCCCCACTACCAGGCACCGCCAGTGACCCGTCGGGACATGCTCAAGGCCTGCGGCTGCGGCTTCGGGGGACTCGCCCTGTCGTCGCTGCTCCAGCAGGATTTGGCGGCCGCGCAGGACAACCCCCTGGCGCCGCGGGCGCCGCACTTCGCGCCCCGCGCCAAGCGCATCATCTTCCTGCACATGCACGGCGGCCCGTCGCAGCACGACCTGTTCGAGTACAAGCCGCTGCTCGTCCGCGACGACAACAAGCCGCTGCCGTTCGCCAAGCCCGACGTGCAGTTCAACGAGACCGGCAACCTCTTCAAGAGCCCCTGGGAGTTCCGGCGGCACGGGCAGTCGGGCCACTGGGTGAGCGAGCTGCTGCCCAACCTCGCCGGCGTCGCCGACGACCTCTGTTTCGTGCGCTCGATGTACGGCACGAACGCCGCCCACGGCGGCGCCATCCTCGCCATGAACACCGGCAGCGACCGGTTCGTGCGGCCGTCGATGGGGTCGTGGATCTCGTACGGGCTCGGGACCGAGAACGAGAACCTCCCCGCGTTCATGACCATCTGCCCGTCGTACCAGCACGGCGGCGTGCAGAACTACTCGGCCGCGTTCCTCCCCGCCGCCTACAACGGCACCGCCATCGGCAACACGCGGATGAACACCGCCGAGGCCACCATCGACTTCCTCGAGAACCAGGCCGTCACCCCCGCCGTGCAGCGGGCCGAGGTCGACCTGCTGCAGCGCTGGCAGCGGCGCCAGCTCGAGTCGACGGGGCCCGACCTCGCGCTGGAGGGCCGCATCGAGTCGTACGAGCTCGCGTTCCGCATGCAGACCGAGGCGCCCGAGCTGATGAGCGTCGCGGGCGAGTCCGAGGCCACCCGGCGGCTCTACGGCCTCGACGACCCGGTGGCCGGCGACTTCGGGCTGCGCTGTCTCCTCGCCCGGCGCTTCTCCGAGTCGGGGGTGCGGTTCGTGCAGGCCACCCACGGGCCCGACACCAAGTGGGACCACCACTCGGGGCTCATCACGGGGCTGCCCCGGAGCTGCGCCGAGATCGATCGGCCGGTGGCCGGGCTCATCACCGACCTCAAGCAGCGGGGCCTCCTCGACGAGACCCTCGTGCTGTGGGGCGGCGAGTTCGGGCGCACCCCCGGGGCCGAGGCCGGCGCCCGCAACGGCCGCGACCACAACCCCCACGGCTACACCATGTTCATGGCCGGCGGCGGCGTGAAGGGCGGACACAGCCACGGCCGCACCGACGACTACGGCTACTACGCCATCGAGGACAAGGTCCACATCCACGATCTGCACGCGACCATCCTGCACCTGCTCGGCCTCGACCACGAGCGCCTGACCTATCGGAGCCAGGGGCGCGACTTCCGGCTCACCGACGTGGCCGGCGTCGTCGTCGACGACATACTGGCGTGAAGCGCGGTGTTCGTCGGTCCTCCGGGTGAAGTCCCGTCCTTCTGTGTCTTTCGCCATAGGGACGGCATGCCGAAACGACTCAAGCTCCACCGCGACCACGAGAACGCTGACGGCTGGAGCTACCGGCCGGACCCGGAGCGGGAGCCGCGGGTGTTCGTCCCGAACTGTCTGTTGCCTGGACACGGGCGGAACGCGCCCGCGATCATCGTCGTCGAGGGGCTGACATTCGACCGGGAAGCCGCACGGCCGAAGCGGAGACGGGACGGAAGTACCGCCAGGAGTACCGCCGGTGACCACCAGCGATGACACGGGCTCGATGCCTGCTGAGAGGTAAACGACATGCGACGTCTGGCACTACTGCCGATCACCGCCCTCGCGCTCGGGCTGGTCGCCTGGACCGCCGGCGTCGAGGCGCTGCAGGAGGGCAACCCGCCGATCGAGGTGCACCGCATCACCGACGAGCTGCACATGCTCGGGTCGGGGTCGACGACCGGCGGCAACACCGCCGTCCTCATCGCCGAGCACGGCGTGGTGCTGGTGGACACCAAGAACGAGGGCTACGGGGCGGACATCCTCGGGCACGTGCGGCGGCTCACCGACAAGCCGGTGACCACCATCATCAACACCCACGTCCACTTCGACCACAGCGGGTCGAACACCGAGTTCCCCGACACCGTCCACTTCGTGGCCCACGAGAACATCCGCCGCCACTGGGCGCGCACCGACTGCCAACCGATACCCACGAACTGCGACGACTTCCAGGGCGAGAACGCGAAGTACCTGCCGTCGACCACCTTCTCCGACCGGCTGACGCTGTTCGCCGGCGGCCCCGACCAGATCGACCTCTACTACTTCGGCCGCGGCCACACCGACGGCGACACCTTCGTCGTCTTCAAGGCGGCGCGCACCATGCACACCGGCGACATGTTCCTCGGCAAGCTGCTCCCGTTCATCGACGCCGCGAACGGCAACGGCGGCAGCGCCATCGAGTTCGGCCGCACCCTGACCCGCGTCGTCAACACCGTCCCCGACGTCGACACCATCATCACCGGCCACTGGGACACCCTGCTCGCGTGGAGCGACCTCGTGGAGTACCGGGCGTTCTACCTGGACCTGGTCGAGCAGACCCGGCGGAGCATCGACGCGGGGCTCGGCCCCGACGAGGCGATCGCCGCCTACGCCAAGCCGGCGCGGTTCGCCGACTACGCGGCGCCGCTGGAGGGCACGTTCAGCGTGACCGCCATCGTGAATCACATCTACGAGGGGCGCTGACGGGAAGACCACGATTCCGGAGAGCAGGCCGTGAGCACAGCGCGGTCAGCCCACATCGAGCCGCCAAGACGCGGCGCAAGCGTACAACTGAGGCGGAACCGCGATAGGGGTGTTTGCATGGAGCACAAGGCTCGCCTGCGCCTTGTTATGTACCGCTACGCCGGCCGGCGCTGGCGTTCGATGGGAGTCCAGGCTACCGATACGGCTGGGCGCCGGGCCACCAGACCGCGGTCGCCCCGCATCGAATCCGTGCTTATGCGAGTGTGGAGCAGCGGATGGGTCGCGTCTTGCATGGGTACCTCCGTCGCGATCTCCGTCGTTTTCGGGCTCTGGGCTCCTCCGGTTCATGCGCAGCCCCCAACATGCGCCTGGACGGACAATCCCATCGTGAGCGGCCAGACACCGATCAAGGCCCAGCACATCAACGAGCTTCGCGCCTGCCTGGATGCGATTCTGGCGAACTGGCCGGGCACCACGGATACTTCGGTCCCTCGGCCGACCATTGCTGCCATCGTCTTCAACAACTCCCCGGTCGAGGGGGACACGTACCGCGGCGGAGAGGATATCTCCGTAGGACTTCGCTTCAGCGAGCAGGTCCGCATCACCGGCCGACCTCGCTTGGCCTTGACCATTGGCAACGCAGTACGGCAGGCCACCACGTACCAGGACTCGTCGCCGATGGACTTCCGATCGTTCAGGTACGCCGTCCAGGCGGATGATCTCGATACCGATGGCCTCGGCATTGCCGCTGACGCCCTCACGCTCAATGGCGGCAGCATCCGTAGCCTGACGGGCGTCGATGCCGTCCTCAACCTCGGCTCCCACTCCGTCGCCGCGGGCCCGACGCGCAAGGTGGACGGCGGCACGGGAGGTCCGGTCGGAGGCTCCATCCTCGATTGCCCCCTCAAGGTCGCCGGCAACGGCTATGCCGTCTGTCACGTCGAAGGTTACGCCGACGACGCCGAGTTCGTGCGTGGTGTCCTCGGTCCTGCGGCCACCCGCCTGAGCCAGCGCTTCCGCCCGACCACGACTCCGGTGGATCTATACCTCTTCCCTGAGCCGGGCACCGTTCACGGGATCACGATCCAGCCGGGTACGGCCCTGGCTTACGGCGGTCCGCGGCATCTTGCCATCTATCCGATGGCGCGCTCCGCGCCCGCGATGCGCGGGGCTTGCTGTACCGGCCTCGGTCTGCCGTTTACGGACCTGGCGTATCAGCGCACGGTCCTCGTACACGAGTTGTCGACAGCGTTCATTCATCATTACCCGGGCTACACGAAATGGGCCGGCTGGTTCGTACAGGGCCTCGAGCAGTACGAGGGCCTCGAGGCGGCGGGCACGCTCTGGCAACGGGCCGCCGAGCGCGTCTGGCGGGACGATTCGGTCGCTTGCGGGCGCAGTGCCAGCGGCGACGAGCGGTTGGTCGTTTCGGAACGGTACTGGGCAGGCGCTCTGCTGCTCCGCTATTTTGCGGCCCGCTTCGGCGAGGACAGCCACGTGCGCATTCTCCAGAGTCGGCGCGGCACGCTCACCGAAGCCACTACCGATGAGCAACCGCCGGGCGAGAGTCCTTGCGAGCTGTTCGACGACTGGCGGGCATGGATGCGCAACAGCTACAGACTCGGCGGCTGAAATGGCCACTTCCGAACGAGCGCTGTCGCATCCTCATCCCCCCGCGCGAGTGGATGGTGGTTCGACGAACGACCAGGACAGTCATGATGAAGCCAACCAAGAACGTCTGGGTGGTCCGTGCCAACAGCGGCAAGTACGTCGGGCATTTTGTCGGTGGCGGGTTCGTTGCCACAGACACCAGGGTGGAGGCCGTGGGCGCCCCCGATCGCGCAGAAATCAGGCGTCGCTACGAGTTGGAGTGTCCGGGAAGGACGCCAGCTGAAGTTGCCAGCCAGGTTGGCCAACTCTACACATTTGTCTTCCGCATTCGGGAGGGCGACTATGTAATCACACCAACAACCAGAGCGAGTAGCTTGCGCTACGGTCGTGTGACCGGATCTCTCCGCTCTGATGGGGAGAACGATGACTGCCCGTACCTGAATCGGCGGTCAGTCGTGTGGTCATCGGTGTGTTTGCAGGAGCCGCGTTCCATGAAGTCTCTGTGGAGAACACTCCGGTGTGGGCTCGCTGTCTTCCAAGTCAAATCTGCAGCGCGTGACGAGTTCATACAGTACATCGCTACGTTCGATCCAAAGGCCAACCAATAGTGGGGCCGCGGGCTTCTCAGCAACACTCGTTTGTCGAGCGGAGAGGGGATGTGCGTACCCGGGAGGAGAGGGTGTCGTTCGGCGGCGGGGGATTCTCGCGAGAGCGGCGTCACATCCCCCAGACGGTGACAGGCGCGCCATCAGGGCCGGCCGGGGCCTCGCGGCGGAACAGCTTCTCCTCCCACGTCCGGTCCGGCGCGCGGTCGAAGACGATCAGGTGGCCCGCCTCGGCGCCGCAACGGTCCATGTAGCCGCGCGTCTGCGACAGCCCGTCTGCGATGGTGCGCTCGGCATCCTTGTGCAGCACCTTGCACTCGACCACGAACTTGCGGGTGCGCCCGCCCTGGGCAATAGGATGAGCAGGTCGACGCGCCCCCGGCCGAGCGCGTACTCCCGCTCGAGGCGGCCCCCGCCGTTCACGATCCGTTGCAGGTGCGCCTGCAGGTGCAACTGCGGACCGCCTCGTGGTACTGCTCGAAGCGCTGCACCCAGTGCTCGGAGTGCTCGCGGAAGAACGTCTGGAAGGCGGCGATCAATCGGTCGACGTCGAGTCCGCCGTCCGCGTCGATATACCAGGCCGTCCTTTGCGGCAACCCCATCTCAGGCATCTCAGGCGCCGATACGGAGTCTCCCCGGTCGTTCCGAACGGGGCTTTCGGATGACGATGTTCACGTCGCGCCCCAGTGCCGTCAGCAGACGCAGGAGGCGTTCCATGGAGTACTCCTGGAAGTTGCCCCGCAGCAGGCGCGACACATCGGGTTGCGACAGCCCCAGCAGCTTGGCCGCGTCGACCTGCTTGAGGCCGCGCTGGCGAATGATCCTGTCGATGCGGGTGACCAGCTCCGCCTTGAGCAGGTGCGTTTCGGCGTCCGGGAGCCCCAGGTCCGTGAACACGTTGCCGCTGCTGCGTTCTATCTCTTCCTTGTCGGTCTTCATCGGTCTACCCTTCACCGTAATGTTCGTTGTAGTGCTGTTGCGCCGCCTCGAACCTGCGTCTGATCAGATCGATCTCCCTCTTCGGCGTCGCGATCCCCCGCTTGGCCTTCTTCTGAAAGGCGTGCAGGACGTAGACGGCGGACCTGAATCGGGCGGTATACACCACCCGGAAGGAATCACCGTCGTGACGCGAGGAGACCTCCAGGATATTGCCGGCCAAGCCCCTGAGGGGTTTCGCGGCGCGGTGTTTGAGTCCCACCTGGGCCTGATACAGCGCATAGCCGACCACGCTCCGCACGGTGGACGGAAACTGGAGCAGGTTCGCCCTGCTGGAGCCGACCCACTCGACAGGCTTCGGTATTTCTGCGGCCACAGCTTCGAGTATAGTGAAACCGCCATATATGCACAAGCAACCATCGCCGCCGGACAACAGTCCAGGGCGGGCGGGAAGGGGGCTCGCGTCCGGGACGCCGACTCGAAACGGGCGTCACGGCACGAGATGGGCCCTCTACACGCCGGGAGGACGACCAGGAGGACGACCCGCGGGCGGTGGGGAGACAGCGGTCGATCGGTAACGGCGTCACATCCCCCAGACAGTGATCGGCGCGCCATCAGGGCCGGCTGGTCCGTCGAGGCGGAACAGCTTCTCCTCCCAGGTCCGGTCCGGCGCGCGGTCGAAGACGATGAGGTGGCCGGCCTCGGCGCCGCAACGGTCCATGTAGCCGCGCGTCTGCGCCAGCCCGTCCGCGATGGTGCGTTCGGCATCCTTGTGCAGCACCTTGCACTCGACCACGAACTTGCGGGTGCGCCCGCCCTGGGGCCAGAGGATGAGCAGGTCGACGCGCCCCCGGCCGAGCGCGTACTCCCGCTCGAGGCGGCCCCCGCCGTTCACGATCCGTTGCAGGTAGGCCTGCAGGAGCAACTGCGGACCGGCCTCGTGGTACTGCTCGAAGCGCTGCACCCAGTGTTCGGAGTGCTCGCGGAAGAACGTCTGGAACGCCTCGAGCAGTCCGTCGACGTCGAGGCCGCCGTCCGCGTCGACGTACCAGGCCGTCCGCTGCGGCAGCCCCATCTGCACCGCGTGGTTCAGATGCCGCGGCACCACCTCGGCGTAGATCGGGTTGGCGATGCGCGGCGTGCCGTCGTCTTCCAGCGCGACCAGTCCGAGGTCGTGGACGTAGGCCACGTCCTCGGTCGACCAGGCGGACACGGCGGCGCCGGTCAGAATCGGCTCGATCACCCGGCGCACCCGTTCCTCCCGCAGCTTGTGGGCCAGATCGTCGAGGTGGGTCACGCGCGCCAGGATGAGCCGTTCCTGGGCGTCCACGATGTCGGCCTCGGTGATGGCGCGGGAGCGGTCGCGTCCGGCCCCGCTCTCGAAGCAGGCTTCCCGGCACAATGCGTTCACCAGCCACGGTTGGCCGGCCGAGCGCGCCAGTATCAGCTCCAGTGCTCCGTCGGTGAACGCCTGCCCGGTCTCCTCGGTGTGCTGGGCGAGCAGGGCCCGCGCCTCGGCCTCGGTGAAGTCGCCCAGGCGTAGCGACTTCGACTTGACGTTGAAGGCGCTGCCGCCGAGGACCAGGGCGTTCTGAGCGGTGGAGTGGATGCGGTAGTCGCGCACGTCCCGCACCCCGCACAGGAGCACGCTCTGCGGGAAGCGGCCGGGCCGGTCCGGATAGCCGGCGCGCAACTGCCGCAGCACCGACAGCAGGGTGTCGCCCACCAGCGCGTCGATCTCGTCGACTAAGAGCACCAGCGGCTTCGGTTCCGCCATGCACCAGCGCTCCAGCGACGCCCGCAGGGCGCCGAGCGGTCCCGCCCCCTCCAGCGCGTCCCGCCAGATGTCGGCGAGGATGCGGCTGCCCAGGGTGGCCTGCTCTTCCGACGCCAACTGGTAGAGGGTGACGCGCATGGCCTCCGCAACGTTCTCCCGCGCCGCCTGGGCGGGCTCCACGTTGATGTACACACACCGGTGGTCGCCGCCCGCGTTCAACAAGTCGCGTAGCGCCAGCAGCGCCGATGTCTTTCCGGTCTGTCGCGGCGCATGGAGCACGAAGTACCGCTTGTCGCGGACGAGACCGAGCAGCTCGTCGAGGTTCACCCGGTCGAGGGGCGGGATGTGGTAGTGGTCGTCCGGGCGGACCGGGCCCTCGGTGTTGAAGAAGCGCATGCTGCTCGGATTGTCGCATCGGGCGCCGCCGTTGTCAGCCGGAGGGTTTGTCATGGTGGGTGGGGGCGTGCTCCGGGTGCCGATTCGCAGCCGTCCCCGACCTCCGGTTCGCGTGTGCGACGCGCACCGACGACTTGCCGGTCACGGTGACATCGCCGCGCAGCCGCTCCGGACCTCCAGCCCGCGTGGGCGACCCTCACGGGTTTCCCAAGGCGTTGGCCGGGTTCACGACGCGAACGGTGTGCCGCGGCCCGCGCCGGAGATCCGCCCTGTCGGGCGGGAGGGGTGCGCCGGGATGGTGAGACGAGCGTCAGGGGCGGTTGGCGAAAGCGGCCGGCTGCGCGTCGGTGTCGCGGCTGTCCGCAGGATCCGCACCTTCTTGTCTAGCACGCGGCCGGGAGCGCCGCCTTGACAAGGCCGGGGGATCTTGAGGACAGTTCGGATCGACATGGACAGATTCAAGCGTGCAGTCGTCGCCGCACTGGTTGCCGCAGCCGCGATCCTGGCCGGAACCGCGCAGGGGCAGCCGCCCGAGCCCGGGAGCCGCTTCGCGGCCGAGGACTGGCCGCTCGCCGGCGGCGACTGGACGAGCTCGCGCTACTCGACGCTGGACCAGATCTCCACCGACACGATCGACAGGCTGGGCGGCGCCTGGGTCACCCGGCTCGAGGGCGGCGGGTCGTCGCGCTCGACCCCCGTAGTGAAGGACGGCGTGCTCTACCTCACCGCCGGCGCCAGCGTGCTGGCCGTCGACGGCGCCACCGGCGAGACGCGGTGGCGCTGGCAGGCCGAGGACGCCGCGTCGCGGATGGCGCCGTCGTGGCAGGGCGTCGGGCTGAGCGACGACCTCGTGTTCGTCGGGCTGCGGAGCGTGCAGGTGGCGGCGCTCCGGCAGGACACCGGCGAGCTGGTGTGGGCGACGACGGTGGGCAGCGTGCCGGCGGTGGCGGGCGAGACGGTCACCACCGCGCCCATGCATGCCGCCGGCAAGGTGTTCGTGGGCGTGGCCAACGGCGACAGCGGGGGACAGGGACGGGTGGTGGCGGTCGACGCGGCGACCGGCGAGGTGGCCTGGACCTTCTTCGTCATCCCGCGTCCCGGCGAGTTCGGCCACGACACGTGGCCGCAGGACTCCGACATCTGGGAGGTCGGGGGCGGCGGCGTGTGGCTGGTGGGGACGGTCGATCCGGAGCTGGGGCTCGTCTACTTCGCGACCGGCAACCCGGTGCCGATGTTCGGCGGCGAGATCCGGGCCGGCGACAACCTCTTCGCGGCCTCGATGCTCGCCCTCGACATGGAGACCGGCGAGCGCCGCTGGCACTTCCAGGTGGTGCGGCACGACATCTGGGACGCCGACATCGCCACCCCGATGCTGCTCTACGACGTGGAGATGGACGGCCGGATGCGGAAGGGCGTGGCCGCCATCCGGGCCGACGGCTACCTGTTCCTGTTCGACCGGGAGACCGGCGAGCCGCTGATCCCCATCGAGCAGCGGCCGGTGCCGCAGGACCCGGGCCAGCTCACCGCCGACACCCAGCCGTTCCCGGTGGGGGCCGAGCGCATCATTCCCGACTGCTCGTACTGGCGCGATCGGGTGCCGCCGCCGTTCGAGCTGAGCTGCAGCTTCTTCACGCCGCCCACCGTCGACCAGCCGCACGTGGTGGCGCTCGGCTCGCCGATTCCGATGGTGCGGGTGACGCCGATGTCGTTCAGCCCCCAGACCGGCCTGATCTACGCGCAGGGCCGGAGTCACGTGGGGTTCGCCAAGCGCTTCGAGGACCCGTGGATCTCCGACAACCGCCCCGCCGGCTACCTGCGGCTCGGCCTCCCCGAGTCGGCCGGGGTGCTGGCCGCCGTCGACCCGCGCACCAACACCGTGACCTGGAAGCAGGACCTCGTGGGCGGGCGGCTGGCCACCAGCGGCCCCATGTCGACGGCCGGCGGGCTGGTGTTCTGGGGCTCGGCCGACGGCCAGCTCGACGCCTACGACGCCGCCACCGGCGAGCGGCTGTGGGCGTTCCAGGCCGCCCCGGCCGGGCTGCGGATGCGGCCCGGGCCGGTGTCCACCTACGCTGTCGACGGGCGGCAGTACGTGGCCCTGCCGATGGGCAGCGAGCTCTGGGCGTTCGCCCTCGACGGCGAGCTGGCCCCGCGCGACGAGCCGGTGGCCGACCCGCCCGACCTCGTCCGGTGGACGGGCCCGGCGCCGGTCGAGACCGACGAGATCCAGACCGGCACCCTGCGCGAGAACCCGTCCTGGTCGCTGGGCGGCAATCGGAGCGCCCTCGACGAGCATGCGTTCAACCCGCAGCGGATCCGCGTGAGGGCCGGCACGCGGGTGCGGTTCGTCAACAACGGCCGCACGCCGCGCACCATCGAGGCCCTGGACGGAAGCTGGACCACCGGCGTCATCGAGCCGGGGCTGTTCGAGTACGTCGCCTTCGAGTCGCCCGGGACGTACCGGTTCCACTCCGCCGACCACCCCTGGGCGCTGGGCGAGGTCACGGTCGTGCCGTGAGGCGAGGGTCGAGTACGTCGCCTTCGATGCGCCCGGGGACGTACCGGTTTCACGCCGGCAACCGCCGGCAGGAGGCCGAGGCGGCGGGCAGACGGTAGGCGAAGTCGTGGTGGACGGATAACGGCCGGACCATGGTTTGAAGAGAAAGAGAGATCTCAATTCCGCATTTGCGTTCGAAGAACTCGAAAACAACCTCCATCCGGCCCTGTTGCGACGGCTCTTCCGCCATCTCGAAGAATATGCTGCCAACGAGAAAACTGAGATCTTTCTTACGATCCACCTCAAGTACGGCTCTGGATTGCTATGGGACGTCCGAGTGTGCGCAGATCATCCACGTTGCACATAAAGGGGAGGAGGCCCGCGCGGCGGTGGTGTCCGCCCATTTTGATCGCCTTGGCGTGGTTGCAGAGTTGGGAGCGAGGCCGTCGGATCTGCTGCAGGGGCAGACGGGCTCTGTAACATCTTCTGGTAGCTTCCGGGGACTTGCCCGGCAGGAATGGCGACGATGCGGAAGTTCAACATCGCGGGTCCCGTCGTCGCGGCGGACCACTACCACATCCCGCCGCTCGACCGGGTGAACCTGGACGACGTGCTCGATCTGGTGCGGGACAAGACGTACTTCGTGCTCCATGCGCCGCGGCAGACGGGCAAGACGTCGGCGCTGCTCGCGTTGCGGGACCTGCTGAACGCCGCGGGCGACTACCGTTGCGTGTACGTGAGCGTCGAGGCCGTCCAGGCGCTCCGCGAGAACGTGGCCGAGGGCATGCGCGCGGTGCTGGCGGAGCTGGCGCTGCAGGCGGGCGCGACGCTGGGCGACGAGTCGCTGGAGGGCATCTGGCCCGGCGTGCTGGAGCGCGTCGGGCCGGGCCAGGCGCTGCGTCAGGCCCTCTTTCGTTGGTGCATGGCCGATCCGCGGCCGCTGGTGCTCCTGATCGACGAGATCGACGCGCTGGTCGGGGACACGCTGCTGTCCGTGCTGCGTCAGTTGCGCGCCGGCTACCCGGACCGGCCCGGGCGTTTTCCGCACAGCGTGATCCTGTGCGGGGTGCGGGACGTTCGGGACTACCGCATTCATTCCTCGGCGGAGAACGCGGCGGTGCTCGGCGGCAGCGCGTTCAACGTCAAGTCCGCCTCGCTCCGCCTGGGCGACTTCACAGAAGCGGAGACGCGGGCGCTGCTCGCGCAGCACACCGAGGAGACCGGGCAGGCGTTCACCGGCGACGCGCTGGCGGCCGTCTGGAGGCGGACGGCGGGGCAGCCGTGGCTGGTGAACGCGCTGTGCCGCGAGGCCTGCTTCGGGAGCGGCGCGGTCCGAGACCGGGGCCGCGCGATCGCGTTGGACGACATCGTCGACGCCCAGGAACGGGTGATCCTGGCCCGCGCCACCCACCTCGACGATCTGGCCGACAGGCTGCCCGAGGAGCGGGTGCGGCGGGTGGTGGCGCCGATGCTGACGGGCGCCGCGAGTCGGGACAGCTACGCCGAGCGCGGCCGCGACGTGGAATACGCGCGCGACCTGGGCCTGTTGGCGCAGAGCGACGCGAAGCGCATCGCCAACCCCATCTACGCGGAGGTGATTCCACGCGAGCTGACCTTCGTGACCCAGGACGACATCGAGGCGGAGACGGCGTGGTACGTGGGCTCGGGCGGGGACCTGGACGTGGACGGGTTGCTGGCGGCGTTCCAGCAGTTCTTCCGTGAGCACTCGGAGCACTGGACGCAGCGTTTCGACCGCTATCGGGAGGCCGGCCCGCAGCTTCTGCTGCAGGCCTATCTGCAGAAGGTGGTGAACGGCGGCGGCCGCATCGAGCGCGAGTACGCCCTGGGCCGCGGACGCGTCGACCTGCTGATCCTGTGGCCGCAGGGGAATCGCACCCGGCGGTTCGTCGTCGAATGCAAGGTGCGCGGCAACGGGCTGGAGCGCACCATCCGCCAGGGCGTCGAGCAGACGCGGGGCTACATGGATTGCTGCGGCGCCGAGTCGGGCCACCTCATCGTCTTCGACCGCTCGCAGGAAAGGACCTGGGCGGAGAAGATCTTCCGCCGCGAGCCGGCCGCAAGCGGCGCGCCGGTCACTGTCTGGGGCATGTGAGGTTCGCGAACGCCGCCGGCGAGATCGCCATACGCCAGCGACGCCGTCGAGCGCATCACCGGCCCACCCCCCCGATGTCCCTCCGCGCCTGCCGGTGGGCCAGGGCCTGACCTCCCCCTGCCCGCAGGCCCGAACCTCCATCGCCGGCGTCGGTGAGCTGCGGCCCGCGGAGCGTCGGGAACAGCGGGCCGGCGGAACGGGTCGAAACGGTATGCTGTAGAACCGGAGGCGTCGCGAAAGGCCGGGAGGATACCCGCGGGAGGAGATCATGCGTGCGCAACCGATCGTCGCCGGTTCGGCCGTGGCGCTGCTGATGACCGTGACCTCGGCCGGCGGCGTCGCCGCGGCCGAGAACTGGCCGGCATGGCGCGGGCCGACCGGGGACGGCGTCAGCACCGAGACCGGCCTGCCGGTGGAGTGGGACACCGAGCGGAACATCGCCTGGAAGCTCCCGATGCCCGCCTGGTCGGGATCGACCCCCATCGTCTGGGGCGATCTGATCTTCCTGAACGTCGCGGTCGACGACGACGACATCGAGCTGTGGTGCCTCGACCGGGACACCGGCGAGCCGATCTGGCAGCGTCATCTCAGCGCCGGCAACCGCCGCCTCCGCAAGCAGAACATGTCGTCCCCGTCCCCCGTGACCGACGGCGAGCACGTCTGGGTGATGACGGGCACGGGCATCCTCAAGGCCTTCGATGTCGACGGCAACGAGCTGTGGATGCGCGACATCCCGGCTTCCTACGGCCCGTTCGGGTTGAACTGGGGCTACGCCTCGTCGCCGCTGCTGCACGGCGGAGCCCTCTTCGTGCAGGTGCTGCACGGGATGCGGACCGACGACCCGTCCTACGTCCTGCGCATCGATGCGCTCAGCGGCGAGACGGTCTGGCGGGTCGAGCGGCCGACGCTGGCCGTGCGGGAGTCTCCGGACTCGTACTCGACGCCGGCGCTGCTCGAGTACGACGGGACGACGGAGATCGTGATCACGGGCGGGGACGCGGTGACGGGGCACGACCCCGAGACCGGGCAGGAGCTGTGGCGGGCCGACGGACTGAACCCCACGCGGCAGCGCGACTACCGCATCGTGGCCTCGCCGCTCGTGCACGACGGGGTGATCTACGCCCCGACCAGCGTCCGGCCGCTGCTGGCGCTGCGGCCCGGCGGGCGGGGCGACGTGCTGGACACGCACGTCGTCTGGTCGTCGGACGACGGGCCGGACGTGCCGACGCCGGTCACCGACGGCGATTACTTCTACGTGGTCAACGACCGCGGCATCGTCTACGTGACCGACGCCAAGACCGGGGCGCCGGTCTACGGGCCCGAGCGCATTCGCCGGGGCACCTACAGCGCGTCGCCGGTGCTGGCCGACGGCAGGATCTACGTCACCAACGAGAACGGCATGACCACCGTCCTGCGGGCCGGGCCCGAGTTCGAGGTGCTGGCGGAGAACGACTTCGACGACTACGTCCTCAGCTCGCCCGCGGTGTCCGAGGGACAGTTGTTCATCCGCACCACCGGCCATCTCTATGCCATCGGGGACCGCCGCTCGCCGCCCGCCGTCACGGAGAACGTCGCGGTCGAAGCGGCCGCGGCGGAGGACGAGCCGCCTGCCCCCGTCGACGAGCCGCAACAGGCCGTGAGCTGGCGGACCCTCGTCGTCGGCGCGGGAATCGTGCTGGCCGTAGCCGTACTGCTGGT
Source organism: Vicinamibacteria bacterium (assembly GCA_022821235.1). Classification (GTDB taxonomy): domain Bacteria; phylum Acidobacteriota; class Vicinamibacteria; order Vicinamibacterales; family UBA8438; genus JAJEEA01. The sequence goes on from JAJEEA010000129.1 coordinate 35,409, forward strand.
TGCGGGGTGGCGATGGGGATCGCGGCGGCGGTGAACGGGGGAGGTCTGTGCCTCACGGGACGGCAGCCAGTCGTCCGGAGGTAGGCTGCCCGGCACGCGGTGTTCATGCGGCTTCCCCGGCTGGTTGGCAGCTTCCCGGGCGCCCACAGCCGCTCGTTCAGGGCCTCGGCACCAGCTTCTTCGGGTATTTCGCCGCCCAGAGATGCCATAATTGCTCTCATTGTGGCGATAGAAAGGACATTTTTTCGCCCACCTTCGGGGCACTTCTTCCTGTTCGGCCCGCGTGGAACCGGCAAGAGCACTTGGCTGGAGGCCGCGTTCCCGCAGGCCGTCCGGGTCGATCTGTTGGCGCCGGCGCAGCAGCGGCAGTACGCGGCCCGGCCGGAGCGGCTGCGTGAGCTGGCGGCGGCGCCCGGCGTGGCCGACATCGTGATCGATGAAGTGCAGCGGGTTCCCGAGCTGCTCACCGTCGTCCACCAGCTCATGGAGGAGCCCGGCAGCCCCCGCTTCGTGCTGACCGGATCGAGCGCGCGGAAGCTCAAGCGCGCCGGCGTCGATCTCCTCGCCGGCCGCGCGGTCGTGCGGCGGATGCACCCGTTCATGGCGGCCGAGCTCGGCGCGGGCTTCGATCTGGGGGCGGCCCTCGACCATGGACTGCTGCCGTTGGTCTGGGACGCCGACGATCCCGCCGATACGTTGAGCGCCTACGCGGGGCTGTACGTCCAGCAGGAGGTCCAGACCGAGGGGCTGGTGCGCGACCTGGGCGCCTTCCACCGGTTTCTCGAGGCCGTCAGCTTCTCGCAGGCGGCCGTGCTCAACACGAGCGACGTGGCGCGGGAGTGCGAGGTGCGCCGCAAGACGGTGGAGGGGTTCATCGAGATCCTGGAAGACCTCCTGCTCGCGTTCCGGCTCCCGGTCTTCGCGCGCCGCGCGCGCCGGCAGGTCACGACGCATCCCAAGTTCTTCTTCGCCGACGCCGGCGTGTTCCGGTCGCTACGCCCGGCGGGGCCGCTGGATCGGCCGGAGGAAGCCCGCGGCGCGGCGCTCGAGGGACTGGTCGCGCAGCACTTGCGGGCGTGGATCGACTACTCCGGGGCCGCCGCCACCCTCGCGTTCTGGCGGACGCGGGCCGGCAGCGAGGTCGACTTCGTGCTCTACGGCCGCGACGTGTTCTGGGCCCTCGAGGTCAAGCACGCCGCGCGCATCCGGCCGGCGGACCTCAGGTCGTTGAAGAGCTTCGCGCAGGACTACCCGGAGGCGCAGGCCCGGCTGGCCTACCTCGGCGACGAACGCCTGCTGATCGACGGCATCCTGTGCCTGCCGGTGACCGAGATCCTGCACGGCATCGTCCCGGGGGTCCCGCTGCCTTGATGGACGGCGACGAACAGGCTCATCCGCGTGAGCGCTCTGCCTTGTAGTCGAATGTCGGGTCCCAATCGAGCGAGTCGAACAGCTCGAGCAACCGGCCTTGTTCCCGCCGTGCAATGAACTCCTGAAGCGCCAAGGTCACAGCAGCGGTCTTGGTTCTCTTGCCGCTGAGCTTCAGGACGCGCTCCAGCAGGTCGGGGCTGATCGCCAGCTTCGTCGCCATCTCCGTATGGTCGCACAACGCACTGCATAATCGCTGCATTCCGGTTGGCGAGATCGCGGTCGACCCGCGACGCCGTCCGGCGGTATGCTGTCGCAACTCGCAATCGGCAACCCGCGGCCGCTTTTTCGCAGGACATGACATGGCAAGAGCCTTCACCCGACGCGACTTCCTCACGGCGAGCGCAACTGCGGCCGCCTGCCTCGCGACCCGCCCCGCGTTCGCGCAGGCCACTGACCCGACCGACCTGACCATCGCCGAGGCGCAGCGCCTCGTTCGCCGGCGCGACCTCTCGCCGCTGGAGCTCGTCGAGGCCTACCTCGCGCGCATCCGGCGCCTGGACGACCGGCTCAACGCGTTCGTGACGGTGACCGAGGAGCGCGCCGTCGAGCGCGCGCGGGCGCTCGAGGGGGAGCTGGCGGCCGGCCGGTGGCGCGGCCCGCTGCACGGCATTCCGATTGCGCTGAAGGACAACATCGACACCGCGGGAGTGCTGACGACGGCGGCGAGCGCGGTGTACGCGGACCGCGTTCCGGACGAGGACGCCGAGGTGGTGACGCGGCTCGAGGCGGCGGGCGCGATCGTGCTGGGCAAGCTCAACATGCACGAGTTCGCCTACGGCGGCACGTCGGCGTTCACCCACACCGGCCCCGTGCGCAACCCGTGGGACACCGACCGCATCCCCGGCGGGTCGTCCGGCGGCTCCGGGGCGGCGGTCGCGGCGCGGCTGTGCGCCGGCGCCCTCGGCACCGACACCGGGGGATCGGTCCGCATCCCCGCCGCGCACTGCGGCATCGCCGGCCTCAAGCCGACCTACGGGCTCGCGAGCATCCGCGGCATCGTCCCCCTCAGCGTCTCGCTCGACCACGTCGGCCCGATGTGCCGGTCGGTCGCCGACGCCGCGCTCATGCTGCAGCCGATGGCCGGCTACGACCCGCGGGGCATCGCCAGCATCGAGGCCGACATTCCCGACTACGCGGGCGCGCTCCGGCGGCGGACGTCGGCGATGCGCCTCGGCGTGCCGCGCGCGTTCTACGAGGACGTCGACCCGCAGGTGCTGGCCGCCGTCGAGCGCGCGCTCGGCGTCCTCGGCGACCTCACGGCGGACACGCGGGACGTGGAGCTGCCGCCGCTGCCGGCGGCGCGCACGGTGGGGGTCGAGGCGTACGCCTATCACGCAGACCTCCTCGAGGAGCATCGCGGCCTGTACGCCGAGAGCACGCTGGCGCGCATCGAGGGGGGCGCGGAGATGTCCGCGGCCGACTACGCCGAGGCGCGCTACCAGCTCGCGCTGGTGAGGAAGGCGGTCGCCGCGGTGTTCGACGACGTCGACGTCCTCGTCACACCCACGCTGGTCGAGCTTCCCGTCAGCATCGAGGCGGCGATGGCGTCGCCGCTCGAGGCGACCGCGACCCTGATTCGGAACACGGCGCCCTTCAACGGCTACGGCACCCCCGCCATCACCGTCCCGTGCGGCTTCAGCCGCGAGGGCCTGCCCATCGGGCTGCAGCTCTGCGGCCGCGCCCTCGGCGAGGTCGACGTGCTCGCGCTCGCGCACGCCTACGAGCAGGCGACGGACTGGCACGAGCGGACGCCGCCGCTGTGAAGGCCGTCTGGGGACCGCGTGGCGACCCGACCATGGATGGTCACGTGCCAAGCGCTGGACCCGCAGAAGACCGCCTGCGCCTGGGTGCGGTTGGCGAACCTGTATCGACCACCGCCTTGTGGACGAGTCCTGAGTGCCTGCAAGCCCGAGCCATCGGGGGAGTACCGGAGCGTCGCGGCAGCGACCGGAACCGCGCTACCCGACCTTCCTCGAAGACACGACCTTGGGAGACTCCGTCCGTGGACCGGTTGCTGAGAGACGATCGATGAGAGCCACTTTCGAACCGCTCAGTGATTCGCCCCGACCGTGGACCGTCATGGCGGCCGCGGTCCTGGTTCTGCTCCTCGGAGCCCTTCCTCTGGCGGCCCAGCCCGCCACCCAGGCGCCGGCGGACCGCCCGAACATCCTGTTCCTGTTCGCGGACGATCAGCGGGCCGACACCATCGGCGCCTGGGGCAACGAGCTGATCGACACGCCGAACCTCGACCGGCTGGCCGACGAGGGCTTCAGCTTCCGGCGCAACTACGTGTTCGGGTCGAACAGCGGCGCGGTGTGCGTGCCGAGCCGGGCGATGGTGCTGACCGGCCGGAGCTGGATGCGCTCGCCGAACGACATGCGGGGCGTCCCGACGCTGCCGCGCCAGCTCGAGGCGGCGGGCTACCGCACCTTCATCACCGGCAAGTGGCACAACGGCGAGGAGGCGCTGCTGCGGAGCTTCGATCGCGGCACGGCGGTGTATCTGGGGGGCATGGCCGACCACACGCAGGTGGAAGTGCAGGACATCGAGGACGGCGAGCTGGTGCGCCGACGGGTGGGGGAGGCGTTCTCCAGCGAGCTGTTCGCCGACGCGACCATCGCCTTTCTGGACGAGCAGGCGGCCCTGGCGGAGGGCGAAGGGGCGGATCGGCCGTTCTTCGCTTACGTCCCGTTCATGGCGCCCCACGACCCGCGCCAGCCGCCGCCCGAGTACCGCGAGCGGTACTACCGCCGCGACCTGCCCCTGCCGGCGAACTACATGCCTCAGCACCCGTTCGACCACGGCGTGCTGGTCCTTCGCGACGAGAACCTCGCGGCGTGGCCCCGGACGCCCGAGGTGATCCGCGATCAACTGGCCGAGTACTACGGCCTCGTCACCCACCTGGACGAGCAGGTGGGACGCATTCTCGCCGCGCTCGAGGAGAACGGCCAGGCCGGGAACACGGTGGTGGTCTACGCGGCCGACCACGGGCTGGGCATGGGCAGCCACGGACTGCTCGGCAAGCAGAACCTGTACGAGCACTCGATGCGCTGCCCGTTGATCGTGCGCGGGCCGGGCATCCCGCACGGCTCGACCGACGCCTTCACCTATCTCTTCGACCTGTTCCCGACCCTGCTCGGCCTCGGCGCGGCCGAGACCCCGCCAGGCATCGACGGCCGCGACCTCGCGGCGCTGTGGTCGGGCGACAGCGATGCGGCCTGGCGCCGGAGCGTGTTCCTGCCGTACCAGGACCTGATGCGCGCGGTGCGCGACGAGCGGTACAAGCTGATCGTCTATCCGAAGGTCGACCACCGGCAGTTGTTCGACCTCGCCGAGGACCCGGACGAGCTGCGCAACCTCGCGGCCGACCCCGCGCACGGGCCGACCCTCGCCCGGCTCGAGGCGCTGCTCGAGGGCTGGAGAGCGGCGATGGGCGACAGCGCGCCGCTCGCTACCGCCGATCCGTCGCCGCTTCGGCGCGACCTGACCGGCCTCGAACGGCAGCCGGACCGCTGGCAGCCGCGGTGGATAGTGGACAAGTACTTCGGCCCGCCGATCCCGGATCGGTAGGAACTTCAGCTCCTCGACCGCGACCTCGCCCGGCAGCGGAAGTACTTCGATCCGCCGGCCGCGGATCGCTCGGAACCCTTGAAGTCCGTGGCCGCCCGGCGCCCGGACCCGCCGGACAGGCTCAGGGTTCCCGTCGCCGCGCCTCGGCAAGCTCGGATAGACCGCCTCGGGACCGCCCCGTCTGCGTTTCGTGCCCTCGTCCGCGATCGCGCGCTTCGGCGGACCGCCGGACTCCTTGCTGTGCGCGAGGTGTCGTGCGTCCGTTCGCGCGGCCTGCCGTGTTCGAGGTTCCCCGCCGCTACCGGCGCTCCACCGGCTCGAGCCGCACGACCTGGCTCGGTCGGCCGCGGTGCTCCACTGCCAGGTAGATGTAGCCGTCCGGGCCCTGCCGGACGTCCCGCACCCGGCCGATGCCGTAGGCAAGCGTTTCCTCCTGCTCGATCCGCCCCGGCCGGTCGACGCTCGGCGTGAGGCGCGCGAGCTGTTGTCCCGCCATCCCGCCCGCGAAGAAGCTGCCCCGCCAGGCCGGGAACCGGTCGCCGGTGTAGACCATCAGGCCGGAGGTGGCGATGGAGGGGACCCAGAAGTGCGCCGGCGACTCCATGCCCTCGCCGCGCGTGCCCGAGTGGATGGCCGTCCCGCTGCCGTAGTTGACGCCGTAGCCGATCACCGGCCAGCCGTAGTTCAGGGTGGGTCGAATCAGGTTGAGCTCGTCGCCGCCCTGCGGCCCGTGCTCGTGGGCCCACAGGTCGCCGGTGTCCGGGTGCACGAGCAGCCCCTGCGGGTTCCGGTGTCCGTAGCTCCAGATCTCGGGCAGGGCCCCGTCCCGGCCGACGAACGGGTTGTCGCCGGGCACGCGGCCGTCGTCGTGGAGGCGGATGGTGACCCCGTGATGGTTCGACGGGTCCTGCGCGGGGTGGGCCGTCAGGTCGCCCCGCGTCCTCGCCATCCGGTCGCCCACCGAGGCGAAGAGGTAGCCCTCGCGGTCCCAGGCGAGCCGTCCCCCGTAGTGTCCGCCGCCTCGTGACTGCGCCACGAAGACGTCCTCGACGCCGGTGAGCCGATCGTCCTCGAACCGGCCCCTGATCACCGCGGTCGTCGAGCCTTCCGCCGTCGGCCGCGCGTAGCTGAGATACAGCAGGCGGTTGGCCGCGAAGTCGGGGTGCGGGAGCACCTCGAACAGGCCGCCCTGCCCCCGCGCGACCACCTCCGGCACCCCCGGCACCGGGTCGGGCAGCAGGGTTCCGTCGCGCACGATGCGCAGGCGTCCCGGGCGTTCGGTGACGAGCATGTCGCCGTCGGGCAGCCACGCGATGGACCAGGGGACGTCGAGACCGTCGGCCACGGTGACGGTGCGGAAATCGTGATGGGCGGACCGGTGCACCTCCTGGGCGGCGACCGGGTTTCCCGCGAGCAGCCACCCCGCGGCGACGCAAGCGACGGTAGTGCGAATCATCGTCGAGCTCCTGTGACCGGCTGCCAACGCCGGCGGTGCGGCGTACGAAGCCGGCCGTGTTTCACCCGTTGACGCCCAGAGCCTCGCAGGAGATGGGCGCGGAAACAGACCCGCCCATGATCGCACGAATTCCCGCTCGGCGGGGTCGGCGGAAGCCGCACGAGGCCGGCGGCGGCCGTTCGCGCGGAGCGATGGGACGTTTCGGGGAAGGGCGGGCCGGGCCTGACGATCACCGGCGGCCGTGGACACTCGAGCGAGCCCGACGGGTCCGGCCGATCGCCGGCTCGCTCCCGCGTCGGTATCGTCGCACCACCCGACCGCACGCCGTGGATGCGGTAGGCGCGCACGGGTTGGACCGCGAGCTCCTCGCGCGATGGCCGTGCGTGACGGCCGCGCGCGGCGGGCGGGCTAGAATGGTGGCATCAGATTGCAGGGGAGAGCCCCACGCCTTCCAGGGAGAGCCGCATGTCGATACTACGAGCCGTCGTTGCCGCCTTCGTCCTGCTCGCGGCGGGCGCGTCGTCCGCCCAGGACGTCACCGTCACGCCGGACGTCGTGTACGGCCACAAGTACGGCATGGCGTTGACGTTCGACGTGTTCACGCCGGCCAACGCCAACGGGGCGGCGGTGCTGAACATGGTCAGCGGCGGCTGGCGCTCGGCGTGGCGGCCGCACGCGGCGTCGCAACGGCGGTACCAGGCGCTGCTCGACGCCGGGTTCACGGTGCTCGCGGTCCGCCACGGCAGCAGCCCCAAGTTCATCCTGCCCGAGATCGTCCCCGACGTGCGGCGCGCGGTTCGCTACGTCAGGCTCAACGCGCGGCGGCTGGGCATCGACCCGAACCGCCTCGGCGTCTGGGGCGGGAGCGCCGGCGGGCACCTGTCGCTGATGCTCGGGCTGGCGTCGGACCAGGGGGACCCGTCGGCCGAGGACGCGGTGCTCCGGACCGGCAACCGGGTGGCGGCGGTGGTGGCCTACTATCCGCCGGTCGACCTGCGCCCGCTCGCGCGCGGAATCGCCGGCGAGAACCCCAACACCCGGTTCCCGGCGCTGAACTTCGACGCCGCCGACGCCCATTCGGTGTCTCCCATCGTTCACGTGTCGCAGGACGATCCCCCCACGCTGCTGATCCACGGCGACGCCGACGGCCTGGTGCCGGTGAGCAACAGCCACGACATGTACGCCGCGCTGCAGGAGCACGGGGTCGAGTCGAAGGTGATCGTCATTCCCGGCGCCGGCCACGGATTCCGCGGCGCCGACGCCGATCTCGCGATGACCGCGCTCGTCGACTGGTTCGTGCAGCATCTCGCGCACTGACCGGCGGGTCGTGGAGGAGCCCGCGTTGCACCGGGATCAGCGGGATGCGGCGCCGGTCGAGCTACTGCGGGGCGTTTCAGGCGGGCGGCTGGTCGTCTGCGGGGCGCCGGCGTCGTAGAGCGTCCGCAACGCCTCGACGGCCAACTGGTGGACTGTCCTTGAAGGAGCTTCGCCATGCCGTCGCAGAATCGAACCCGGCACGCGGGGGGACCTTCAGGGGCATGGGCAGCTTTCCGTTCGGTCCGGTTGACCGGACGTGACGAGTAGAGCATGACGGGCAACTGCGTACGGGTAAGCAGGACGCGCAATCGAAAGGAGCGAGGATGTTCGATCTCCGTGAGTACGGGCTCGATGTCGAGACGGTCCACAGAAATGCCGCCCCCCCGGTACTGTATCAACAAGCCTTTCTGCACGACGAGCGGACGACCCTGTCCGATACCGGCGCCTTGATCGCGTACTCCGGCGACAAGACCGGCCGTTCGCCGAAGGACAAGCGTGTCGTGAGACATCCTGAATCGTCCGGCGACGTCTGGTGGGGCAATGTCAATATCGGCCTCGACGATCTGACCTTCTGCGTGAATCGCGAGCGCGCGCTCGATTACCTCAACAGCCGGCCGGTACTCTACTGCGTGGATGCTTTCGCCGGCTGGGATCCGGCGTATCGGCTGAAGGTGCGCGTCATCTGCGCCCGCCCGTATCACGCGCTGTTCATGCACAACATGCTGATCCGGCCCACGCGGGAAGAGCTGCAGGCGTTCGGCGCTCCCGACTGCGTCATTCTCAACGCCGGGGCGTTCCCGGCCAACCGGTACACGACCGGGATGACGTCGAAGACCACCGTGGACCTGAGTCTCGAACGGCAGGAGGTCGTGATTCTCGGCACGCAGTACGCGGGCGAAATGAAGAAGGCGGTCTTCACGCTGATGAACTACCTGATGCCGAAACGCGGCGTCCTGTCGATGCACTCCTCGGCGACCGCGGATCCGGCAACCGGCGAGTCATCGGTGTTGTTCGGTCTCTCGGGGACGGGCAAGACCACGCTCTCGGCCGACCCGAAGCGCGCGTTGATCGGGGACGACGAGCATTGCTGGAGCGACACGGGCATCTTCAACATCGAGGGTGGCTGCTACGCCAAGGCCATCTATCTGACCCGGGAGGCCGAGCCGGAGATCTTCGAGGCGCTCCGGTTCGGCGCGGTGCTGGAGAACGTCGTCTACGACGCATCCGACCATCATGTCGACTTCGCCGACAGCAGCATCACGGAGAATACCCGCGGCGCCTATCCCATCGAGTTCATTCCGAACATACGCCGCCCGTGCGTGGCCAATCACCCGAAGCACGTCATCTTCCTCACCTGCGATGCGTTCGGCGTGCTGCCGCCGGTCAGCCGCTTGACGCCCGAACAGGCCGAATACCATTTCATCAGCGGTTATACGGCAAAGGTGGCCGGCACCGAAGTCGGCGTCAGCGAGCCGCAAGCGACGTTCTCGCCCTGTTTCGGCGGACCGTTTCTCGTCTGGCATCCGGGAAAGTACGCCTCGCTCCTGTCGGAGAAGATCGTCGAGCACGGGGCGAGCGTCTGGCTGGTCAATACCGGCTGGAGCGGCGGGCCGCACGGCGTCGGCCGGCGCATCGAGCTGGCCGACACCCGGGCCATCCTGGACGCCATACACGCGGGCGTGCTGACGACCGCGCCGACCGAGCGGGAACCGTTCTTCGGGCTGCGGGTCGTCACCGCCTGTCCCGGCGTGTCGAGTGACATCCTCGTCCCGAAATCGACCTGGAGCGATCCCGGCAGCTACGATGAGGCGGCGACGAAGCTGGCGGCGCTGTTCCGGGACAATTTCCGGGCATACGCCGACAACGTGACCGAAGCCGTGCGTGCGGCCGGCCCGGCCTGATACCCGGGGCGGTAACGCAATTCCGGCCAGGAGCCCTCGACTCATGACCATCAGCTCGACGATACGTCATCACGCCGCGCGGCATTCCCTCTGGTTGCTGGTACTGGCGGGCCTCGCTGCGCCGCCGGCCCACGCGCAGGACGACTGGCGGGCCTGGGGCCGCGACGCCGGCAACCAGCGCCACTCGCCGCTGACGCAGATCGACGTCGACAACGTCTCGACCCTGGCGCCGGCGTGGCGCTACGAGATGACCAAGCCGGGCGTGCCGTCCCGGCCGGCCCAGTCGACGCCGCTCGTGGTCGACGGCGTCCTCTACCTGTCGTTCCCGTACTACCGCGTGGTGGCGCTCGAGCCGGAGACCGGTGATGAGCTCTGGGAGTACACGGCCCCCGGCGACTGGAACTCGCCCGAGCACCAGTTGCACTGGACGGGCGGCTCGATGCGCGGGCTGGCCTGGTGGGAGGGCGACGACCGGACGCCCCCGCAGATCGTGTTCGGCACCGAGGAAGGCGAGCTGATCTCGCTCGACGCGGCGACCGGCATCCCCAACCCCCGGTTCGGCAACGACGGCTTCGTCGACCTGAAGACCCCCGACGTGATGAACGGCTTCCCGAACATGCACTACGGCATCTCGTCCGGGGTCGCCGTCTGGAGGCACCTCGTGTTCACCGGCGTCCACAACGCCGACGAGACGGGCTCGAAGGGGCCGGCCGGCGACGTGCGCGCGTGGGACCTGCGGACCGGCGACCTCGTCTGGACGTTCCACACCGTGCCCCATCCCGGCGAGTTCGGCAACGACACGTGGCTCGACGGCTCGTGGCGCAACGTCAGCGGCGCCAACACGTGGTCGTTCTTCACCATCGACGAGGAGCGCGGCATCCTCTACATGCCGCTCGGGTCCGCCCACAACGACTTCTACGGCATGGACCGCCCCGGCGACAACCTCTTCGCGAACTCGATCGTGGCCGTCGACGCGCTGACGGGCGAGCGGCTGTGGCACTTCCAGGCCGTCCACCACGACCTGTGGGACCTCGACATGCCGGCGCCGCCCATCCTCTTCGACGTCGAGCGGGGCGGCGAGACCATTCCCGCCGTCGGCGTCGTGACCAAGTACCCGGTGCTCTTCATTTTCGACCGCGTCACCGGCGAGCCCATCTACGAGATCGAGGAGCGCCCGGTGCCGGCCGGCGACATGCCCGGCGAGTACTACTCGCCGACCCAGCCGTTTCCGGTGAAGCCGCCGCCCTTCGGCCGCATCCGCTTCACGATGGACGACATCGCTACGGTGACGCCCGAGCACACCGCCAAGTGCCGCGAGCTGCTGATGCAGTACGACGGTGGGCGCAACCGCGGCCCCTACACGCCGCCGTCCGAGGAGGGCGCGCTCGTGTTCCCGTCGACCGGCGGCGGGACCGAGTTCACCGGCGGCACCTTCGACCCGAGCCTCGGCTACTACATCATCAACTACGCCGACACCGGCCACATCAGCCAGCTCGTGAAGGTGGAGGACGATCCGGACCGCCGCGGCTACGTGGGCCCGCCCGAGTCGCGCCGCATCTACTGGCACGTCGTCACCCGGATGTCCGTCGACGGCTGGCCCTGCTGGCAGCCGCCCTGGTCGCGGCTGGTCGCGGTGGACGTCAACAGCGGCGAGATCGCCTGGATGATCCCGTTCGGCACCGTCGAGGGCGCGCCCCCCGGCCTGCTGACCGGCGCCCCCAACTCGCAGAAGGGCAGGCCGACCTCGACCGCCACCGGCGTGCTATTCATCGGCGGGGCCAGCGACCGGCGCTTCCGCGCCTACGAGACGGCGACCGGGCGCGAGCTGTGGAGCGTCGAGACCGAGCAGATGATCAGCGGCGCCAATCCCGTCACCTACATGGGGAAGGACGGGAAGCAGTACGTCACGGTGGCCGCGGGGACGACGCTGCTGGCGTTCACCCTGCCGTGACGGCTCGGGGCCGCCCCGCGGCAACGCCCGCCCGCCGTTGGCGCCCGCCTGGAGGACGTGAGCACCCCTTCAGCCGCATCCGGCAGCACGACGCGTCGCACACGCCCCCCGTTGGCGCCCGCCTGGAGGACGTGAGCACGGGTGCTGTGACATCGCCGCCTCCCCGCCGCGACGGGCGCTGCCATCCGCGCCCGTTCAAGGGGCGTGCACACGGCCGCCGCGACGATCCGGGCCTCCCCGCAACGGCGCCGCCATCCGCGCCCGCCTGAAGGACGTGCACCCGCCAGCGGTGACGATCGCGGCTGCCCAATGCCGTCCGGCAGTCGACGATTGCATGTCATTGCATTACAATGACGCGAGGGAGGGAGGAGCCGAATGCGCGACCAGTTGAGCGTCAGACTGCCCCGGGAGTTGAACGAAGCCGTTGGAGAACGGGCGAAACGCGACTCGCGTCGGCCGTCGGACGTCGTGCGGCTGGCGCTGCAGCAGTACCTGCTGGGCGCTGCGGGCGACGGGCGCGGAAGAACGGACCGGGTCAGCGAGGCCGGCGACGTGCCGGCGTGGGGCGAGTCCGAGAGCCTGAAGCCGGAGCGCACGATCGTGCTTCGTGATGTCCCCGAAGACCTCTACCTGGCGCTGGAGGAGCGAGCTGCCGCCGAGCGCCTGTCCGTGGCCGGCTACGTGCTGGACATCCTGGCCCGCAGGCGGTTCGGCGAGCGCCTGCAATCGCTTTCCCGCGTCCAGCTCAGCGTGTCGGCCGCCGAGCTTATCCGCGAAGCTCGGGACAGCCGGTGATCGTCGTCGACGCTTCGATCGTGGTCGAGGTGCTTCTCCGCTCCGATATGGGAGTCGCGCTGGAGAGTCTTCTCGTCGAAGGAGACGACCTGCTGCACGCGCCCCACATGCTGGATGTCGAGGTCGCCCATGCGCTCAGACGTTGTGCCCTGCACGGCGAGATCGACGAGCGCCGAGGCCGCGCCTCGCTCGGGAATCTGGCGGCCATGGCCATCGAGCGCCACGGACATCAGCCGTTGCTTGAACGGATGTGGCAGCTTCGTCACAACCTGACGGCCTACGATGCCGCGTATCTGGCGCTGGCGGAACGCCTGGACGCACCGCTGCTGACGCGCGATGCGGCGCTGGCATCAGTCGCCGGGCACCACGCCCGGGTCGTGCTCGCGTAGCTGAATTTCTGATCGTTCGATGCGCGCAGGAGATGCCACGATGTCGACGAGCCGGAGACTCGCGACCCAGGTGGACAGCGCCCTCCTCGACGAACTGCGGACCCTGGCCAGGGACGAGGGCCGCCAAATCCAGGCGTTGGTCGACGAAGCGATCGCCGCCCTGCTCGAGCAGCGCAGGCAGGGCACGGCCCGCCCGCATGTGATGGCCGCCTATCAGCGCAGCCACGCCCGGTTCGCAGCGCTCTACGAGAAGCTCGCGAAGTGATGCGGGGGCTACCTGACCTGGAGCGACCACCCTCAGCGCGCCTCCCTACACCAACTCGACGTTCACGCGGCGTCCGACCATTGCGGCGGCCCGTTGCAGGCTGCCGAGCGTGATGTCGCTTTTCGGATCGAGCAGCCGGTCCACCTGGGTGCGGCTCGTCTTCAGCAGCGTCGCCATCTTGTTCTTGGAGATGTTCTGCTGCTTCATGGCCTCCGCAAGCTGCCACGCGACGACCTCCTTGATCGCCTGCGCTTGCGTTTCCTCGAAGATGCCCTCCTTCTTCAGGAAGGCATCAATGCTCGATCCCATATGGACCTTGCTCATCGTTCCAGTTGTGGCGTCGGCTTGGCGGTCACCCTGCACCTTAAAATGTGCAGTCAACCATGTCGCGTTGGAAATGGCAACCAGAAAACGGACCCACGACCGGCGCCCCCTCGAATACACGGCCGACTTGTGCCACACTCGCCGCCGGAAAGGCCCGCGGCGTTGCGACCACCAGTGGCGCGTACGGCAGCGACGACCTGCACCGACGCTGGACCGAGCGCACGATGCGGGCGTTCCTCGTCGGAGAGCCGCCGACCATGCCCACCGACCCCGCCGACCTGGAGTTCACCGCCGACGAGATGCGGCGCATGGGGCATGCCACCGTCGAACGGCTCGTCGACCACGTCCTGAGCCTCGAGACGCAGCCGGCCCGGGGTGACGTGGACGCGGCCGATCTCTGCCGCCGCCTCCGCGAGCCGGCGCCCGAGCGGGGCGTCGCGTACGAGCCGCTGCTCGACCGGCTGCTCACCGAGTGGGTGCCGCGGTCGTTCACGTCGTCGGGGCCCGGCTATCTGGCGTACATCCCGGGCGGCGGGCTGTATCCCGCGGGGCTGGCGGACCTGATCGCGGACGTGGTCAATCGCTACACCGGGGTGCGGCTGGCCGCGCCGGCGCTCGTGCAGCTCGAGGCCAACGCGCTCGACTGGCTGCGCGACTGGATGGGGTTCCCCGACGGGACCCGCGGGCTGTTCACGACCGGCGGCTCGATGGCGCACTTCAACGCGGTGGTGTGCGCGCGCGAGAGGCATCTCGGAGCGGACATTCGCGCGGGCGCGCTGTACGGCTCGACGCAGATGCACCACTCAATGAGCAAGTCCGCTCGGCTGGCCGGCATCATGCCGGACCGAATCAGGGCGGTCCCCGTCGACGGGCGGTTCCGGATGGACGTGGACGCCCTCGCCGACCTGATCGCCGCGGATCGCCGGGCCGGCCTCGCCCGTTCTGCGTCGCGTCGGCGGCCGGCACCACGAACACCGGCGCCGTCGATCCGCTGAACGCCGTCGCCGACCTGTGCGCCCGCGAAGGGCTCTGGCACCACGTGGACGGCGCCTACGGGGCGTTCTTCCACCTGTGTCCCGAGCTGCGGGGCTTAATGCCCGGGCTCTCGCGGGCCGATTCCCTCACCCTCGATCCGCACAAGGGCCTGTTCCTGCCCTACGGCACCGGAGCCCTCCTCGTGCGCGACGGCGCGGCGCTTCGGCAGGCGCACGAGGCGACCGCCGGCTACCTGCCGGGCCGGAGCGACGGCGACGAGTTCTATGACCCTCATCTGTACGGGCCGGAACTCTCGCGCGGATTCCCGGGCCTTCGGGTCTGGCTCTGCCTGAAGCTGTACGGCGCGGAGCGGTTCCGGGCCGCCCTGGCCGAGAAGCGGGCCCTCGCCCTGGAGGCGGCGGCGCGCGTGGCCGCGGTCCCGAGGATCGTGATGGCGGCGCCGCCGCAGGTGTCGCTGTTCGCGTTCCACCTGCGCTGGCCCGGCTCCAGCCTGGCCGAGGAGAACAGGGCGACCGAGCTCCTGGTGGAGCGCGTGAACCTGAGGAACCGCGTGATGCTGTCGGGCGCGGTCGTCGAGGGGAGGTTCCTGGCGCGGGTCTGCGTCCTGAGCTTCCGCACCCGCGCCCGCCACGTGGCGGCCTGCGTGACCGACCTGGCGGAGGAGGCGGCCGCGGTCCTGGCGACGGCCTCGGCATGAGACCGTGGCCCGGCGCGTGGCCCGGTTGAGCGACGAGCGCCTCACGGGCGCACTACGCGCTCAGACGCGCTGGCGCGGCTGGTCGCGGAAATCGAACGGCAGGGGCAGAGACGATGGCGACGGACCGCACCAGGATCACTGTCGCGGGCCGGCGTCGGGCGGCACCCGCTGCGTGTTCAGGCGCCGGGCGCCGGCGAGAATGCCGGCCAGGCCGATATTGCCTTCGTGACAGGCGTACTCGAACATCGGGCCGTCGGTGCGGCGCAACGGCATGAGTGCGGTCCAGGGCCGCGTATAGCCGTTCGGATCGTCGACGGTGAACTCGTACATCACGGTGTCGGCGTCCACGCGCCGGAACCGCTCGACCAGGGTGGTGTCGCGACTCGAACCGCCGAGGCTGGTCTCGCGCAGGAAGTGCGTCGTGTCGACCACTAGCGTGTCACCGTCCCAGCGTCCGCGAGAGTCCCCCGAGTATTGAGGGAGCGGGACGTGGGGACGGCCGTCGAGCGGGATGATGCGTGCGTTGTGCACCATCTCGTTCACGATCACGACGTGGTCCGGCGTCTGCAGAATCAGCACGTTGTTGTTGTACGCGCTGGACACCATGGGCGGACCGGCATTGAATCCCAGGAGACAACGGTCGGACAGACTGCGATCGGTGTAGGAGTCGGCGAATCCGTTGCTGATGTTCGCCCCCCGGACCCGCGCCTCGGCCTGAAACGCCTCGCGGTAGGGGATCCGACCGTCCGGGGGGTCCACGATCAGCGATGTGCGCTTGTCTCGGGTCAGCTCGATGCCGCGCTCGTACCAGAACTCGTTGTATCCGCCCACGCCGCCTTCCGCGAGTGACTGATATCGCACGCCCGGTGCGCGGACGGTGAGATCCTGCGTGTCGCGATTCAGCTCCCGGCGCCGCGACGCTTCGTACTCGGCCGCCTGCTCCGCCGTGAGCGTCTCCCGGCCCGCCAGGAGCGCCGATGCGCCGGCATCGATGACGGGACGCTGAAGTGGGGTCAGCGTCCGGAACGTGAACAATCCCTGGATGTCGGGATCGCCGTGCGCGGTGCGCGGCGCGAACTGCCCCATCGCGGGTGTGGACAGCGCGACGCAGACCAGGATCAGGAGCCCGTGGCGGGAAGCGTTGCTCATCGCCGCATTCTACCAGCCCGCGGCCAAGGGCCGGCCGCGTTTGCGGCGTGTCATCCGGGTATGCGTCGGCGGGAAGGACGCCGTCCGGATACGTCAGCTCGGCGACTGCGCGCACGACACGGTTCGCGGGGGGGAGCCTTGACGGGAGGCGGAAGATGCGTGGTGTCGCGCGAGCACTACGCGCTCAGACCGGTGACGATCAGCAGCAGGAACAGGGCGGTCATGACCGCGACCCCGTGCGCCGCCACCAGGCACGCCTGCTTGGCGAGGGTCTTCACGGGTGGTTCCCGGTAGGCGCGACGCAGCGACAGGAACAACAGGACGAGGAGGATCGGCAGGGAGATGGCCGAACCCAGGAGCGTACCGGATAGCGCGTTGACGGCGGCTCCGGCGACGTAGAGCATGAACGCCGTGGTGAAGAAGTGCAGCGCGAAGACGAGATGCGGCACGAAGAAGCGCTCGCGTTGGCGGTAGAGCAGTCGTAGCATCGCCGCGAACACCGGCACGAGAGAGAAGAACACCCAGGGCAGGCGTTGGACGAAGAACGCCTCGGCGCGCTCCGGCGCCTCGATGACCGGTCGCAGCCCGCGCTGCAGGACCCAGCGCACGAGTGCGGGATCGTCGGCGCCGAGATCGTCGAGACCGGCTCGGTCGTTCTCGGTGAGGAAGATCTGCATCGCGGCGTCGGGATTGTCGCCGGTGGCGTCGAAGAAGCTGTCCGGGGCGAATGCGGTCAGGAGGAGGAAGCTGACGAAGCTGACGAAGAGATAGAGCCGCAAGGGTGCCACGTAGCGCGCGCGCCGTCCGCGCCAGTGCTCCACCGTCAGGTGGCCCGGATGGCGCAACAGGGCGAAGAGCGTGTTCCAGACCCTCGAATCGAAGGAGAAGAGACCGTCCAGCGCGTCCCGGACGAACGCGCTGACGGGTACGTGCAGGTCGCCCGCGCGCTAGCCGCAACGGGCGCAGTAGCTCTCGACGCGGTCCGATCCGCAGTTGGGGCAGCGGACTACGTTCGACGGTCCGCCCTCCGGAACAGGCTCCACGCTGTTGGCCTCAGCGAGCCCCGTCCTCGCCAATTCGGTACAGCTTCGACCGCGTCCGGATGAACAGGCTGCCGTGGGCGATGGCCGGCGTGGCCATCGTGAACTCGCCGAGCGGGTTGCGGCCGACGACCTCGAACGTGCCCCCGGCGCGGATCACGTAGGCGTCGCCGTCCTCGCTCAGCGCGAAGATCCGGTCGTCGTAGGCCCAGGGCGACGCGGTGAACGCGGCGCCGACCGCGATGCGCCGCCGGGAGTAGATCTCCTCGCCGGTGCGCGCGTCGTGGGCGGTGAAGAACCCGCGGTCGAGGAGGGTGTACAGGACGTCGCCGTAGAGGATCTGCGACGTGTTGTAGGGGGCGGCCTGCGGCTGCGACCACGCGATGAACTCGTTGTCGGTCTCCGACCCGCGGAGCGAGATGTCGCCGCCGGCGCCGGGGCGGACGGCGAAGACCGGGCGGTTCTGATCGCCGAGGTACCCCGAGCCGATGTAGAGAAGGCCGAACTCGGCGAAGGGCGTGGCGACGGTGATGGACGACATGCCGCCGAGCTCCCACAGCAGGTTGCCGTCGAGGTCGTAGGAGCGCACCCGGTCGGTGCCGTTGGTGACGATCTCGGTCCTCAGCTCATTCTCCCAGATGAACGGGGTCGCCCAGTTGGTGCCCTCGTCCCGTGGGATGCGCCAGACCTCGTTGCCGGTCTCGGCGCTGAGGGCGAGCAGGTACGACTGCTCGTCGTTGTCGTTCACGACATAGAGGCGGCCGTCGTGGAGCACCGGCGATGCGGCGGTGCCCCACCCGAGCCGGGTGGCGGCGGGCGCGACGTCGTGCGACCACCGCAACGCGCCGTCCGCCGCGTCGAGGCAGAAGACGCCGAGGTTGCCGAAGTAGACGAAGAGCGCGTCGCCGTCGGTCACCGGCGTCTCGGTCGCCAGGGTGTTCTTCATGTGGTAGCCGCCGGCCGGCGTGCCGCGATGCAACTCGCGTTCCCATCGCACGGCGCCGGTGTCGACGTCGAGGGCGTAGACGATCCACCGGTGCTCCGCCGCCGAGGGGCTCCAGGTCTCGCGCCCGCGATAGAGGCCGCCCAGGGGCTCCTCGACCGCCTCGGCGCTGACGACGGTGGTGACGTAGACGGTGTCGTCCCAGACGACCGGCGAGCTCCAGCCGAGGCCGGGGAGGTCGGCGACCCAGGCGACGTTCTCGGTGGTGCTCCAACTGGTGGGCAGCCCGGAGGCCGCGGAGACGCCCCGCGCGTCGGGTCCCCGGAACTGGGGCCATCGATCCTGGGCGGCGGCGGGCGCGCACAAGACCACCGCGAGCAGTAGCGCGAGCATGTAGCGACTCATCTGATCTCCTTCGCGTGGTTCGTTTGCCAGTCCTCGACGACGAGTCCGGGAACGCGTTCGAACTCGCGGACGTTCCGGGTGACCAGCGTCAGGTCGAGGGCCCTCGCATGGGCGGCGATGAGCAGGTCGTTGTGGCCGATGGTGCGGCCGACGCGCTCCAGCTCGCTGCGGATCGCCGCGTAGTGGGCGTCCGCCGGCGGTGCCAGCGGCAGGGTCACCAGCGCGGCCAGGACGGTCTCCAGTTGCCGGGTGAGGCGTGCCGATTTGCGGCGCGCGGCGCCGTACCGAAGCTCGGCCGCCACGATGATGCTGACGGCGATGGTGCGCGGCTCGAGCGAGGCCGCCCGTCGGGCCGCTTCTCCATCCGGTAGGCGCACCAACTCGGAGACGACGTTGGTGTCCAGCATGTAGCGCAGGACAGGCACGTCACAGAGTGTCCTCGGGTCGGACCGGCGGGTCGTCGATCGGGGGGAAGTCCTCGTCGAGCCGCGTCAATTGCGACAGGACCGTCGCCAGCGTGGGAGCCCGGGGCACGGGCTCGACGACGAGGCGATCGTCTTCACGGTAGATGATGACCTCGTCCGCCGCCAGCTCGAACTCCCTCGGGATTCGAAGTGCCTGGTTACGCCCGTTCCGGAAGAGCCGGGCGTGGCGAGTCGGGCGATCCGTGTCACGTTCGCCGTGAAGCATATGCCAGCCTATGATGCCAGGTCGCCCGTTGTCAATGCAGTTCGCCGCAGGTCCTGTCATGCCCGACCTTCGCCCCGGGCCGCAGGAGGGCCCGAAGGTGTCAATGCGGTGCGCGGCCGCAGGTCCTGTTGCGGCTTGCGGCGCCCGCGTCTCATCCTGTGTGGCTCGATGCGTCGTATCGTCTGGTCCGCGCGGCTCGCGGCGCCCGCGTCTCACCCCCAGAATCCGGCGACCCGCTCGATCACCCAGAAGCTGGCGACGGCGCCCAGGCCGTACGCGGCGGCGTGATCGAGGCGCGCGCGGCGGGCCGGCGTGCCGAGGAGCAAGTAGGCGGTCCACAGCACGACGCCGCACGCGGCCGCGAACGCGATCTGTCCGAGCTCGATGCCCAGGTTGAAGAGCAGCAGCGTCATCGGGACGTCGCGGCCCGCGAGCCCGGTGTCGAGCAGGGCCCCGGCGAAGCCGAACCCGTGCATCAGCCCGAAGGCGAACGCCATCGTCCACGGCCTGGCGGAACCCGCGTCCCCGCGGTCGCGCCGCAGGATCTCGAACGCCAGATAGACGATCGACAGGGCGATGAACGCCTCGACGGGCGGGCCCGGCACGCGCACCACGTCGAGGACGGTCATGCCGAGGGTGATGGAGTGCGCGACGGTGAACGCGGTGATGGTGGCGACGAGGCGGCGCCACCCGCGGACGAGCAGGATCATGCCGGCGACGAACAGCAGGTGGTCGACGCCGCCCAGGATGTGCTCGACGCCGAGCGCGAGCCGGTCCCGGACCCCCGCCGAGCCCGGGCTCAAGGGGATCGTGGTCAACGCGCCCGACGCCACGCGTGTCAACCGGTTGCCGTGCTCGTCCTCGACGTGCACGAGGACGTCGACGAAGCCGCCCGCGAGGCCCGCGAGGCCCATGACCGGCGCGGCGCCCGTCACGTCGCACGAGAACCGTTGCTCGACGACGAGGCTGTCGTCCTGGCGGAGGCGGCGGTCGGGGCCCCCGGGCGCGCAGGTCGCGGGCAGCCGCACCTCGATGGGCCACGCGGTCGCGCCCGTCACCGGGATCTTGAGCACGGAGACGAAGTCGCCCGGCCCCAGCGCGCGCACTTCCAGGAACGCGAGGCGAGTCTCGTGGGCGTGCGCCGGCGGCACGAACGCCCACAGCGCCATCGCCGTCAGCACGCGGGCCGCCGCCTTCATGGCTGCACCAGGTCGCCGATGGCGTCGAACGGCGCCACGTCGACGTCATAGCTGGCGCGCATCTCGGCGTAGCGCTGGGACTCGCGCGCGGCGACGTGGTCGCGGCGCCAGTCGTCGAGCACGGTCTCGCGGACCTCGTCCAGCGTCCGTCTGCGCCCCTCCCGGTAGGCGTCCACCCGCACCAGGTGCGCGCCGTAGGCCGAGGGGACGGGTCCGAACCACGCGTGCCGCGACCCGGGCCGGGCCGCGTGATCGAGCACGGCGTCGCGAAACGCGGTGCCGAAGATCTGCTCCAGCCGGCCGGCGTCCTCGAGCGCCAGCGTCTTGGCCGCGTGGAAGCTGTCGTCGTCGACGGTCCCGCCCGCGGCCAGCGGCGCGAGCGCCGCGCGGGCGTCCGCCTCGGCCGACTCGCCCCGGCGGTCGCGGCTGAAGAACCGGTGGGTCAGGGTGAGCCCGGGCGGCTCGACATAGCGATCGGCGTGCGACTCGAAGTACCCCCGCAGCTCGTCGGCGCTCGGCTCGGCCGTCGCCGCGACGTCGTTCAGCGCCATCTCGAGCTTCTCCGCGAGCCGGCGGCGCACCAGGACGTCGTTCTCGTCGAGGCCGAGGGCGATGGCCTCGCGGTACAGGACCTCCTCGCGCACGCGGTCCACGACGAGCCGGGTCAGCTCGTCACGAGTCGGCGGACGCCTCCACTGGGCCTGCCACAGGGCGGCCAGCGCCTCCAGCTCGTACCGGTCGATGACGATGCGGCGGTCGTCGGTCGGCGCCCGGTCCCCGACCAGTGCGTACAGCACGAAGAGCGCGGCCCCGGCCGCGAAGAACCGGGTCAGTGGCTCGCGCCAGAACCGCCGCCACGGGGATGTCGTCATGGAGCCTGAAGCGGGACGCTACGAATGGTATCGCAGGAGCCCGCCGTGAGATCGGGTGTGCACCGAGAGACCCTCGACGGCGACGGCGGACCGACAACGTCCCTGCGCGGCAAGGCGCGTCGAGGGCGCATCTGCGCTGGTCCAGGAGCGTCGTCGGCGCGCACCCGCAACCGCCGAGTAGCATGTCTCGCTGCCCGCCGGGTTACCCGGACGCCCCGCACACCGTAACCGCCGAGGAGCAGGTTAGCGGCATGGACATCTCTCATGCCCGGCAGCCCGCTAGTTGTCCGGCATGTACCAGATCGGCGACGTGTACGCGCGCTCCTGCAGCGTCGGCATCACGTCGCCGCGCGGGGGGAGGCCGGCCGCCGCGGTGTCGTAGGTCGACCAGCGCGGGGTGGGGATCTCGATGACCCGCACGTAGTAGACCGCGTGCACGTCGGGGTCGAAGTCGGGGTCCCGCCAGACGGCCTCGAGCGACGCCGCGCCGATGTCGTTGGTGTAGGTCGCGAGCATGACGTCGACGGTGTTGCCGACCGGCGGCGCCTTTCCGGTGGGGCCGACGCGCCGGCCGTCGGACAGCGCCACGTCGTAGATGCGCTCGAACGTCTCGCCCTCCGCGGTCCAGCCCTTGACGACCTGGATGCGGTCGAGGTTGGCCGCGACGGGGTCCTTCGCAGCCCGGACGACGAAGACGGGCGCCTCGCCCTCGGCCCCGCGCAGCACCCCGCCCATCGGGACGCCGCCGGCATACCCCCGCGCGACCCAGTCGTCGCCGTCCAGCACGTCGTCGGCGTAGTCCCAGCCCCCGAAGAAGCGCACGTTGATGCGGGTCCCCGTCGTGGCGTAGGTCTCGCGGCGGCGGAACGCGGCGTAGAGCTCTTCGCGGGTGTTCTCGTTGGCCCAGGCCGCGGTGAGCCCGGCGGCGCTGCGTGCGACGAACGGCAGCCGGCTCCAGGTGTTGGTGACCAGCCGCTCCTCGAGCGTCGCGTCGACCGCGTCGCCCGACATGCTCGTCATGTTGTCCTCTTCCACCGCCGAGGTGCCGGAGTGGAAGTCGGTGGCGCCGACGAAGCCGAACTGGAACGGGTTGAAGCCTCGGTCGGCCTGCATCCGCACCCCGTTGACGAGCGCCTCGCGCACGTAGCTGCCGGGCACGAGCCCGTCGACGCGGACCACCCCGGCGCGGGGCCCGTCCCCGCCGATGGGCCGGTTCGCGAGGAGGAGCTCGGGGAACAGCTCGAAGTCGGCGAACTCGTCGTTCGGCGACAGGACCGGGTGCGTCTCGGACGTGCCCTTGGCCTGCGTTATCTCCACCACCGGCTCGTTGCGCAGGCGCTGCGCCGCGTAGTCGGCGGTCATCGGCGCGCCCGCGAAGTCGACGAGCGCGAACATCTTGCCGTTGCTGACGTTCGAGTTGTGGGGGATCGCCAGCGCCTCGACGCCGGCGGCGCGCTGGGTGTCCAGGAAGTCCCAGAGGTCTTCCGGGTTGTCGGAATCGAGCCGCGAGAACGGGAAGGGCAGGTCGTCGGTACCCGCGAAGATGACGTTGCGGTGCAGGTTGCCCTCGCGCGTACCCACCGTCCACTCGTAGGCGGCGAACGTGGTGAACTCGCCCGGCGCGTAGTGCCTGACCGCGGCCGCGACGATGTCCGCCCAGACCGCCTGCCCGAGGTTCGGCGGGGGATTGGGCCCCGCCTGCCTGCGGCCGATGTTCTCGGCGTGGTCCGTCACGGCCAGGAAGTCGAGCGGGGTCCGGAGCCGGATCTCGATGCCTCCCACGTGGGGGACGGCCTCGCCCTTGGCGTAGCGGTAGGCGTCGTCCGGCGTGCGCGTCGTGCCGAACGTGGCGGCGTCGTTCGAGTAGCGCGTGTGCAGGTGCAGGTCGCCGAAGTAGACGTTCTCCGACACGGCCGGGCCCTGGGCGGCGGCCCCGGCGGCGACCCCCGTCGCGAGCAACGTCACCGGCCACAGCTTCTTGGCGAATCTCCTCATGGTCTCTCGCTTTCCGGGGACGGCAACGGCCTCGCTGCTTCGGTCCTGTTCGCGCCCATCGTAGTCCGTGCGGAACCGTCCGGCAAGGTCCGGCAAGACAGATTCGGGTGCGAAGGCGCGCGTCACGCGGAATGACCGCGCAGACGAGAGGGTCGCGCGGGATCGCGGCCGAGGTCGCGGCGCAGGTATGTCGAAGCGGGCCCGGCGCGACACCGCCTCGACCCCTGCCTGCCAGGAGTCAAGGAGGACCGGCGGAAGACCAGGCCGACTTGCTGGAGCTGCCTTCAGCTACCGGGCGTCGTCCTTGCCCTCGTCGTCGCCCTTCCCGCCGGGCTGGTTGAAGTAGTCGCTCTTGTGCGGGTAGTCGTCGCCCACGACCCCGCCTTCGCGTCCCTGCGCCGACGGCACGACCCAGTCGCAGCCCGGCGTGTTCTCCGGCCCCGCGAGCCAGCAGTCGACGAGCTCCTGGTAGTCGTCGGCCATGCTGCCGGGAGCGTGCGGGGGCATGAAGCTGTTCACCTCGAGCTCGGCGGCCTCGAAGATCTGCGAGATCTCCATCGGGGCGCTGTGGCAGCCGAGGCAGCGGTTGCCCTCGATGTGGATGGTGCGCATGTCCCAGTTTGAGCCCCCGACCACGTAGTAGGGCACGTCCCGGCCGGTGATCTCGGGCATGACGGGGCGGCTGGGGTCGTCGGGGTCGCGGGCGCTGTCCATGAACGGGTCGTGGATGAACGGGCCGGACTGGTGGCACTGGACGCACTGCACGACGTCGGGCTCGCCGTCCCGGTTCATGTCGGCCGGCGGGGGCGGCATGAAGGCGTCGTTGAAGTCGGGGTCGTCGGGTCCGGGCAGTTGACCCACCATGCGGTGCCCGTCGAACGAGACCCACGGCCTCTGATCGCGGATGTCGGAGTTCGCCGGATGATCCTCGGGCAGCGAGTGCCGGCCGTCGGCGGCCTCGAAGAAGCAGGTCGCGCCCGACTGCCGGTTGTAGCCGATGAGCTGCACCGAGCCCCAGCCGCGCTGCTCGAGGTTCTCCGGGCCCACCGAGCGGCAGAAGTACACCCACGAAACCTGCGGCAGGGGATTGCCGCCGGCGTCGCGTCCCTCCACGTGTCCGAGGCGCGAGCCCGGCGAGCAGCCGCCCCGCAGCCCGTCCGGGTTGTCGCAGGCGTAATTGCCGGGATCCTCGAACACCTCGACGCCGTCGACGGTGATCGGGATCAGGACTCCGCCGTCGCAGGCGATCTTCGGGACGCGCCCCAGCTCGGGCTCGCACATGGCGGCGTACTCGGTGGCCAGGAAGGGCATCGGTGCCCCGGAACCGGTCGCTGCCGCCGCGGGTGTCTGCTCCGCGGCGCAGGACGCCGCTCCGGTCGCCTCGACGCTCAGCCCTGTCCCGGTCCCGGGGGACGACGCGTTACCGGCCGATGACAGCAGCGCCAGGGCGAGCAGGAGCAGGAAACAGCCGGCGAGACGTGATGTGAGAGACATGGTGAGATTATCGCACCGGGAACGAATGGCTTGTCCGGCAACCGAGCGGCGATGGTCCGTATTGGCTCCCTCCCGGCCATCCTGCCTGCCCCTCGTTCCCGACCCTGCCCGCCCGGAACCCCGGTCCGCCCCGCCGGAGTGATAGCCCTCGGCGCCGCCGGATGCCCCCATCCCCGCGCCGGTCGGCCGGGGCTGGCGTCCTGCATGGGCGTGTCGTGGCGACGTAGAGCTGGTGGCAGCGCCGAGGGCGTGCGAGCGGCCGGAGACCGGTCGGGACTGACCAACGGGCGCACGTACGAGGCACGGTGGCGGCGCCGACTCCGCGTGAGCGGCCGGGGACCGGCCGGCCGGCATGCGCTCGTGGTCGGGCCTCGGCTGCGGCAACGAGGACAAGCGGGACCCACGTGGTTCAGAAATCGTGCCTTCGGACGGTTACGGCGGCAAGACACATGGACGCGGCGACGATCAGGACGAGGACCCAGGCGACTCTCCACAGGGCCGCCTCACCTGCCATGACCATGGCCGCCAGCGGCGTGGGCTCGAATGGCGGAGCGGCAATCAAGAGAGTGACGACGCCGGCGTTGAACACCCATGGCGCCAGCCGTTCATTCCGGAGCGTCAGCAAGACGGCGACCGCCTGCAGCGCCACGGCGAGCAGTCCGGCGACGATACTGGTTGCCGCCATCGCGCCGAGCGCAACGCCCCGGCCGGTCGCCAGCATGCCCGTGGCGCCGGCGGTCAGCAGGGCGGCGAACAGCATCGCCGTGGACCCGGCGCCGACCACGAAGCGCGTCCAGAGCAACGTGAACCGGGCCGCGGGCAGCGTCAGCGTGTAGTGCAGGGACGGGTGGCGCGACGCCGCGATGGTCCGAACGCCGGTGCCCGCAAGCATGAGGCTGCCGAACACCACGAAGGTGGACAACCCGATGTAGGCCGCGACCCAAACGCGCGGCGGGCCGGCCCATGGGAACAACGGCGCCGTCGCAAGAAGCAAGCAGAGCGGCGCCTCTGCGATGCCGGCGATCGTCACGGGGAGGCGAATCTCCAGCCAGTGTCGGTACCAGATGGCGGGCGTCATCGCGACTCCTTCAAGCACTTCATCGGGACCGTGATCGACAAGCGTTGCCAACTGCGCGCAGGGGCAGCCGGTTGCAGCCGGGTTGGCGCTCGCGGCACACGGCAAGGCACATCTCCGTCATCGTCCTCAGTACTCGTTGACCCACGCCACACGCACCGTGAACGCGACGGCCGCAGGGATGACGATCAGGCAGGCGATCAGAGGAATCCATGGCGCATCGCCGCGAGCCGGGCCGGCAACGACGTAGCTGACGGGCCGCATCGTCGCCAGGTACAGCACGAAGTACGCCAACCAGGTCCAGGGGTAGCTGCCGAGCAACGTCACGAGGGCACCCACGACCGCGAGCAGGGCCGCCGCCAGCGGGACGCCGAGCGCAAGGGACTGCACCACGGGGACGAGCGGGATGCCGTGTCCCCGTGCGACCAGGATGGCGGCGCCCGCGGCGGACAGCAGCACGCCGGCCAGCGCGGTAGCCGCGAGCGCAGCGGCCAGGCGGGTGCAGATCAGGCGGGTGCGCGAGACCGGCAGGGTCAGCGTATAGGCAACGGCGGCGCCGGACGGCCGGAGGAGGGAATCGAACCCGGCACCGGCCAGGGCCAACGTCGCAGCGAAGATGAAAAAGGGGGTGCGTCCGGCGAACTCGGCCCAGACCAGCACCCGATCGCCGATGGTCTGTCCCAGTCGCGTTTCTGTCAGCGTCTGGCCGAACTCCAGTAGACGAAACGGACCGGTGACGGTCAGCGCGATCAACAGCGACAGGCCGACCGTGACGAGCAGGCCGGTACGCAGCTCGAGCCAGTGTCGGTACCAGATCATTGTGGGTCCATCCGTTCGAAGAAGATCTCCCTGAGCGTCGCCGGCTCCGAGTCCAGCACCGCGATTCCCGAGCCTGCCAGCAGCGAGTTCAGCGTGTCGGTGTCGTGGGACGAGAACCCGGTCAGGACGCGTCCGTCGCGCCGCCAGCCGGCCACCGGGGGCGGCAGCGCGCCGTCGGCGCTGTCGGCCACGCAGCGCACGCGCCGGCAGCGCCGCCTGATCTCGTCGACGCCGCCCTCGGCCACGCACTCGCCGCGCCTGATCATCACGAGGTGGTCGGCGATGCGCTCCACTTCCGGCAACTGGTGCGACGAGAAGAACACGGTGGCGTGGTGCTCGGCCACCTGCTCGACCAGCAGCCGCAGCGCCTGCTCGATGCCGATCGGGTCGAGGCCGTCGGTCGGCTCGTCCAGCACCAGCAGCTCTGCGCGGCGGCAGACGGCGAGCAGCAGCGCGAGCTTCGTGCCCACGCCCTTCGACAGCTTGCCGCACTTCGTGCTCATCGGGATCTCGAACTCGTCGACCAGCCGGCGCTCCAGCTCGTGGTCCCAGTTGGGGTAGAAGCCCCGCGTGAGACGCACCATCTCGCCGGCGCGGGCGAACGGGTAGAGGTCCTTCACCTCGGGCACGAAGGCGACCCGGCGGAAGATCTCGTGCGACGTCCCGGCGGGCACGCCCAGCACCGCGGCCGTACCGCTCCCGGCGCGCGCGAGACCCATCAGGATGCGCAGCGTCGTCGTCTTGCCGGCGCCGTTCGGTCCCAGGAATCCGCAGATGGCGCCGCGCGGTACCGAGAAGGTGAGCCCGCGGGGGCCGTACGACTTCGTCAACGCGTCGACGCGAATGGCCGGGTCGTTCATTTCCTGCGGACCTCCCCACCGGTCTCCGCCAGCTCCGATTCGAACAGCCTCCGGATGGCGCCGTCGTCGAGGCCCTGGGCCCGCAGCGCCGCCACCGTGCGCTTGACCGAGGCACGGCCTTCGCGGACCGCCCGTCGATTCCCGGCCGTGGTCTCGGCCACGAACGCCCCCGCGCCGTGGCGCAGCGCAATTAGGCCGGCGTGCTCCATCTCGCGGTAGGCCTTCGCGACCGTATTCGGGTTCATGACGAGTTGCTCCGCCAGTCTGCGCATCCCGGGGAGCTGATCGCCCGGCCTCAGCGCGCCCGCCTCGATCGCGTGCCGGACCTGCTCGATCAGTTGCAGGTACATCGGCACGCCGGATTGCGGATTGATGCGAAACACCGTCTATAGTGCTATTACTATGGTACTGTTGGGGCGGTGTCAAGTGGGGAATCTCGATCGGCGCCGGATTACGGCCCGTCGGTCGCGCGGCCGGTGAAGCGGTGGGCCTCGCCACCGGCTCGCCGAGGTGCTCTACGTCGACAATCGTACGGGGCGCGGTCCGACTCGCTCGTGCAATCGCCTGGCAGCCCGTGGTGGCGCGCCGCGTTGCACCGAGAGCAGCGAGGCGCCCGCTTGGCAAGGCGTGAGGAGGGCGCATATTGGGCATAGGTAACCGACGAACAACGCAGTCAGGAGGGATGCATCGCTGCTCGTCGGCACAGCAGCAACCGGCTGATCTCGGATGGCGGGCGCGAGAGGTTGGCCAATTCGCCGAGTGCGCCGAAGGCACGAGGAAACAAGAGAATCCTGACGCCGCCCGGGCCGGCGGGGGAGTCGTGGGCCGCCGAACGAGACGTCATGCCCAGCCTGACAGCCTTCGGAGGGTCGGGTCGGGGCCGGGCTTTGCCGGCCGGCGATGCGAGTGTCAGCACCCGGGCCGGCGCCACCCGCCACCCGAGCGGCGCCCGGCGCCCCCCGTCCCGCGGTTGAAGCGGGCCGCGGCGTGCGGGTAGTCCGCCCCCACGACGCCGCCGTCGCAGCCGCCGGCCGGCGGAATCACCCAGTCGCAGCCGGGGGTGTTCTCGGGGCCGTTCTCCCAGCACTCGACGAGCTCCTGGTAGTCGGCGGCGAAGGAGCCGGGGGCGTGCGGCGGCATGTGCTCGTTGGGGTCCCAGTGGTCGCCCGTGTACTCGGCCAGGGTCTCCATGCCGATGCGGTGACATCCGAGGCACCGGTTGCCCTCGATGTGGATGGTCCGCATGTCCCAGTCCTGTCCCCCCACGACGTAGTAGGGCGGGTCGGGGCCGCGCAGGACGGGCAGCACCGGCTGGCGCGGGTCCTCGGGCAGGCGCGCGCCGTTGATCCAGGGGTTGTGGTTGAACGGGTCCGCCTGGTGGCAACGCACGCACTGGACGCCCGGCACCGTGTAGGTCCTGGTCGAACGCCGGATCGTCGGGTCCGGGGAGCACGCCGAGCAGCCGGTTGTTCTCGTCCACGTGCGTCCAGGGCCGGTTGTCGCCCGACTCGAAGAAGCAGGTCGCCCCGGTGTCGTAGTTGTAGCCGATCAACTGCACCGAATCGGGCATGTCGAAGCCAACCACGTCGTCGCGCCCGTCGTGGCGGCAGAAGCTGACCCATACCACGTCGTCCCGGGGGGTGCCGTCGGCGTTCCTGCCCGTGTAGCGCTGCAGGCTCGAGCCGGGCATGCAGTCGCCGATCTGCAGGCTGGCCTTGTCGCACTCGTGCAGGCCGGGGTCTTCGAACACCTCCGCGCCGTCGACGGTGATCGGAAGCAGGACGCCCGCGCCGCAGTCGACGGTGGGCGCGACGCCGAGCTCCAGCGCGCACATGGCGGCGTACTCGCGGGCGCTCGACGGCATGTCGCCGCAGGTCGTGCCCGGAATGCACTCGTCGGCGGGGACCTGGGCGGCGCGTTCACCGGTGGCGCTCACGGCGAAGAGGGCCAGCGTGAAGAGCGCGGTCAGGGCGAGGTTGCGACTGAGGTTCCTTCGAAGTGGGTCCATGGAGCTCCTCGATCGAACATGGTCCGCGTACGAAGAATGCCCGCGCGATCGGTCGAGGTCAAGGCCGAACCCGTAAGGGTGCACGACACGAGAGTGAGACGCCGCCGAGCACTACACGCGAATCGCCGGCCCTGACCCGTGTCGGGCGGTCATCTGTAGAGTCGGCCGCCTGTCCCTTGCAGGTCGCCTCCGCCTGCAGGCGCGGACGCCGCAACTGGTGGACCACCCAATCCGGGTCCAGACGCTGAACCCGCAGACTGGATCCAACGCCTCGTCATCCGCGGCCGGAAGCACGAGCTCGGACTCGGCATCGTCCGTCTCCGTCTCCCTCGCCGAGGCTCGCGAGCAGGCCATCGCCAACCGCAAGCTCGCCCGCGCCAGCGGCGCCCCCCTTGCCGACAAGCGCCGCACTCAGGGCATCCCCACCTTCGCCGAGGCCGCCGTCACCGTGATCGAGCAGAAGCGGGGCGGTGGCGCAGCCCAGACAGGCGGCCGACTGGCTCCGCAGACTGGAACGCCACGTCTTCCCGGGCATCGGCTCCCGGCCCGTCTCCGAGGTCAACAGCGCCGACGTGCTGGCCGTCCTCACCCCCGTCTGGCCCGTCAAGATGCAGACTGCCCGGACCCTGCGCGAGTGCATCCGCCGGTGCTGGAGTGGGTGGTCCCGATGGAGTACCGGGCCGACAACCCCTGTGATCGCGTCCCTGCCGGTGCTCGGCCCACAACGCGAGGTCGTGCGGCACATGTGGCGGCGCCGGCCCACGTGGTTCGCAACCGGGTCGAGGCGGCCTACGCCAGGGCGGACCTGTTCAAGCGGCGCCGCCGCCTGATGGACGACTGGGCGACCTACCTCCCGGCAACCCGTCGTCCCGCTGAACGACCTCCGGAAACGGCCGGGCGCGGGGCACAGGGGGCTGATCCGGTAGGCCCGCCCTGTGCCCAGCGGGACGGCCGAAAATCGCGTGCGCTGTGCGCGGCAACGGAGACGAGGAGGCCCAGACTGGTAAAGGGCACACACAACCCCGCGAGGAAGGACGCTGGCGGGGCGTGGCCGGCCCGGGCCTCTCTCGCCGGGGCGGACCCGTTGCCATCGACCGCGGCGGCGTGGTCGCCGGCGCCAGCCGTCGCGCGGTTGCGGCTTCTGGTGCCACGTCGGTGCTCGTCACCTCGGAGACCGGCCGCGTGCCGATGCGAGGGAGGACGCATCCATCGTTCGAAGCTCCCCCACTCAGTCCCTCACGTGCTATGGGTTGCGCCAGGCTTGCCGCATCTGATTCCAGACTCGTTCGGTGGCGAAGGTGGCATGCGCTTGGCGTGGCGGCGGTCGGCCAGCGGGTCTCCGCCGGAAGGGGCGAGCTTGCGATTGCCAGGGGGTCTTCTCGCCGGCCTCGGCTCGCCGCCCGCTTGACACGCCCATGGACGATTGCGTACGCTACAGTAGTTTCAGTCACCGCGCAGAGTTGTCGTGTCATGGGTCCGCTGAAGGTGGTCGAGCGACCATCGGTATGGGCCGCACCGCAACGTTACGGTGACGAAGGTGGTTCGATGCGGATTTCCGTACCCGCCGTCCAGGCCGTGCAAAACGGCCACCAGTTGTTCCTCTTTTTCCTCCCAGCGGGCATTCTCAAGGGGCTGCCGATTGAAGTCGAGCGGTTCGATCCGGACAAGCCCTATAGCGCCCATGATCAGGGTTACCAGCGGGCACCTGAGAGGAATCGTGCACGCCGCTTCGCGCGGTACCTCCAGAAGCCGGACGCGTTGTCACCGACCGCATTGATGTTGAACGACCGCAATTCCGTCACGGAATTCGACGCTCAGCGCAGTGAGCTGATCCTCGACACCACCAAAGGGCCGGTCTTCAACTACGACGGCCAGCACCGCGAGCTCGGCTATCGCTTTCGACTGGAGGACGATCCGTCGTTCCGGGAGTTCCACATCCCTGTCGTGATGACGCGAGGCATCGACAAGCTGACCGAAATGCTCCAGTTCCAGACGATCAACTCGACGGCGAAGGGGGTGGCGACGTCACTCGTCAACGCCATCCTGGCCAAGCATCAGGCGAGGGACGGGGATGAGGTACTGAGCGGTACGGTGCAGACCCGCAACGTCGTCGGGTACAAGGTCACCGAACAGGTCAACAACGACCCTGCCGGCCCTTGGCACCAGCTGATCGTCCTCCCAAATCAGAGTCTTTGGACGAAGAAGGAGATCAAGGAGGATCCCGCCCGTCAGCGTACGCGGGTCATCAAAGCCAACTCGTTCGTGGACGCGCTACGACCGCTGTACGACTGCATGACGATACTGGAAGGGATGGCCGCTACCGTTGACGAACGAGCAGACAAGATCGCGTCTATCGTGAACGAGTTCTGGACAGCCTTGAAGGACCAGATGCCGGACGCGTTCGCGGCCCCGCGCGACTCTGCGTTGTTCAAGTCGGGAGGCGTTGGCCCCATGCACCTCGTGCTTCGTGACTTGCTGATGAGGATGTACCGTGCTCGCCGCAAGTTCGTCAGAGAGGAGTTCAAGGTGATGATCTCCGGATCCGATCTCCTGAGCGACGCTGCCTTCTGGAGTTCGAGCAACGACGATGGCGCGCGCATCTACTCCGGCAAGGCGAACTGGCCCGATCTCGCCAAGCGCATCATCAGGGACCTTGAGGAGGGCATGGCCGTGCTCCCCGACGACGAGAATCCTCCGGCGGAGGCCCCGCGGCGGCGACGCCCCACACCGCCCGCAGTAACCCGGATCATGGAGCGGATCGGGTACGACGCATCCGATCGCACGGACAAGGACCGGGCGAGCAAGGCTGCGTGGCGAGAGGCTGCCAGGTCGGGTCTGGTACCCTATGAGCAGTGCCCGCGCTTTGCGCTACGGGGCATCGACCATCCTGTCGCGGTAGCGCTCTACAATCGATCGGCTCCAAGCACGTAGACACCTTCTCGATGCGTTACGCCGTATGGGGTAAACACGGTAAACACAGCAACTTGGCTTGGCATGGACCTGACCGGCCGGGTGTGGACGATGCCGCAGGGCGGATGAACGAGAGCGCAAGCGCTCGGCTCCCTCCCTGCAAGCCAAGCGGTGGAGATCCTCGATGCCGCCAGGCGGTCGGCGGCAGGAGGAGTCTCCTGGACGCGGAGCGGGAACCGGTCGCCGTGTGCACGTTCCGAAGATGCTCAAGCGACCCAGGGCCGCCGCACGGGCTGGGTGCACGACCTGACGCCGGAGGCCGCCGACCGGCTTGACCTCGACATCGATTAGTTGAAGGACGTCGCACCTGAACGCCAGCCACGAAGCGCGTCCTGGCGCAAGGCCCTCGACGCCAGCGGCGGCGAGGGCCCGGCGCCAGGGCGTTGTCGGCCGAGACGGCCGCCGAGATCCGCCGCGCGATCAAGGGCGCGGCCGCGAACTGGGAACGGGTTCCGGGTCTCACGACTCAGAGAGCAGGGTTACGTAGAGGCGCGCGGCGGGAGAGTGACGCTCCAATGTTGTGATGCCCCACGTGCCGAGGTCGTCGCGGTTCTCTGTCCACAAGCGCAGGGATTCTCGTGACGACCGGATCCTCTCCAGGGCCACGTGTACGCCAGGGTCGAAGGGCAGCGTCATCCTGACACCCGTGATCTGTCGCAGATGGCCGCGTTTGGCTGCGTCAGTCAACTCGTCGACATCGGGGGTCATGCTGAAGACCATCAGAGTCATCTCGGTGACGGCTGAGTGCTGAATGTGGATCGTCGGCATGCTGCAAGCTTAGGACACTGCGCTAAATTAACTTGCCATCTTGTGGATTCTGTGCTTTACTGACCGCATGCGGCGAGACGTGGAGTTGGAAGCCACCATCGTAGCCAAGTACGTCGCGGTGGCGCCTGTACTGGACGAACGTAGTCGTC
>JAJEEA010000361.1 GCA_022821235.1 Vicinamibacteria bacterium
GCCCGCTGACGGCGGCCGCGAGGAAGCCGCCGGCCAGCAGCAGGAAGGCCAGCCCCAGCGGCGCGCCGGTGCGGTAGCCGAGCGGCGCGAGGACGACGGCGGCGCTGCCCGCCGCCGCGACCCGCGCCGCCCGGGACGTCAACCTCATGGCACCACCGCTGCGAACGCCCTCGGCACCGCCCGGCAGACCGGCCTCGACGGGGTCCGGTGCATCACCCTCATGGCGCCGACATGCCCGTGTACGTGAGCTTCTGCGCCCGGCGGCCGCGCTGGGCCTCGGCCGTGTAGAGGTTGCCGTCGCTGTCGGTGTCGAGATGGTGCAGGGCCTGGAACTCGCCCGGCGCGGGGCCGTTGGCGCCGAAGGTGTCGAGCACCTCGAGGGTGGCCCGGTCGATGACGTGGATGTGCGAGTTGCCCTGGTCGGCCGAGTACATGAACCGCTGCCCGGCGTCGGGCGAGAAGGCGAGGCCCGCCACCGTCGAGGCGCTCTCGTCTCCGGGGTTGACGAAGCCCTGCGTGCGGTAGGTGCCGTCGAGGTCGAACACCTGGACGCGGCTGTTGCCGCGGTCGGCCACGTACACCAGCCCGTCGCTGGACACCTCGATGCCGTGCACGATGCCGAACTGCGAGGGCCCGCCGCGGTCGTCGGGCTCGCCGGTCGACACGGACGTATCGATCGGCTCGTTGGCGAACGCGCCCCACATGCGCTTGTACTCGCCGGTCTCGGCGTCGAACACCACGACGCGCCGGTTGCCGTAGCCGTCGGCCACGAACACCTCGCCCTCGTGCACGAACGACTCGGCCGGCCGCATCGGGCTCGCGGTGTCGGCGTTGCCGCCGCTCCGGGCGCGCCCCCCGATCTGCAGCAGCAGCTCGCCCTCGGGCGTGAACTTCAGCAGCATGTCGTCCGACTCGGGGGCGGCGCTGTTGCCGCCGACCCAGACGTTGCCGTCGGGGTCGACGTGGATGCCGTGCTCGTTGGCGGGCCAGTCGTAGCCCTCGGCGTCACCGCCCCAGGCGCGGACGAACGTCCCGTCCTTCTCGAAGGCGATGACCGGCGGGGCCGGCGTGCCCTGGTCCTCGCCCACGGTGCGGGGCCGGTGCAGCACCCAGATGACGTCGTTCGAGTCGACCGTCACCGACGACACCTGGCCGGTCACCCAGTCGTTCGGCATGTTGGGCCACGACGCGTCGACCTCGAACTGCGGCACGCCGCCCTGCGCCTCGGAGGCGACGACGGCGGGGCCGTGCCCCGAGCCGGACAGCCCGACGGCGACCAACACCGCGACGACCGACCACCCGGCGATGATTCTGTTGCGCATGTCTTCCTCCATTACGAGCGGCGGCCGGACCCCCAGTCAGCGGGCCGCGCGGCCGACGTAGCCCTGGAACGTCCGTTCCACGAAGTCGTCCACGCCCGGCACGAACAGCACCGCGAGGACGGTCACCACGAGCGCCCCCGCGACGCCCAAGTAGAAGTACTTCATGGGCTCACCGGTGACGGCGGCCCGGAAATCGTCGCCTGCGGTTCCCATTTGCCCAAACCCTCCAGGAGTCCGCGCCGACTTGCGGGGCCGACGCCTAACGCGGCGCCGCCTCGAACAGCCACGAGTCGCCGGCCTCCACCCCGGCCCGGGTGAGCTGGGACGGGTACTTCGCCCTGATCGCGCCGGTGATGCCGTCGAGGACATCGCCCGACTCGATGCGCACGAGTTGCCGCTCGTAGCGCGTGCCGTCGATGCGCAGCACCGCGCGGCCGTCCCGCTCGGCCTGGATCGGCCACTTCTTCCACATCCGGCCGACCATCGTGCTCATGTAGCCCGACCAGACGTAGAGCTTGCCGTCGTGCTCCTGGACCCAGATGAGGCGCGACCGCGGCGGGTCCATCAACTGCAGCTCGATGGTCGGGATGTCCGCGACGAAGCTCCAGTCCGGCTCGGGGCCGGCGTACAGCTCGCCCGCCTCGAGGGGCCCGCCCGAGAACAACCGGTTCGGGCCGTCGGCGAAGCGCTGCTTGGCGGCGGCGGTGAGGACCGCGGTCACCGGGATGAGCAGCAGGCACACGACGACGACGAGGGCTCGGATGGCTGCTTGCATGGTGCGCCCAGTCTACCACCGGCCCGCGTCGACCCGGGCGTGTGGCGCGAGGCCAGTCGCACCGGCCCACGTCGAGCCCGGGCGGGTTGGCGCGAACCCCGTCGCTGGCGATGCCCGCGACGGGGCCACGGGCTTCGATCTCTCCGACGGGCGAAACGCGCGACGCGGATTCGGGCGAGTTCCGCCCCTGAATCGGCTTCCGGTACAGCCGCTCGCGCGCATCCGGTCTCGTCGGCTTCACCCGGTCGCGGTCGGTCCCCGCGCCCTCTGGCGCGCCGAAACCGCTGGCTCGCCGGGCGGGATTCGGGTATAACCACCGGCATGCTGCTGCGGTCCATCGTCGTCGCAACCTGCGCCCTGGCCCTTGCCGCGCCCGCCGCGCACGCCCAGGTGGGCGGCAACCTGGCCGCCGGGCCGCCGCTCGACATTCACCTGGAGATTGCGTCGGGCCCGGACGGCCCGCGCTTGTCCACCGGCGCCTTCGACCTGGTGACGGGCGAGTACTACCGGCTGAACGTCACCAGCGACGGCGACGAGCCGTGGCGGCTCGAGGTCGACGAGCTGCTGCGCAGCTCGCACCTGCGCATCGTCACCATCAACGGCATCGAGGTGCACCTGCAGGCGCAGACGTTCCGCGCCATCGAGTTCGACGTCGGCGGCACCGCCCAGTTCAGCTTCACGCCCATCCGGACCGGCGCGTTCGAGTTCACCGTCGGCGATGTCCCCTCGGTCCAGCGCCGGCGCGCGGACGGTGGCCGCAGCGTGGCGGGGACCTTCACCGTCAGATAGCCGCTCGCGCCGCCTGGCGGAAGCAGGAAGAGCGCCAGCGCCGCGCCGGCGGCGAAACGACGCTGGCCGAGGCAGCGTAGGCGGCGACAGCGCGTCTGAGTCGACCGACCGGCCTGGCCCCTTCGCGACCAGTTCCGTGTGGCTCACATTCCCGCCGCGCGGATGCTGTAGTTCTCGTTGCGCCACATCAGCATCCGGCCGTCGGGCATCTCCTCGAACCGGAACTCCTCGCCCAGGTCGCCGTTGTCGCGCACCCGCCGGAAGGTGCCGTCCTCGACGTAGCGGAGCCGGGTCAGGGCGTTCAGCGGGTTATCGGTCGGCAGCGACAGCACGTGCAGGTCGCCTTCCCGCACGAGCACCGCGCTCTCTCCCCCGAGGGGCCGCTCGTAGGTGCCGGTGAAGCGCTCGAGGGTCTCCCGGGCCGTCGCCGCGCCGTCCTCGGCGCGCGCGGGGACCTCACCGTCGGCAGCCTCGCCGTCCGACTTCCCGGCCGCCTCGCGCAGGGCGGGGGCGACGATGTCGTAGGCGGTCTGCGCGAACCGGCGCGAGTTCACGCCCTGGCCGTTGGTCATGAACGCGGTGGCGACCTCGTCCTGCGGGCGCAGCAACAGGTGGCTGCGGTAGCCCGGGCAGGAGCCGCCGTGACCCACGAAGGTGTCGCCGTCCGACTTCCACACCGAGAAGCCCAGCCCGTAGGTCGTCTCCCCGTCGGGCTCGAGCCAGTGCACGCGGTGCATCTCGCGCAGCGTGTTGCGGTCGAGCAGCGCGTCGTCGCCGTCGAGCACGCGGAACTGCCACGAGGCGAAGCGCGCGAGGTCCTCGACCGTCGAGATGAACCCGGCGGCGGGGCTGATGCCGCGCACCTGGTACTCGGGGACCAGCTTGCGCTCGCCGTCGCGCCCCCGCGCGGTGTATCCGCTCGCCAGCCGGTTGCCCCGGAAGCGGTCCTCGTGGTCGGTGAAGGTGCTCGTCATCCCCAGCGGGTCGAGGATGTTGGCGCGGACGTAGTCGTCGTAGCTCTGCCCCGACGCCGCCGCCACGATCTCGCCGGCCAGGGTGAGCCCCAGGTTCGAGTACTGGTAGTAGGTGCGCGGGGGATACAGCATCGACTGGGTGGACAGCCGGCTGACGATCTCCTCGTGGGTCGGGAAGGGATAGTCGGGGCCGGTCCAGTATGACGCCTTCGCCTCGCGCGGGAGCCCCGAGGTGTGGGTGAGCAGCCCCTCGACGGTGACCGGCCCCGCCGCCGGGTCGTCGTCCCGGATCTCGTACCAGTCGAGGTGCTTCGCCACCGGGTCGTCGAGCCCGACCTTGCCCTGGTCGCGCAACTGCAGCACACCGACCGCGGTGAAGAGCTTGGAGATGGAGCAGATGGAGTACATCGTCGACGCCGTCGCGGGCTCCTCCCGCTCGACGTGCGCGTACCCGTAGCCCTTCGCCCACACGAGCTCCTGGTCGTGCACCACCGAGAGGGAGGCGCCGGGGATGCCCCCGTAGGCCTGGGCGGCGTCCATCCAGGTGTCGAGCAGATGCAGGGCGTCGGCGACCTCGGGGTCATCCGCGAGCGACTGCTGCGCGTGAAGCCCGGGGGCGGGAGCCAGGGCGAGTGCAAGCGCGGCGGCGGCCGCGACGATACGGGACGCCGGCCGAAGCGAGATGTGGTGTGTCTTCATCGGATACTCCGGAAAGGGATGTTCCAGGCGCGCGAGGTGCTCACGGTGAACCCGGAGACCGCGCCCGCGTCGTCGCGGCGGAACGTGAAGTACCAGCCCCGGGCGTAGAAGCCGTCGGCGAACGTCGGCGCGAGGGGAATGCGGCCCAGCTTGCGGTTCCACAGGACGAGCCGGCCGTCCTCCACCCGGAAGGTGTACCCCACGGCGAGGTCGTCGCTGTAGTACGACCCGGCGTAGACCGCGAGCGCCTCGGCCGAGGGGCTGACGGGCACCGCGCGGCGGTAGACGGGGCGGGGCGGATCGCCG
The DNA here is from genome assembly GCA_022821235.1 of Vicinamibacteria bacterium. Lineage (GTDB taxonomy): Bacteria > Acidobacteriota > Vicinamibacteria > Vicinamibacterales > UBA8438 > JAJEEA01. The sequence goes on from JAJEEA010000361.1 coordinate 4,866, forward strand.
ACGCGCATTGTCGTCGGCCGTTCGCCGTCGCCCGGGGCGAACGTCACCTCGGTCGTCCCGCCGAGAAGGAACCGGCCCCCGCCCGCCGGGCGCAACGACTGCTCGGGGCCGGCCCCTACCAGGACGAGATCGTCGCCGCGGGCGATGACCCTCAGCGGCACGTCGTTCCCCGGGCGGAGGTAGTAGCCGGCCAGGCTGACCGGATCGGCCGGCGGGCCGCCGGTCTCGCCGCGTTCCGCCGCCGGCGCGGGGGGACGTCGCGGAGCAGACCGCTGCGCCTCCCGCACCGGGGCGGTCACGCCCGGCGACGGCGGCGGCAGGAACACGTCGGCGACGTCGCGCGCCAGGCGTCCCGGGGCGGCGCGGTCGGTGTTGCAGAGCACCGCGATCGCGAGGTCCTCGTCGGGAAAGCGGAGGAACTCGCTGCGGTAGCCGGCGTCGGTTCCGCCGTGACCGATGGTGGGCCGGCCGCGGTGGGTCCCGTGCACCAGCCCGAACGCGTACGAGAGGCGCGCGCCGTCGTCGAGCGCGCCGCGCGTCTGAAGCTGCCGGAGCACGTCGGCGCCGCCGATCTCCCCGCTGTTGAAGTTGCCGTTCCAACGGGCCAGGTCCTCGACCGTCGTGAACAGGCTGCTGGCCCCGACGATGGCGAAGTCGGGGATGCTGAGCCGGTAGCGGCCGAAGCCGTCGCGCGTGTAGGCGTACGCGCGGTCCCGGACCAGCATGGTGTGGTCGTCGCGGAACACGGTGCGCGTCATGCCGAGCGGACCGAACAGCCGCGCGCTCGTGAACGCGCGCAGCGTCTGCCCCGACACCCGTTCGACGACGACCGCCAGCAGCGTGTAGCCCGAGTTGCTGTAGAGGTAGTCGCTGCCGGGGGCGAAGTTGAGCGCGGTCTGGCGCGACAGCAGGTCGAGCACGTCCGACTGCCGGATGACGTCGCCGCCCCAGCGCCAGCCTGCCAGTTGCAGCATGGCCCACTGATCGCGGACGCCGCTCGTGTGGTGGGCGAGATGCCGCAGCGTGATCGGCGTGCCGAAGTCGGGCAGCTCGGGGACGTGGCGCCGGACGTCGTCGTCCCAGGAAACCTCGCCGTCGGCCACCAGCAGGGCGACGGCCAGCGCGGTGAACTGCTTCGACACCGACGCGACGTGAAACACCGTCGACGGCGTGATCGGGACGTCGTACTCGAGGTTGGCGGCGCCGTACCCCCTGGCGAACACCAGCTCGCCGCCCCGCATGACCGACACCGCGCAGCCCGGGGTGCGCGGCCCCGTCCACGACGCGAAGAGCGCGTCGACGCGCGGCCCCGGCCCGTCGCGCTGCGCGGTGCCCGACAGCACCGCGGCGGCGAGCCCGCCGATCGCCGCCACCGCTCCGATGACGAACGCAAGCCGCCGGAGCAGCACCTTCATCACGCGCAGGTTAGTCGACCCGCGCCGCCACCGCAACAGCCTGCCTGACGCCGTCGACTGCGCGGGCGCCCCAGTTCGCCTCCGGCCCGGCGCCGGTCAGTTGATGCGTCGCTACAGCCTGCCCGCCGCCGTGGATTTCAGCGGCCTCGCGATGCGCACGACGCTCCATCTCCCGGATCCCCTGCGGCCTCTCGACCAGCGAGAAAAGCCCTTCCGGCTCCTCGAAGCCCGAGTCGTTGAGGGTGAGGCGTACGTGACGCCCGACGCTATTCCACGTCGATCAGTATCCGGCAGTGGTCGCTCGGTCCGAATCCCTCGACGTCGTTCATGGCGTGCACGCGCACCCCGTCGTGGAACCCCCGGGAGGCGAACACGTAGTCGTATTGATATCCGCTGACGATGCCCTCGTCGAGCATGCGGCGCCGCTGCTGGCCGGCAAGGCAGGTGGGCACGTTCCTGGTGTCTTTCGGCAAGCCATGCGGCAGAGGATCCGCCTGCCGGTCCGCATCCGGCCACTGGGGCCCCATGAGCTCCAGACCCAGCGCCTGTATCCTGTCGAAGATGGTCCGTGCGCGGGCGGGATGCTCCATTCTGCTGTTGTCCGCCGGCCGGTAGATCGTACCGAGGTCGCCCGCCGCCAGCAGGCGGTGAGACGAGGGATTCGTGTGGGTGATGAACGCCGACACGTCGGAGACGATCCGATGCGCGGAGCCGTCGGTGTAGGCGTAGACGGCGCGCCCGCCGCGCGGCCGGGCGCGCTCTGCCTGCGGATGCGGGTACAGCCAGCGTGCGTGCATCGAGAACACGAGGAACGACTCGAGGGCCGGTCTCCCGCCACGCAGCGGCGTGACGCGCGCGGCGGCCAGCGTGCGCGCATCGCTGACCGCGATCGCGTTCGCCGGCGTGCCCTCACGCTCGGCGGCAACCGGTTCCAACAGGTCGACCCGGACCCGGTCCGACAGCCGAACCACCGCGGGCCAGGTGCTCGACCGGTTCCAGTTCCACGGCACCCGTTCACCGGTGGCGTCCGCGATGCGCCCGGCCGCCCCCCTGCCCACCTTCTGCAACAGGGCGACGTCCACGTCGGGCATCTCGCTGAGCTCGGTGAACGCATCGGCGCTGCGGTTGATGTTCCAGCACACCATCCTGACCACGCCTGACCTCCTGGCGCCAGTGTACCCGCCGGCCGCCGGCGGGATGATGCCGTCGAGGCAGGCAGCATCTCCCCGCCCTCTCGAAGGTCCGGGCCCGGGTGCGCGGCTACCGCGCCGCCCCCGCGGCCGGCGCGTGGGCGAGCGCCGCGCCGAGGACGGCGAGCCGATCGGTCGCCCTCATCCGTCGGCGCTTTCCCCGACCGCTGGTGGTGAGCCGGGCGGCGGCGCTTCGAGGACGTAGAACGCGGTGTCGTCGTCGGTCGTGCGCCCGAGTCGGTCGCCCTCATCCGTTGGGGCTTTCCCCGACCGCTGGTCGTGCGCCGGGCGGCGGCGCTTCGAGTACGTAGAACGCGGTGCCGTCGTCGGTCGTGCGCGCGAGTCGGAAGCCGAGACGCGCGAGCACCGCGCCGGACGCGGTGTTCGGCACGTCGATGGCGGCCCGGACCTCCTTCCAGCCCAGTGTGTCGAAGGCGAATCGGCAGGCGGCGGCCGCCGCCTCGGTGGCGAGACCCCGCCCCCAGAAGGCGGGCAGCAGTCCATAGAGCAACTGCGGCTCGGGAGGCTCGAAGAACTCGCGGAAGCCGACGAAGCCGATGACCGACGGCTCGGAACGCGGCCGCAGGGCCCACAGCCCGCCCCCGCCGCTCGCGAACCGTTGCTCGCTCGCCCGGACCTCCGCAGTCACCCAGTCGGCGGACACCGACTCGCCGTCGAGCAGGTAGCGGCGCACGTCGGGATCGCGGAAGACGTGCAGCAACGAGCCGGAATCGCGCATCCCGATCGGCGCCAGATCCAGACGTGCCGTGCTCCACCGCATATCTGTTGTGTTCCCGAGACCACCTGCATCGTAGCCTTTCGCTCCCTCGACCGGGGCGATCCACTCCCCGCCTCGCCCAGCCCGCCAATCGTCGCCGAACGCGAGCGCAAGGTCGCACTGCGGCCCCCGCTGGCGCCCAACCAACGCCAGGCGCCCGCCGTTCTACGACGCCGACTCCTGCGTCACTGTTGCGCGTCGGCACCCGCCTCGTCCAGCCGTACGAAATGGCGAGGCGGAAAGCCTGTCAGGAGGAGGAACGCGAGGGGGCGTGGGTATTCGCTCGCGAGCCGCGCATACTCCCCGCCCGCCACGGGAACGGCGCTGTAGTCTCGCGTCGCGCCGCCGCGCGTCACCTGCACCCCGGGGTTCGCCAGGGCGCGACGGTACCAGGCGCGGGGCCAGTGATTGACCGCCACGTAGAGCTGCCCGTCGCTGTGCAGCGACTGCAGCACCCGGTCGATGGCGGCGCCGTCCTCGTTCACCGTGGTCAACACCAGCGTGTCCCCCGCCTCCGGCTGAAAGTAGCCGATCAGCGACTCGAAGGCCACGACGATCAGTACGTAGCTCACCAGCACGATGCCACCGATCTTGACGGCTCTCACGGCACACTCCCTTCGTGCAGCTTGGGCCCGCGCGGCCGGCGCCGGCTCGCGACAGCGCGCGGCTACTGTACATCGATGCGTATCCCCGGCATCGCCCCCGCTCGCCCCCGCTGCATCCCGCGGACTCCCTCGTGCCCGAGAGCCACGCACCCGCACCGCGGCCCCGGTGCCCCGACGGTCCCCAGGCCGAGGCGGCGAGCACCTCCGGCAACGCTCGACGGAGTCATCGCGGTGAGCGTGGTTCCGAGCGCGGAGCAAGCGTCGGTCAGAAGATGAGCGACACCGCGACGCCGCGGCGCTCGGGAGCCAGGAGCGGCGTCAGGCTCCAGGCTGCAGCCGGTGGCCGCGGCCAAACCTCCTCGTCCCTCGCGATCAGGTGGTCCACGCCGACGCCGATCCAGGCGCCCACGGCCCCGAAGAAGCCGCCGATGAGCGCGAAGTCCCGGACCCTGGGGTGTGGCGTACACGAGTCCGAGCCGCTGAAGCAGAAGCCGTAGAGATACCACATCCCGGAGGTCGCGCCGGCCGCGAACCCAATCCAGGCACCGTTGCGCGTTGGGTCGCTCACCCGGCGGTGGACGAACCAGACATCCTCCTCGCCGAGGTCGAGATGTCGGCCGCGCGTGATCACCGACAGCGTCTCGGGCGTTACTCCGGCAACCCGTGCCGTTCCCTCCCGTCCGCCGTTGAAGGTCACGCGGACGCCGTCTCCCGGCTCGACCAGCCCCACGAGTTGCCTGAATGGGCCGACATCCTGCGCTGCCGCTGGCGCGGCGACGCACAAGAGAAGAATCCACCCTCCCGATCGAAGCACCAGCATGATTCACCTCCTCTACCCTGGAGTGCGCGACCCGGCCGGAATCCGGCTCAGCGCGACGGCTCTGCGCGCGGTTGGACCTGTTCGAGCGTCGGTGACTCATGGACGATTGGACCGAGCCGGCCGACCAGTCCTCGGACCTCCGGTTGCCCGTCGCTGCCGACGCACCGGAATCGCCGGCTGCAAGAAGGGCGCCGGTGAGGCAGACCGCCCGGTCGGTTGTACGCTAACGGGTGGCGAGACCGGATGGCGGTTCGCTGTCACGGTTCGTGCCACCAAAGTCACGACATGATGCGACGGCGGTCGGGGACGCGAGCCAACGGCTCGATGTCGTCCAGCCCGGGCGAGGGCGAGAATCGGAAGAACCTGATCGAGACGAGAACCTCCACCGTCAGGTAGCTCCCGACTCATGCAGGTCATCGAGATGAGACCCACAGAGGCTCCTTCAGGAATGGATGGAACGCCCGGCGAAGCCGCAGAGGCGCAGACCCGCGTGACGGACGCCATCGAGAAGTTCCTGCGGTCGATCGACCGACCGGGCGAATTCTGCGTCCACGGCCGGTTGTTGGCGGCGATGCCGCGGCTGCGGGTGAAGGGGGCGGGAGCATTGTCGTTCCCGGTTCCCGAAACCCAGATTCGAGCGCTCATCGGGGCGGCGGAGCCTGCGCCCTACGGCAAGGGGACCGAGACGGTCGTCGACAGGGCCATTCGCAACTGCTGGCAGATCGGGCCCGAGCGCGTGCGCCTGGCGGGCGCCGCGTGGCCGGAGACGTTCGCCGGCATCCTCGAGACGGCGGCGGCCGGCCTCGGCTGCGCTCCCGACCGGGTCGACGCTCGACTCCACCGCCTGCTGATCTACGAGCCGGGCGGCTTCTTCGCGCCCCACCGCGACACCGAGAAGGCCGACGGCATGATTGCCACCCTGTCCGTCTCGCTGCCCACGGCGGGCGCCGGCGGCGAGCTCGTCGTTCGCCACCGGAACCGCGAGCGCACCATCGACATGACCACCGGCGAGCCGTCGGAGCTGACCTTCGCGGCGTTCCATGCCGACTGCACCCACGAAGTGAGGCCGGTGACCGAGGGCCACCGCCTGTCGCTCGTGTTCAACCTGTGCCTGCGCCCCGGTGACGACGGGTCGCCCCGGGAAGCCCCTGACTACACGGCACAGGTCGATCGTCTTGTGGAGCGGCTCACCGAGTGGAGCGCCCGTGGCGGGACCGACAAGCTGGTCTGGCTGCTCGAGCACGAGTACAGCGAGGCCGGGCTGTCCTTCGACGGGCTGAAGAACGCCGACGCCGCGGTCGCGCGCGTTCTCACCCGGGCCGCGGAACGCGTGGAGTGCGAGGTGCACGCGGCCGTCGTTCACATCGAGCAGTCCGGCGGCGCGGACCTCGACGACGGGGACTGGGGCTGGGACGGCGAGGTCGACGATGCGTGGGAGATGGGCGACGTCGTCGACAGCCGCGAATGGCTGGACGGCTGGGCGCGCCCCGACGGCCGACGAGCGCCGTTGGGCGAGGTCGAGCTGCTCCCGGGGGAGCTGCTCCCGCGCGGCGCCCTCGACGATGCGACGCCGGACGAGCAGCGGGTGTACGCGTCGGGCAACGAGGGCGTGAGCGTCGAGCGCACCTATCGCCGCGCCGCCCTCGTCCTGTGGCCCCGATCGAAGGCGCTGGAGATTGTGGCGCGGGGCGACGTCGCGGGGGCCGTCGCCTGGGTCGCCGACGAGCTCGACCGGCTTCCGGACGCCGGGGGCGGACGCGTTCGAGAGCTCTTGGGCCGGCTGATCGACAGTTGGCCCACCGGCCGCCACTACGAGGAGGACGCGCAGGCGCGCGCCCTGATGCTGCGCCTGCTGCACTCGACCGGAGACGACAATCGGGCCGCGCGCTTTCTGATGAAGGTGGTTCTGAAGCGCTACGACGGCAGCGAGAACGAACCGTTGGCGCTCGTCGTGGACATGGTCGGACCGTCCGCCGCACGCCAGTTCCTGACCGAGCTTGCGGCGGCCCATCTTCGGCGTCGGCCGACCGCCACGCTGGCGCTCGTTCGGTGCCTCGACGAGACGCGCGACGAGTCATCGCGCGCGGCCTGGAACCGTGTACTGCGGGCTGCCGTTCGCGCCATTCTGCGGACGTTGCCCGCGGCGCTGCCGCCAGAGCCGCGGCGTTCGTTCGAGCCGATGATGCAGGCGCCCGAACGGTTCCGGGTGGAGGCCGTCGACGATCTCTTCACCCTCGCCGGGCGCCGGGCGTCTCCGGCCGAGGCCACGGCGGCGGCCGCGGCCGTCGCCGGCCGGCCGGAGGTCGTCACGCCCGACCGGACGCTTCCTGCCGTCCTCGCCAGGCTTCACGGCGAGGAGGGGGCGACCCGCACCCGCGCCTTCGCGCTGCTGTGGCGCCACGCGGCGGACTTTCTCCTGGCGCGCAGCGCGAGACCTCCGGAGGAGCCCCGTGACTGGACCATCGACGCCGACACAGGGTGCCGATGCGAGCACTGCCGGGAACTTCGGGACTTCTGCAAGGACCCCGCCGCCCGGGTCGCGAGATTCCGGCTGCGCAAGGCCCTGCGCGCCCATCTGCACCAGACCATCGACAGCCGCGGGCTGGACATCGAGCACGTGATCGAGAGACGGGGCAGCCCCTTCACCCTCGTGTGCACCAAGACCCGCGCGAGCCACCGCCGGCGGCTCGCCGAGTACGCGGAGGACGTCTCCTGCATGAGGGACCTGATCCGCGCGGCGCCGACCGGAGACCCGGCTGCGCCCGCCGCACCCGACCTCGCCCGGCTGCACGAGGCGGTCGCCGCCTCCGGGCACGAATGAGGGACCCTGTGGCCGCCGGCGATGCCGGCCGCGGCTGGATGCGGCCATCGCCGAGAAGCTGAAGATGCTGACGTTCGGAAGCGACGACTGACCGCGAGGGCCACTGCGCGAAACGCACACGCCCCGGCCGTTTCCGAAATGCACACGTCGTGCGATGATCACGACTTGAGCAGCTTTGACTGGAACACGTCCAAGAACCGGCAGCTCATCGACGAACGAGGACTCTCGTTCGAGAGGGTCGTTTCCGCCATCGAACACGGAGGCATCCTGGACGTGGTGGAGCATCCGAACCGCCGCCGATACCCGGGACAACGGATATACGTGGTGGAGATCGAGGGCTACGTTCCTCTCGTCCCCTTCGTGACCGAAGCGGACGGCACGCGCTTTCTGAAGACGATCATACCGAGCCGACGCGCGACGCGCGACTATCGCAGGAGACATCGGACGTGAGCGAGAAGCTGAGCCCCGAGGAGCGAGAGATCCTCGATCATTTCGAGCGGCAAGCGCTACACTCCGTCGCCGATGTCGAGCACGAGCTCGAAACGGCGCGTCAGGCCGCCCGGAACACGTTCAGCAAGACCCGGCGTGTCAATCTCCGTGTGACGGAACGCGATTTCGAACTCGCCCACACGCTCGCCAGGGAAGAGGGCATTCCCTGCCAGACACTGCTATCCAGCGTCATTCACAAGTACCTGGCCGGCCGACTGGTCGAAAGGTCCGAGCGGGAGCGGTGACCCGACGGCAACGATGCCGACTATTCTGGCCGGCAGACCGCCGGCCGGTTGTACGCTATTGGGGGTGACGGGACCGGATGGCGGCTCCCTGCCCGGGTTCGTGCGACGGAGGTCACGACATGGCGCGACGGCGGGCGGGGAAGCGGGCAGGCGAGGCGGAGGCGACCCCGAACGGGGCCACGGTCGGCCACGAGGCCGAGCTGTGGGCGATGGCCGACGCCCTGCGGGGCTCGATGGACGCCGCCGAGTACAAGCACGTCGTGCTCGGCCTGATCTTCCTGAAGTACATCTCCGACGCCTTCGAGGAGCGCCATGCCGCGGTGCTGGCCGAGTTCGGGGAAGACGCCGCCGAGGACCGCGACGAGTACACCGCCGAGAACATCTTCTGGGTGCCGCCGGAGGCCCGCTGGACGCACCTGAAGGCCCAGGCGAGGCAGCCGACCATCGGCCTGACCGTCGATCAGGCGATGGCCGCGATCGAGCGCGACAACCCCGCGCTCGAGGACGTGCTCCCCCGCGACTACGCCCGGCCCGCGCTGGACAAGCGCCGGCTCGGGCAGTTGATCGACCTCGTCAGCAACATCCAGGTGGGCGACGAGGACGCTCGCTCGCGCGACGTGCTCGGCCGCGTCTACGAGTACTTCCTCTCGCAGTTCGCGAGCGCCGAGGGAAAGAAGGGCGGCGAGTTCTACACCCCGCGCTGCGTCGTCAAGGTGCTGGTCGAGATGCTCGAGCCGTACCGAGGCCGGGTCTACGACCCCTGCTGCGGCTCGTCGGGCATGTTCGTGCAGTCGGTCGCGTTCATCCGCGCCCACGCCAGCGGCAACGGGAACGGCGGCAAGGCCCGGGCCGACATCAGCATCTACGGCCAGGAGTCGAACTACACGACGTGGCGGCTGGCGAAGATGAACCTCGCCATCCGCGGCATCGAGGGGCAGATCGGCCACGGCGACAGCTTCCACAACGACCG
>JAJEEA010000318.1 GCA_022821235.1 Vicinamibacteria bacterium
GCCCGCGTAGTGATCGCGGCTTCCGAAATCGCTCAACAGCGCGACGACTGGACGAGCCATCTGTTCCGTACCGGCGCAACGCCCAATCCCGCGGCCCCCCGGGTCCGCGCCGGCCCCGCCGGACTCTACGCGCTCTTCGCCTTCACGGACGGCGCCGGGCGCCGGGGCTCGGACCCGGGCTTCGGGTCGCTCCGGCTCCGGTTCTCCGATTGCCCCTGCCCCTGCCCCTGCTGCATGTCGATGCCGCCGCGGAACTTCGCGCCCTCCGCGATGGCGACGCGCGGGGCCTTGATGTCGCCTTCCACCGCCCCTTCACTGCGAATCGCGACCTTCTCCGTCGCATCGATGTTGCCGACGACCTCGCCGAGGACGATGACCGACTTCGCGAACACCTGCGCCCGGATGCGTCCGTGGGCTCCGATGGTCAGGACGTGCTGCTTCAGCGTGATCTTGCCCTCGACCTGCCCCTCGACGGTCAGGTCCTCGCTCCCGCGAAGCTCGCCCTTGACGACGATGGACTTGCCGATGCTCACGTTCGTGTTCGCGCTGCTCTTCTCCACGGCGGGCGTGGAGTCGACGGGGCCGACCACCGGGGGGCTCACCGGTTGAACTGGTTCTTCCCGCTTCCACATGGCTGCTTCTCCCCGGTCACGCGGCCGCTGGAGAGGGGCTGCTCACCTCTCAATGGTACGACGAGCGATCGCGGAGTGTCCACCGGCGGCCGCTACCACGGAGACACTTCCGTCTATCGGCAGTTGCGCGCCTCCCCTGCAGTCTCCGGCGCCCCGCGGGCGCGGCAGCGTGCGGACCCGCCAACGGTCGCCGGCGCCGCCGCCCGGGGCCGGGCCAGTCTACGGCGCGGGGCTTCGCGACGAGCGGCCGGACGCTGGTAGACTGGATGGGGTGACCCGGATCTATCTCGACCACAACGCCACGACGCCGGTGGCCCCGTCCGTGGCCGACGCGACGGCGCGCGCCCTGCGCGACGTGTTCGGCAATCCGTCGAGCGTGCACGCCTGGGGGCAGGAGGCCAAGACCGCCCTCGACGAGGCCCGGTCCGCGGTGGCGCGCCTGATCGGGGCCGAGCCCACGGAGATCGTCTTCACGTCCGGGGGCTCCGAATCGAACAACCTCGCCATTCGCGGCGTCGCCGAGGCGGCCCGCGGCGGCCGGCGGCGTCTCGTCGCCGGCGCCATCGAGCACGAGGCGGTCCTGCGCACGCTGAAGGCCCTCGACGGGCAGGTCGGGACGACCGCCCTCGTGGGCGTCGACGAGCGGGGCGTGGTCACTCCCGAAGGGCTCGCCGAGGCGCTGACCGACGAAACGGCGCTCGTCTCCGTCATGCACGCCAACAACGAGATCGGCACGATTCAGCCCGTCGCGGAGCTCGCCGCGCTGGCCCGCGACCGCGGGGTCCTCGTGCACACCGACGCGGTGCAGTCGGTGGGCAAGATCCCCGTCGACGTGCGCGGCCTGGGCGTCGACCTGCTGTCGCTGTCGGGCCACAAGTTCAACGGCCCGAAGGGGGCGGGGGCCCTCTGGATCCGCCGGGGGACGCGGCTGCACGCCCAGCTGACGGGCGGACGGCAGGAGCGCAACCGCCGGGCCGGCACCGAGAACCTGCCGGCCATCGTGGGCCTCGGCGCGGCCGCGCGGCGGCTGCTGGAGGCGCACGAGCCGGAGCCCGACGACGTGACCGGACTGCGCGACCGGCTCGAGGCCGGCATCCTCTCCGAGGTGCCCGGCACCGCCGTCAACGGCGGCGGGAGCCCCCGCGTCGGCAACACCTCGAACATCAGCTTCCACGGCGTCGAGGCCGAGTCGCTGCTCATCGCCCTGGATCTGGAGGGCATCGCCGTCTCGACGGGATCGGCCTGCTCGTCCGGGACCCTCGAGCCCTCCCACGTGCTGCGGGCGATGGGCTTCTCCCCCCACCGCGCCCAGAGCTCGATCCGCTTCAGCCTCGGGCTCGGAAACACCCGCGCCGACGTGGACCGGGTGGTCGAGGTCCTCCCCGGCATCGTCGATCGCCTGCGCGCGCTGGCCGGACGCGGCGCCGCCGCGGCGGGACGCTGATCATGCGGGTGGTGGTCGCGATGTCGGGCGGGGTCGACTCCTCGGTCGCCGCCCTGCGCCTCGTCGAGGCGGGGCACGAGGTCGTCGGCCTCTCGATGCAGCTCTACGACCAGCAGCGGGGCGCGGCGCGGTTCGGCGGGTGCTGCTCGCTCGACGACCTGCACGACGCGCGGCGCACCGCCGCCGCCCTCGGCATCCCGCACTACACGATGAACTTCGAGCGGCACTTCGAGGCCGCGGTGGTCTCGACGTTCGTCCGCGAGTACGCCGCCGGCCGCACCCCGATTCCCTGCGTCCAGTGCAACGGCGACCTCAAGTTCGCCCACCTGCTGGAGCGCGCCGCCGCCCTGGGCGCCGACTGCGTCGCCACCGGCCACTACGCGCGCCGCGCCGCCGGGGCCGGACCCGGTGGCGCCCACGCCCTGCACCGCGGCCTCGACGCGGCCAAGGACCAGTCGTACTTCCTCTTCACCCTGACGCAGGACCAGCTCGCGCGGGCCCGGTTCCCGGTCGGACACCTGCGCAAGGAGGAGGTGCGGGACCTCGCCCGGCGGGGCGGGCTGCCGGTCGCCGACAAGCCCGACAGCCAGGAGCTGTGCTTCGTCCCCGACGGCGACACCGCGGGGCTGGTCGAGGCGCGGGAGCCGGCGGTGGCCAGGCCAGGGCCGATCCGCGACCGGCAGGGGCGGGAGATCGGCCGCCACCGCGGCGTGCACCGCTACACGGTCGGCCAGCGCCGGGGCCTGGGGCTGTCGACCAGCGTGCCGCTGTACGTCACGGCGATCGACGCGGCGGCGAACGCGGTGACCGTCGGCCCCCGCGACGCGCTGGACCGCACCGCCCTCACCGCCTCGTCGGTCAACTGGATCGCGGGGTCGCCCCCCGGCGGCGACGGCCGGGTCACCGCCCGCATCCGGCACCGGCACCCCGATGCGCCGGCACGGGTCGCGCCCCTGGCGGGCGGCCGGGTCGGCGTCGTCTTCGACGAGCCGCAACGCGCGGTCGCCCCCGGCCAGGCGGTGGTGTTCTACGACGGCGACACCGTGCTCGGGGGCGGGTGTATAGACTGAGAGGCCGCCGCGGCGTCTTCCGCGCCGCAACGCGCGGTCGCCCCGGGCAGGCGGTGGTCATCTGCGCAGGCGCCGCGGTGCTCGGGGGCGGGTGGATGGACCGAGGGGCCTCGGCATCGTCTTCCACGAGCCGTAGCGCGCGGTCGCCCCCGGCCAGGCGGTGGTCTTCTACGGCGGCGCCACGGTGCTCGGGGCGGGTGGATGGACCGAGGGGCCGCCGCGTCCCCCTACAGCGACTCGAGATGGCGCTCGGCGTCGATGGCGGCCATGCAGCCGGTGCCGGCCGCGGTGATCGCCTGCCGGTAGACGTGGTCCTGCACGTCGCCGCACGCGAACACGCCGGGCACGCTGGTGCGCGTGCCGTTCCCGGCGACGATGTAGCCGTTGCCGTCGAGCTCGATCTGCCCCTCGAAGAGGCCGGTGTTGGGCGTATGTCCGATGGCGATGAAGACCCCGTCGACGGCGAGCTCCCTGGTCGCGCCGGTCTCGCGGTCCCGCACGACCACGCCGGTCACCACGCCCTCGTCGACGTCCTTCACCTCGACCAGCTCGGTGTTCCACTCGAAGGCGATCCTGGGGTTGGCGAACGCCTTGTCCTGCATGATCTTCGACGCCCGCAGCCGGTCCCGCCGGTGCAGGACGGTGACCTGCGAGGCGAACTTGGTGAGGAAGATGGCCTCTTCCATGGCCGAGTCGCCGCCCCCGACCACCGCGATGGGCTTGCCGCGGAAGAAGTAGCCGTCGCAGGTCGCGCAGGTCGACACGCCGTGCCCCATCAGGGCGCGCTCGGACGGGAGCCCGAGCAGGCGGGCCGAGGCGCCGGTCGAGATGATGAGCGACCGCGTCTCGTGCGCCTGCTCCCCCACGCGGACGACGAACGGCGGCGAGGCGAGCTCGACCGCGGTGACGTCGCCGGCCACGATCTCGGCCCCGAACCGCTCGGCCTGCGCCCGCATCTCGGCCATGAGCTCCGGCCCCATGATGCCGTCGCGAAACCCCGGGAAGTTCTCGACCGCGGTGGTGAGCATCAACTGCCCGCCCGACTCGAGCCCTTCGATGACCAGCGGCTTCAGGTTGGCCCGCGCCGCGTACAGGGCGGCGGTCAGCCCGGCCGGTCCGGAACCGATGATGATGACGTTATGCATGCTGAAGCACCTCTCGGAGGGAGACGCCGTCCCGCTCGGCGGCGGTGAAGTCCGGCGGGTCCGCGGCTCTGGGCACGCGGCGCGGAAACCCGCCGCGCCACGATGCAGGACACTACGTCGGGCCGCGGCGGCATCGGAACGTGCGGCTCTGCCACGGGCTGGGGCAACGTCGGAAGGGCCGGCGGGGCATCAGTCGGCGGCGGGGGCGAGCAGCACGCGGCCGCGGCGCGTCAGCCAGTCCACCAGCCGCCCCGTCTCGCGGAAGCGGCCGGCGTTGGATCGGGCCCCCAGCACGACCACCGAGACCGCGCGGTCGCCGACCCTGATCAGCGTCGCCAGGCAGTAGCCCGCCTCGTTGATGTAGCCGGTCTTGCCCCCCACCACGTCGGACCGGCTGTCGAGCAGGCGGTTGGTGTTGCGCACGACGCGGCTCTGACGGCTGGTGCTGATGCGATGCGAGCGCTTGCGCATGATGCGCGCAATCTCGGGCTCGCGGCCCGCCGCCGCGATCAGGCGTGACACGTCGTGGGCGGACGACACGTTGCCCTCGTGCAGCCCCGACGGGTCCGTGAACCGCGTCTGCTCGAGTCCCAGCTCGGCCGCCATCGCGTTCATTCGGCTGATGAAGCGCTTCGTCCCCCACCGCGAGGCGCGGGCCAGCACACGGGCGGCCACGTTGTCGGAGGCCACGAGGGCGAGGTGGACCAGATCGCGGAGGCTGACCCGCTCGCCCCGCCGCAGGTAGGTCGTCGACGCCCGGCGGACGTCGCGCTGCGAGATGACGACGTCGCGGCTGAGATCGGGCTCCTGCTCGAGAAACAGCATCGCCGTCATCACCTTGGTGATGCTGGCGATGGGGCGCGGCTCGCGGGCGTTCAACTCCCACAGCGCATCGCCGGTCACGGGATCGAGGACGATGGCCGCCGCCGCGCGCACGCTGGGTGACGGTACGCCCTGGGCGGCAGCGGCCGCCTCGGCGCCCCCCGCCGGCGCGCCGGCGGAGAGCGGCGCCGGCGGGGCGGCGGCGAGGCACCCGAGGACGAGCGCGGTCACGACCAGGCGACGCGGCCGGGCTCCCCGCACGGGTGCCGCCGGTACGCGGCGCGGCGTTCCGGATGTCACGGGTCCGGCGAGATCAGGCACGGGCGGCGAAGGCTCCCCTGGATTCGATCGGGCCGACGGCTCTCGGGTCAGTCCCCGTTCTCGTCGGTCGTATTGGCGGGACGACGCGGCAGCGTGTAGTGGGTGCGCGCCCGGATGTCCAGCCCGTCCCGGCCCGGCACCTCGACGCGCAGCCGGCGCGTCCTCACCGTCGGGTCGGGGTTGGTGGTGTAGAACCCGAGCACGTAGTAGTCGCTCGTCTCGGCGTCGACCTCGCGCAGCGCGTCGTCGAAGTCGTTGCGGTTGACGATGGCCCGGCCGCCGGTCAGCTCCGACAGCATGCGCAGGGTGCCCTGGGTCTGGAACATGTGCCGGCTCCACTCGCCGATCATGAGCTGCGGCATGTCGAGGTCCGGTCCCGCCACCAGACCGCGCGGGTCGAGGGTGTAGAACGAGGTGTTGGCGCGGTTGGCCGACCGCGCCAGCTCGGCCAGCTCGTAGCTGAGGTCGAGGTTGGCGAACTGCTGCCCCTGACGCAACTGACGCTCGAAGGGGTCGGTCGCCGGATCGGGCAGGTCGCCGTAGAGGGAGTCGTATTCCTCCGGCCTCAGCATGCCGTAGTCGTTGAGCCGCTGCTGCTGGAACAGGCCGCTGTACATGCGCGACTCGGGGAACGGATCGAAGTCGTAGCCCTCGCTGACGTAGAGGAAGAC
>JAJEEA010000437.1 GCA_022821235.1 Vicinamibacteria bacterium
CGGATCTCTCCTTCCTGCTCCATCGTGGCCAGCACGGGGCTGTCTCGTCGAATCTCCGCGATCACCATGCGCACTTTCTCTTCGGCGACCCCGTCGACGTACACCGCGTCGTAGACGTCGCGATCTCCTTATATCGCCTCCACGGCCGGCTCGATCTTCTGCACGAGCTGCGTGAGGTTGCCGAGCCGGGCGCTGCTGATGGCCCCCTTCACGGCCCCGCACGACGTGTGCCCGAGGACGACGACGAGCTTCGACCCGGCGAGTCGACAGGCGAACTCCATGCTGCCGAGTATCTCGGTGTTCACGATGTTGCCGGCGATCCTGGCCGCGAAGATGTCCCCGATCCCCTGATCGAAGACGGTCTCGATGGGAACTCGGGAATCGATGCACCCGAGCACGACCGCGAACGGATACTGCGCGGCGGCGGTCGCTCGAATCTGACCGCCGTAGTCGCGACGGGCAGGAGTCGCGGCGACGAACCTCGCGTTGCCGTCGGTGAGGAGCGCGAGGGCGGCGTCGGGAGTGACGGCAGCCTGCGACGCCGCATCCTGGGCCGGCACGAGCTCCTGGTCGGCGGCCGCGTCGGCGGGCGCCGGGTCGGCCGGGGGCTCGGGCGCGGAGCATCCCGCCAGGGCCAGTCCGGCGGCCGACAGGCCGAGGCCTCGTCCAAAGGCCCGGCGCGACGTCGCTGGCGGCGTGCTCGAGGCGCCGGCAGCGGGCACGGATGTGACTCTATTGGACATCTCGTTCTCTCCTCGTTCGGCCGTATGGGTAACGTGTCGGCCACCAAGGGAACCAGTGCCTGAAACCTCAACACGTTACCACACGGACGGTTCCGTTCCCGGATCCTTGCAGTCGACCGGGGCCACGCACGCCCGCGGGCACCAATCGCCGCCAGCGTGCCCCGCCACGCGATCGACGCTCCTCGGCAGGCGCCCGACGCCGGGAACGGCGGCGGGAACACCACGATCGAGGCAACACGGGGCATCGCGTCGGCATCCATCTTCGTCGGCTTGCGGGGAATTCAGGCTCTCATCCCGCGGGCGCGCGCGTCAAGGCGCGAGAGGACCGTAGAATGATGCCATGTGCATCCTGGTCCGGAAACCGCCGCCCGGGGCTGAGCGCGCCGGCCGGCCGACGCCGCGGGGAGCCCGCACGCGTCTTCGGCGCGGACTCCCACGCCTTCGCGCCCCGTTCGTCGCGCTGACGGTGCTCCTGATCGCCGCGCCGCTCACCGCCCAGGACGGGGCGGGCCCCATCCCCAAGGTCGCGCCGAGCGGACGGGTGACGACGAGCGTGACCTTCGACGGGCGCGTCCTGCGCGACGGGGGGTGGTTCACCTACACGCCGTCCCACTCGGGCCCGTCGCGCATCGCCATCGACTACGGCCAGCCGCACGCCCGCGGCCGCGCGATCTTCGGGGAGCTCGTGCCCTACGGCGAGGTCTGGCGCCTCGGGGCGAACTGGGCCACCCGGCTGACGCTCGACTTCGACGTCCGCTTCGGCGACCTCGACGTGCCGCGGGGCGAGTACACGCTGTTCATGCTCCCGGGCGAGGACGGGGGCGAGCTGATCGTCAGCCGCCAGACCCGGCACTGGGGCACCGACTACGACCCGTCGTTCGACTTCGGCCGGACGCCGATGCGCCGGCGGGGGCTGGCGGAGCCGGTCCGGAGCCTGGCCGTCACGCTCGAACCCGACCTGCCGGCGGAAGAGGGAGCCGTCCCCTCCGGGACGCTCCGCGTCGCCTGGGGACAAGCCGAGTACCTCGCCGACTGGCTGATGCTGTGGCCGTAGGAGACCGCCCGGGACTCTGGCGGAAACCGCTCGCGCGTCACCTCGCCGGGTCGGCCGCCTCGGCAGCTCGACGAGCCAGTGTCCTGAACCGTGATTCGTGGAACGTTTCTTCGCGGCATTTCTCCTGTGTTTACAATCACTTGCCGCGATTCAGAGATTTCACGAACTTCACTGCGGGGACACTAGCCCGGAGTGGAACACAGCCTACCGCGACGCGATCTGCCGGTCCAGGGGTGGCATTGGCCGTAATGCCTTGGTGGATTTGATGCTCCGATGTGTGCACGTTACCGCGTTCGTCGCGGCGCGCCTCGGCTTTCGTGACGCGTCGAGCGTCCTGCTCCGAAGTGTGCACGTTGCCGCGTTCGTCGCGGCGTGCTGGGCCTGCGCGACTTGCGGTGCAAGGTCCGCGAGTCCACCGATGACGAAGAGATGCCCGGACGGAGCCATCGTGCCCGCCGGAGCGCCGTGCGTGGTACCCGGCCGGCCCGCCGGCGCGGCGGATTGGCACCGGGCAGGTCATCCCGTGCGGGCGACCCGGCCGGCATCGCCGTCGACGCTTAGCCGGTCGCCGTCGGCGATCAGGCGCATGGCGTCGCGCACGTTGACCACCGCCGGCAGCCCGAACTCGCGGGCCACCACGGCGCCGTGCGACAGGTAGCCGCCGGTCTCCGTCACCAGCGCCGAGGCGCGCAGGAACAGCGGGGTCCAGCCGGGGTCGGTGGAGGGCGCCACGAGCACGTCGTGGCGGCGCATGCGGCCGCCGTCGTGGGGCGTGCGCAGCACGCAGGCGACGCCTTCGGCCGCCCCCGGCGCCGCGGCAACGCCGGTCCACGCGTCG
>JAJEEA010000474.1 GCA_022821235.1 Vicinamibacteria bacterium
CCGAGCATGAACTTGGGAGCGGGCGACGTCACCGACGTCCCGATGTAGATGAGGTTAAGGGCGGGGTCGTAGCTCGGCACCATCCAGGCGCCCACGTGCTTGCGCTCCTCGTAGGGCACGTCGCCCCAGGACTCGTCCCCCGGTTCGCCCGGCGCGGGAATGGTGCGCGTCCGCCACAGCTCCTCGCCGGTCCGGGCGTCGTGGGCGGTGATGACGCACGCGTCGGGTCCGCCCGCCGGGGTGCAGCTCCGTCCCGAGATGATCCTGCCCCCGGCGATGATGGGGCCGGAGGTCTGGTTGGCGGGATGCGTGCGGTAGTCGAGAATCTCCGTCTCCCAGGCCAGCCGGCCCGTCGCGGCGTCGAGGGCGAAGACGTAGTCGTCGACGCTGGTGTCGATGATGAGGTCGTCGTAGATGGCGAGGTTGCGGTTGACCTCGGCGAGGACGGTGATGAGGTACTCGTCCACGTCGTCGGGGAGCGAGCGCCGGTACTACCCCAGGAGATCGCCGCGCGCTCCGTCGGTGGCCTGGAGGACGTCCCGCGGGTTGGGCATGGACCGGACGCCGTCGGGGACGAGCGGCGTTCCCTGCTGGAGGCCCGGCGCGAGGGCCCGCGTCCAGACCATCCGCAGCTCGCCCACGTTGTCGCGATCGATCTGATCCAGCGGGCTGTAGCCCCAACAGCCCCATATAGGTTGCCCAGAGTCGTCCGTCGCCGTCCATGAGTGTCCGTAAACTGCTGAATAATAATTGATTACTACTACATCGTCGAGGCTTGACGAGGCCCGAACCGTCCGATAAAATACACCTGTTTCCGCCATCAGATACGGGGAAAATTGGTAGACCATGACACTCGAAATCGGAACCCCAAAGACCAAGCCGCACGGCCGGCACCCCCGGCACGCACTCTCCACCGCCTTCGTCCGTAACGTAGCACAGGCCGGACGCTACTGCGACGGCGATGGCCTCTACCTCGAGGTCCAGCCCACCGGCACGCGCAGCTGGATCCAGCGCCTCTCGATCCGCGGACGCCGCCGCGAGCTCGGGCTCGGCGGCTTCCCCCTCGTCCCCCTCAAGGAGGCTCGCGCCCAGGCCCTCGCCAACCGCCGCCTCGCCCGTGCCGGCGGCGACCCCCTCGCCGAGAAGCGCCGCCTCAAGAGCATGCCCACCTTCGCGGACGCCGCCGAACGGGTCTGGAACCAGATGCGGCAGGGCTGGCGCGACCAGCGGCACGCCCGCGACTGGCTGTCGAGCCTGACCCGCTTCGCCTTCCCCCACCTCGGCCACCTGCCGGTGGGCGAGGTCACCAGCGCCGACATCGTCGAGACGCTGCGGCCAGTCTGGCACGCGCGGCCGTCGACGGCGCGGCGGGTCCGCCAGCGCATCGGCACGGTCATGGAGTGGGCCGTGGCGATGGGGCATCGCGACGACAACCCGGGTGACCGCATCGGCCCGGCGCTCGGCCCGCAGGGCGACCTTGTTCAGCACATGCGGGCGTTGCCGCACCGCGAGGTCGCGGGGGCCATCGAGCGGGTCCGGTCGTCGCGGGCGTGGACCGGGACGAAGCTGGCGTTCGAGTTCCTCGTCTTGACCGCCGCTCGGTCCGGCGAGGTCCGCGGGGCGCTGTGGGATGAGATGGACGCCAAGGCCCACGTGTGGACCATCCCGGCCGCCCGGATGAAGATGAAGCGCGAGCACCGGGTCCCGCTGAGCCGGCGTGCGCTGGACATCCTCGACGCGGCGCGGACGCTCGACGGCGGCGGCAACCCGCTCGTGTTCCCGAGCATCGGCGGCAAGCGATTGCACGACATGGCGCTCTCGGGGCTGCTGAAGAACCAGAAGATCGCCGCCGTGCCTCACGGCTTCCGCTCCAGCTTCCGCGATTGGGCGGCCGAGAACACGGACCACCCGCGTGAGGTCGTCGAGGCGGCGCTCGCCCACGTCGTCGGCAACAAGGTCGAGGCGGCCTATGCGCGCTCGGACCTGTTCGAGCGCCGCCGGCGGTTGATGGAGGACTGGGACGCCTACCTGAGCGGTCGGGGCACGCGCGGGTGATGAGGCTGCGGCCAGCAGCTTGTGGTGGTGCACCGTGATAGGCCCATTCTTCGGCGGGTGCGAATTCCGCCCGACAATTGGACCTCGACCGCCCGACCGCAGACGAGCGTCCGGGCAAGGCACTCGACGTACTGCATCACCTTGGAACGGCGTTCGACTCCGGCCCGCTGAGAGCGGGTGGCTTTCAACGGAGGAGATGGCCGAGGTTCCTGGGCCGCTGGACTGAGGGGAGGGGTGGTGAACACCTACACGGTTCGGTTCAAGGACGGTGCTCGCCTCAAGATCGAGGCGGACTACATCTACTGCGACGGCAGATCGTACCGCTTCCTGGCAGAGCCCACCTCCTCCAGGGCCGCCACCACCGTTGCCGCAGTCCCGAAGGAGCTCGTCAGCCGCGTCAGCCACAACGGCCTCTACCTCCACGTCGCTCCATCCGGAGCCCGCCGCCGGGTCTAGCGCCTCGTCATCCACGGCCGGAGCTGGCGGAGCGCCCGGTCGACCCCGGCGCCGGTGGCGGCTCTGAAGCCGTTGCCGGTGTCGACGTCGACTCGAACTCCTGTCTCGTCGGTGGCCAGGACTCGCCAGCGGATCGGCCATCGGGGCCCGAGGACTCCTCGTGGTCGTCGGGCCGTGGCTGACCGTGCAGGCCCCAATCGGGTGGCGCCGGCGCCCCATGAGCGCCTCGACCCCGGCGGCGGTCGTCCGTCTCCCCTTCCGCGGAGCGGAAAGTGCAGCCTGAGCGACCCCGCGGTGCTGACCCGGAAGTGACACCTTGGTGTCGCGCTCCGGGTCAGAAACGAGTAGTACGTAGCGGGGTCGCTCAGGTGTTGTCTGCCAGCTCGGGCGTGACCCAAACTGTTGTGGTGGTCGTGGCTTAAGTGTCTGTTTATCAATGATTTGACTGTTCAGGGGGCGTGTTATCAGGGTCGCGCTGGACGTGGTATTTGGGTCAAGTCGATGATTACCACGGATCGGGTCACGACCAGGGGCGGATCAGAGTGCGGATCAGGGCGTTCGTCACCTTGCAGGAAGGGCTCGACGCCCGCGCGTGCTACCGTGTCATGTCATGCGCCGTACAGACGTCTTCCAGATCCGCATCGAACCCGAGCTCCGCGACCGCCTCGCGCGACTTCGCCGATGAACGGCACGTCAACGTCAGCGCCTGGGCTCGTGACGTCATCGCGGCGGCACTCGACCGCGAATTCCCGGCCGCCCTCGAGGCGCCGAAGAGACAACCCCTCGCCGGCTGGAGACCCTGCAAGCTCGACGACGGCTGGGGCGCCGTGCTCGACGGACCCGATGTCGCCGCGCTCGCGGAGGACCCGCGCGGAACCCCGATAAGCATCACCGACAGCCGGGGCGGTTCCTGGACGGCCACGATCACCGAGGTCGTCTCCCGCAACCAGCAGCGCATCGTCGTCCGCGACACCGGCCGGCCGTAGGGTTCACGCCCTGCTCGACACGCTCGCCGTCGCGCAGGCGAAGGACATCAAGCGCGACCACGAACACCAGGAGATCCGTGGGAGACACGCCCCGGCGCGATGCCGGGGCGTGTCACTGTTCGGGATTCTACACGGTCAGCGGTCCTCTTCCTCGAAGCTGCGCAGGTAGCGGGACACGGTGATGGGCGCGCAGCCGACCGCCCGCGCGATACGCTTGAAGCCGAGGCCCTGGGCCCGAAGCTCGACCATGCGCGCGACGGCCTCGGCCGACATCGGCGGACGCAGGAACCCGCGCCTGACCGTCACGCGGCCGCGACGGCGCAGCACCTTCCGGTCGGCGAGGGCCGGCATCGAGCGCTCGTCGTGCTCCACGTCCGGAGCGTGCTTCGCCAGCTCGTGCCAGTCGACGGCCGCGCGCGTCGGACTGCCGTCGATGGGCTCGGGGTCCGGCATCTGGTCGAGGAGGCCGTCGCCGCCGTGCCACGCGACCTCGAACTCCTGCCCGGCGCTCACGGTCGACTCGCGGACGACCGTGGTCAGCGGCTCGACCTCGCGGTAGACGACCGACAGCCCCGTCGTATGGCCGGCGCCGGTGCGATACGACACGTCGGCGAGGGCCGAGCTCACGGCCGGGCTCGCGAGCGCGGCGTCCAGCGCCGAGCCCTGAAGCCGCAGCTTCGCCGTAACGCGCAGAGCGCGAATCGTCGAGCCCCCGGCGTCGATCGAGCGGACGACGATCTCGGAGCCGACCCTCAGCGGCCGGCCCTCCCACCGGCTCGGCCGTCCGACAGACACATCGCCGTCGCGGAACCGGTCCCTCCTCGAGCTGCGGTCGCGAGTGCTGGCCATCGTTCACTCCTCCTGCGGCGAGTCGCGTCCGGCCTCATGCCGACCCGCGCTCGGGCGCACACGTCGCGCCGC
>JAJEEA010000281.1 GCA_022821235.1 Vicinamibacteria bacterium
GGGACCCGGGGGGCGAGGTCCTGCCGGCCGCGCCGCGTCGCCCCGCGGGTTCGCCGCGACGTGTTCAGGACCGGCGTCGCCCCGCCGCGCCGGCCGCGGATCGAGTACGCTGGAAGAATACGATGAGCACCGGACTGGACACGTCGAGCGCCGCGGTCGAGCAGGCGCTGCTCGCCTACTGCGAGTCCCGGCGCGAGTGGGTGGTCGAGACCACCCTCGCCCTCGCGCGCCTGGAGTCGCCCACCAGCGACAAGATGGCCGTCGACAGTTGCGGCCGCGAGCTGCGGGAGCGCATGGAGGCGATCGGGGGGACCGTCGCCCGGCTGCCGCAGGCGCGGGCCGGCGATCATCTCCGGGCCGAGTTCGGGAGCGGCGAGAGCCAGGTGCTCCTCGTTGGCCACTTCGACACCGTGTGGCCGGTCGGGCAGCTCGCGCGCATGCCGCTGGAGTTCCGGGACGGCCGGCTGTTCGGGCCCGGGGTCTTCGACATGAAGGCGGGCATCGCCCTCGGCCTGCTGGCAGCCCGGGCGGTGCTCGAGGTGCGCCCCGCCGCGGGGCGGCTCGTCATGCTGTGGACCTCGGACGAGGAGCGGCGCAGCCGCACCTCGCGCACCCTCATCGAGGACGAGGCGCGGCGGAGCCGGGCCGCCCTCGTGCTCGAGCCGGGGCTCGCCGGCGGGGGCGTGAAGACGGCGCGCAAGGGCTGCGCCGAGTTCCATCTCGCCGTCCACGGGGTCCCCGCCCACGCCGGGGTCGAGCCCGACAAGGGCGCCAGCGCGGTCCACGAGCTCGCGGCCCAGGTCGTCGATCTGCAGCGGGTGCGGGAGCTGGCCCCGGACGTTTCGCTCAACGTCGGGACGATGAGCGGCGGCACCCTGCCCAACGTCGTCGCGGAAGAGGCCAGCGCCGTGGTCGATGCGCGGGTCGCGACGGCCGCCGACATGGACCGGGTGCTCGACTTCGTGCGCAACCGGACCCCCACCGTGCCCGGCACCCGCATCGAGGTGACGGGCGGGTTCGACCGCCCGCCCCTGGAACGAACCGCGGCGGTGGCCCGTCTCTACGAGAGGGCGCGCGGCATCGCCGGCCGGCTGGGCCACGACCTCTCGGAGGGCGCCACCGGCGGGGGATCGGACGGCAACTTCACGGCCGCCGTCGGCACCCCCACCCTCGACGGCCTCGGGGCGGTCGGGGCCGGGCCGCACGCCCTCCACGAGCACATCGAGGTCGACTCGCTGGCGTGGCGCGCGGCGCTGGTGGCGGCGCTCGTGGTCGACGTGCTGGGCGACCGCCCGGCGCCGGCCGCGTGACCGGCGGACTCGCAGGAAGCCGGAAGGACGAGTGAAGAGCAAGAAGGAAGCAAGAGGAGAGCTGCAACCCATGGGCAACTCGGTGAAGACTGTCGTGCTGCTCGGCCTGCTGAGCGGGCTCCTGCTCGTGATCGGCGAGCTCCTGGGGGGGCAGGCCGGCCTGATGCTCGCGTTCGTCATCGCGGTCGCCATGAACTTCGGCTCGTACTGGTTCTCCGACCGCATCGTGCTGCGCATGTACCGGGCCGAGCAGGTGGGGCCCGGGCACCCCCTGCACGAGATGACCGCGCACCTCGCGAGCCGGGCGGGGCTGCCGACCCCGAAGGTCTACGTCATTCCCGACGACTCGCCGAACGCGTTCGCGACGGGGCGGAACCCGCGGCACGCGGCGGTGGCGGCGACCCGCGGCATCCTGCGCCTGCTCGACCGGGAAGAGCTCGAAGGGGTGATCGCCCACGAGCTCGCCCACGTGAAGCACCGCGACATCCTCATCGGGTCGGTGGCCGCCACCATCGCCGCGACCGTCATGATGGTCGCCCGCATGGCGCAGTTCGCGGCGATCTTCGGTGGGTTCGGAAACCGGGACGACGGCGAGGGCAGCAACCCCCTCGCCCTGCTCGCGACCATCATCCTCGCGCCCATCGCCGCCATCCTCATCCAGTCGGCGATCTCGCGCTCGCGCGAGTTCGCGGCCGACCGCGGCGCCGCCGGCATCGTGGGCAGCCCGCACGGGCTCGTCCGGGCCCTGCGCAAGATCGACGCGGGGTCGCGGCGGGTGCCCATCGACGCCAGCCCCGCCACCGCCCACATGTTCATCGTCAAGCCGTTCTCCCGCGCCGGGGTGATGTCCCTGTTCAGCACCCACCCCCCGACCGAGCAGCGCGTGGAGCGCCTCCTGCAGATGCGTTAGGCGCTCCCGCCCGCCTCGCGCGGCCGAGGTTCGCGGCGGGCTGTGCGGCGCGCGCGGCGGGGCGGGACGACCATGACCGCTTCGCCCGCCCCCGGCGTCCGAGGTTGGCGGGGGTGCGTGCCGTGCAGGAGTCTTCGCGCCCCGCATCCGGCGGCGGCAGGGCTCCCGGCGGCGGCGCTCGTCACCGACGTCAACGGCCAAGTCCCCCCACCGCGCCCGAAGGGCGCGCCGGCTCAGAGCAGCCCCGGTTGCCGCGGCCCCGGCTCGGGGGCGCCCGGGGCCTCCGCCTGCTTCGCAGCCCCGCCCCGGGCCGGCAGCCGGTAGCGGCGCCGCATCAGCTCCAGCACCCCGTGCACCTGGTCGCGGTAGGGCCGCGGGGCGTACTTGCCCGCGTAGAGCCGGTCGACGCGCGGGGCGAGGTCGGGGAACTCGCGGTCGAGAAACCGCAGGAAGTGCTCGCGGGTCCCGCCCTCGAGGTGGAGGACGACGGCCCCGCAGAAGCGGGCCCCGTGGTCGGCGATGGCCTTGACGGTCCGCTCGATCTTCGCGGGGTGCGACGTCAGGCCCGGCACGATCGGCGCCACCAGCACGCCGGCCCGGATGCCGCGGTCGGCCAGCTCCCGCACCGCCCGCAGCCGCTGCCGGGGGTGGGCGGTGCCCGGCTCGAGAACCGCCCACGCGTCCTCGTCGACGGTCGGCACGCTCACGTGCACGGTGCAGTCGGTCCGTTCGGAGAGGTCCTCGAGGAGGTCGGCGTCGCGCACGACCATGGGCCCCTTGGTGATCAGGCCGACCGGCGACGGGCGCTCGACCAGGGCCTCGAGCACGCCCCGGCTGAGCCGGTAGCGCCCCTCGATGGGCTGATACGGGTCGGTGGCGGTGCCGAACCCGATCGGCTCGGGTCCCCGCCTCGGCCTCGCGAGCTCCCGCCGCAGCACCTCGACGAAGTTCACCTTGACGAGAATGACCGACGCGAACTCGTCGCCCGCGCCCAGCTCCAGGTGCGGCTGGTACCGCCGCGCGAAGCAGTAGTGACAGCCGTGGGTGCAGCCGCGGTACGGGTTCAGGGTCCACCCGAACGGCATGCCCCGTACCCGGTTCAGGGCCGAGCGGCAGGTCACCTCCTGGTAGCGCGCGTCGTCGGCCCGGCGCACAGCGGCGGGCAGGTCGGCGGGGCGGGCGGGGTCGCCGGCGCGGCCTTCGCGCACCCGGTCCGCGACCTGCCGCGTGGTCGGTCGCGGGGGCGAGAGGTCGAACAGGGGTGACGCTGAAGGCCCGTTGGTGACATTCGCCTTGTTTTCGCCCATCGGCGCATGTTGCACCGGGTGGCCCCCGCGCGTCAAGGGGCGAGCGGGGGCGGCTCGCCCGCGCAACTTGCACCGGGCGGGCTCCCGCGTCGAGGCCGAGCGGGGCGGCTCGCTCGCGCCGCCGCCCGCGTCGCCGCGCCGGCGCCGCTCACGACCCCGCGCGTCA
>JAJEEA010000027.1 GCA_022821235.1 Vicinamibacteria bacterium
ACTGTCTACTCGAAGCGCTGTTCGAGCCCTGGACACGCCCGGACGCGACGTTCTCGTTCCGATGGGACCCGCACGAAGACGTGCGCTATGCGCTGCGCGCCACGGACCCGACGGATTCGAAGACCAAGGAAACGACGCAGCACGGGGCCAACCGCTTGGCCGCCATCGGTCTTTCCTCGCTGACCGTGGCGCCGCGGGTGCGCGGCGCAAGCGCCCAACTGTCTGTCATCGGCGGAATGCGCGAACGGAGCGGCGGTTTCGCCTTCGCGTGGCCGATCTGGCGTCACTCGATCAGCCTTGCCGCGATTCGGTCACTGCTCGGTCACCCCGGGCTCGGCAAGCAAGCCACCAGGGATGCGCTGGGTATCGTCGAGTTGCGGCGGGCGCGGCGGATCTCGGTCGGCAAGTTCATGAATTTCACGAGGGCGGAACCGATTCAGGAGCCGGAAGCAAGGGCGCGGGCAGCCGGCTTCAGCCGTCCGATCCGTGGTCGCCGCGGACACGGGCGAGCAGGTCAGCCGCCGTCGCGCACTCGATGATCCAGTCGCCGACCTGCCCGAGGCGCTCCGCGTCGGTGACGCCCGCCAGGGCTGCCGCCAGCTTCTCGGCGGCGGCGCCGTCGAACTTCCGGGCCGCCTGACGGCAGAGCAGTGCCCGCTCCTCTTCGCGGCCCTGCTCGATGCCTTGGGCGCGGCCCTGCTCGATGCCCTGATCGAGCCATTCACGGGTCCATTCCCGCACGGTTTCTTCCAGCATCGTCTGCGTCTCCTGCAACTGTGCGAGCGCGTCCCCCGCGCCGGCCGCCGGCCGAACCGCCACCCGCAGCCCCCAGCGGAGCCATGCCGCGAACGCCCGCGTCAAGTGCTCGTCGCCCGCCGCCCGCAGCAGCTCGATCAGCGCCCGCAACGCTTCACCCAGGCTTGGCGCGTCGCGAGTCTTCTCCAGACCGACCAGCGCCGACACCAGGTTGTCAGCCGGGAGGTCCGCGTCGGGCACACGCGCCCCGTCCAGGAGATAGTATCGCTGCGCCGGCTGGTACGGCGCCAGCGCCCCGATCCCCGTCTCAATCAGCGCCGTCATCTCCACCGGCGCCGTCCACCGCCGCCGGCCGTTGTGGAGCACGACCGGCAGTACCAGCGGCAGCTCGCCGCGCTCGTGCGGCACGCCGTCGGCGATCACGCGCTGATAGAGCAGCGCGGTGGAGGCCAGCATGCGCACCGCCATCGCCCGGTCCACGCCGGCCTGGAACTCCAGGAGCAGCACCAGGTAGAGCCAGCGCTCTTCCCGGAAGCGGATGCGCCAGACCAGGTCGCCGCGACGCTGCTGCAGGTCTTCGCTGACGTAGCCGGCAGGCAGGGGGGCCAACGTATCGAAGTCGAGCGCGTCGCTCCAGCCGCGGGCGGCGAAGCCGTCGAGCAGGTCGCGGACCATGCGCGGGCGCGAGAAAAGCAGCTTGTAGGCGGGGTCGTGCATGCGTGCTCCTGCAGCATCCGCGTCACGGGTTCGCGGCGGGCGGGACCCGCGGCGCTCCCGCCGGATTGCGGGAGGCCGGTCGCCGACGGGGTGTTCAGTAGCAAGAACGGGACCAATGCAGGAACGGGCCGCGTACACGGGGAAACGAACCTCGACGAGCGGCGGAGGGCGCAGAAACTGCGACCCCGGGGCCGCGCGAAGGTGGCGCGGGCTACATCGCGCCGGGGCTCGAAGGCACGTCGACGCGAACGGATGTCGCCGGAGTGGCTGGTTCGCCGCCCGGCCCCGCAACCCGGCGCCGCAGCCCGGCGCAGTGGCGCCGTCGCCCGGTTGGTGCTGCCGGACGTGCGCTGCCAGCGGGCTGCTCCTTCAATCCGCCCTTCGCCCACGTCGGGCCCGCCCGAGATGAACGATCCCGATCCCGTTGGGCCGCAGGCCGGTCTACCGCCGCCCGGTCCGGCGGTACAATGCGGTCAGACCGCGGGAGACCGCACGATCGACAGGAGGAACGACCCAGATGAGCCCGACCTCTTCGCGCGGCATGTGGAGCTCTCGCGCCGGCTTCATCCTGGCGGCGGCCGGCTCGGCCGTCGGGCTGGGCAACATCTGGGGGTTCCCGACCCAGGTCGGGCAGGGCGGCGGGGCCACGTTCGTGGTCATCTACCTGGCGTGCATCTTCCTGATCTGCGCGCCGATCATGGCCGGCGAGATCGCCATCGGCCGCCGCACGGGGCTGAGCCCGGTCGGCGCGTTCAGCGCCCTCGCGCCGGGCCGCCGGTGGTGGCTGCTCGGGGCGCTGGGGGTGCTGGCCGGCGTCGGCATCCTCTCGTTCTACTCGGTCATCGCAGGGTGGGCGGTCGCCTACGTCTGGTTCACGGCGACGGGGGCGGTGAGCGGCAGCCCCGACGACATCGGCCGCTTCTTCGCCGAGTTCACCGGGAGCGGCCTGATCAGTGCGTTCCTGGCCATCCTCGTGATCGGCATCACCGCCGGCGTGCTGCTGGGCGGGGTCCGCGCCGGCATCGAGCGGGTGACGAAGCTGCTCATGCCGCTGCTCGCCCTGCTGCTCGTCGCCCTGGCGGTGCGGGCGGTCACCCTGCCCGGGGCGGGGGAGGGCCTCGCCTACTACCTGCGCCCGGACCTGAGCCGGCTCGCCGACGTGGGGGTCTTCACTTCGGCGCTGGGGCAGGCGTTCTTCTCGCTGAGCCTCGGCATGGGCTGCATCCTCACCTACGGCAGCTACCTCAGCCGCCAGGACGGCATCGCCGCCTCGGCGCTGTGGATCGTCGCCCTCGACACGTCGATCGCGCTGCTCGCCGGGTTCATCATCTTCCCGGTCGGGTTCTCCATCGCCGGCTTCGACCCCACCGCCAGCGGACCCGGGCTCATCTTCACGGTGCTGCCGCGCCTCTTCGCCGAGATGCCCGGCGGCCACCTGTTCGGCGGCGCGTTCTTCCTGCTCCTCAGCGTCGCGGCCCTCACGTCGACCATCTCGCTGCTCGAGGTGCCGGTGTCGCACTGCGTCGACGCCCTCGGCTGGACGCGCGAGAAGGCGGTGGCCGCCGTGGCCGGCGCCATCTCGGTGCTGGCCATTCCCTCGGCCCTCGGCAACGGCGCGGTGGGCGTGTTCACGAGCCTGCCCGGCCTCGGCATGGGGTTCCTCGACCTCATGGTGACCGTGTGGAACGAGGTCGCCCTGCCCGTGGGCGGGTTGCTCACCGCCATCTTCGTCGGCCGCATCTGGGGCGTCGACCGCGCCCTCGAGGAGCTGCGGGCGGAAGGGCGGTGGATGCCGGTCCCCGAGCTGTGGTCGTTCCTGCTGCGATGGGTGTGCCCGGCCGCCATCGCCATGATTCTGGTCGCCGCGCTGGCGGCGCTCTTCTGAGGCGGCTGCACGGAGGGGACTGCGCCGAGGCGGGGCCTGGTGGATGGAGTGCTTGGAATGCTCGGAGAGCTGACGCCGGGCATGCTGTTGATTGCGGGCCTCGGGGTCGGAGTCGTCATGTCGTGGCTGACTGGCGGGTTCGGCCGGGGCCGCCCGGCGGGCCGGCGGCAGGGCGACCGAGCCGGACAACCGGTTTCTCGTGCTGACCGCCGACGGGTGAGGTGCCTTGGTTGACCAGACGGAAGCTCCCGATCGGCATCCAGACCTTTCGGGAGATTCGTGAGGAGGGCTGCTGCTATGTCGACAAGACGGCCCACCTCGCACGCCTGGTCGACGGGGGCAACTACGTGCTCTCGCGGCCCCCGGGCTTCGGCAAGAGCCTGCTGCTGGATCGGTCGACCCGGCGTAAACGCTCGGGCGTCGTGACGGTCGACGAGCGCATCACGACCGGTCGCGGCCTGCGCCCGATCCATCCGTCGAGGGTCTTCCCGTGGCGGCGCGCGAGTCCGGATCGGTCGAGGGCGACCGAAGGCGTTGCTGAATGTAGACTTGCTCCTCGTCAAACGTCATTCCCTCATCCGTTCGTCGAGCTCGTTTCTGATGGTGCGCATCACCCGCACGGCGTCGAATCGACTCTCACTCCTCGCCATGTTCCGTTAGCTCCCTGGGTGTCCCTAATCTCACATCGAATGGCCTTCGCGCAGGTCCACGGCGCTGTACGCCAGAATGCGTCGGAAACATCGCGCTGGCAACCATCAATCGCGTGAGCGTGCTGGTAAAGCTGGACCTTCAGCCACATCGTGAACTTAGCCGCGCCGAACACGCCCAAGGCCAAAATGGCTGGCGTCGCCGATGGCGACCGGCCCCGCAGTCGGTTGCGGCGACAAGTTGCGGGTGGCCGACTCGCGGGCCGGTGACGAGCATCAATCGTCCGAGCGACCGGGCTCCTCGAGTTGCTCCTGAAGCAATCGCGCGAGAAACTCTCGCAGATGGACGAGATTCAGTTGCTGATCAGTCTGCTGAAGAAGCCTGACGTACTCTTCGCGGTTTCTGCGAATGCGCTCGGGCAATATCAGGTCGCCAATTGGTTCTCCCCTCATCTTTACGCAAAATACATAGTAGCAAAGCGCGCGCGCCGTGCGTCCATTTCCGTTGACGAAAGGATGAATGTGGTTCAGACGCCAGAGACAGAACGCCGCCAAGCTGACGGCATCCGTCTGGTCCCAGTTGCGGTCAACATCGTCGATGAACTCACTCATCAAGGCGGGAACGCGCGTGTAGTGTGGCGGGCGGTACGCTCCGACAGTCACATCATGCGGCCTGAACTCCCCGGCCGATCCGTGGAGGCACGCTATGGCGTGGTAGTTGAGCGCCTTTGGTATCGTAGGCGAGATTCTGTGCTCTACACGAACGGCGGTCGCGATAATCGAACGAAGAAAATCGTACTGCCTGACGAGATTCCCAAGGGCCAGCTCCTGGTAGATGTCGTGTCCCTCCCCGTTGAGGATGTCACTGAGGATCAATGTCCTTACTCCTGTCAATTTAATCCATGTTCCTCAGTCGCTCCTCAACCTGTTTGCGGGTGAAGTTCATCTTGTCGGTCTGGTTTCCGTAGACAAAGGAGACCTTTTGGGCAAACCGCTGCTCTTTCGTCTTCGGCCGGCTTACGGAAGCCTTCAGGCGATCGATAAGTTCTGGATCGGTGCGTGTCATTTGCGTGAGGATCTTGCTCATTGGCTCATCCGTCGGGTATTCGATTTCACTCACCGCGGTTCATGGGCAGCGAGTGCACACACAGGACTCACTATGTCCACACTGTCGCTCGGGTGTGACGGCGAGCAGCGAACCTCTGGAACCCTGGCTCTCCGAACGGAAACCAGGTAGATGGTATCGACCCCGGGCCCCCTCCGGTCTGCTCACCTTGCGGGACTCAATCACAGGCGTGCCTCCATCAAGAGAACACAATGACAACGTACTTGTGTCCGACGCTCGGGGTCAAGAAGAAACGGAGAACGGCAGGAGAGGTTCGGGTGGAACTCAAGAGATGCTCGTCGACCATTCAGGCTAACGCCTGCGAACCTGAATATGGCATACTCTCCGGGTGGGGCGGGGCCTCTTTGAAGCGCAGGTGTCAGTCTGAACGGCGGCGGTCTGCGACTCGCTCTCCTCGCTCCACCCCTCCGGGATGTCCTCAACGAGCGGCGCGGTAGGCGGCAGTCTCTCGCTACGAATCGTCTTCGTGGTCCGGAGCCCACAGCCCCAAGCCGAAGTGGCTGGCGTATCCGATGGCCAGCGGTCCCTGCATCGGACGGGCCAGGACGATTCTGAGCAGGGCACCGGCCGCGTCGGGCTGGGCTTCCCGGCCGCGGGGGCGGAAACGATGGAAGTGGACTGCGCGTCGCGGTGTTCCGCCGACATCGATGGCCTTCAGCTCGGTGACGTGGGCGTCGTCCGCATGGAGCTGGCGGCGCCTCAGCAACCGTCGTACCTCGCCGGCGTAGCCGGATGGCTTCAAGTGGCCGGACGCCAGGAACGGCGTCACGCTCCGCCAGCGGCGGGAGGTGCCGAAGATGCGGGCACCGGCGGCGAAGTCGGCGGGGCGGCCGAAGCCCTCCAGGGCCAGCCGCCATTCCTTCATGCTGCCGGGCTCGGCGTCGACCTCTTCGGAGCGGTGCTTCGGGGGCAGCCAGAGGCGAGTGATGCGATCCAGGGCTGTCTGGACGTCGCGGCTCATGCCGTCCCGGACGAAGACCGACACGTGATCGATCCAGCCGTCGCCGTCCGCGTCCTCGGGCAGCCAGAAGGCGTGCCGGTGGGACGGATCACGCAGCGGCTTCCCATCTGCGTCGCGGCCTGAGATTTCCGACGGCGCGAGCGGAATCGGGCGGTTCCCGGCTTCGTCACGCCGCCAGCCGAACTGGGCGAGCGCAGCGCGGCGCATCAGCTCGCCGATCTTGATGGTGTCCTCTACGCGGGGCCGGGGGCGGCCGGCGAGCAGGAAGCGGGCGACGGTGGGAAGGTCACGCCGGGTCCGGGCGGGGCGGTGGCCGGGGGCGCGGGCGACCACGCTGGGGGCGGCCTCCGGCGCGCGCGCGTAGACGACCTCGCGGGCGGCGGGCGGGCGGCTCCAGCCGCGGTCCCGGTAGTCGGCGGTGTCGAGGGTCAGCGCGTCGAGCAGGCGCTCGGGCAGCGTGTGGGCCCGCCGGCCCTTGCTGGTCAGCGCCTTGTCGATCGCCTTCTCGATCGCGGGCTCGGTGGACGGCCGCGCGGCCGCCGCCCGAATCTGGCGCTTCATGTCGTCGATGATCCGTTGCCGTTCGGCCGCGTAGCCGTCGGGGGTGCGCGGGGCCAGTAGCCGCAAGGGGTCGCCGTGCGACGAGTCGGCGAGCGGTCGGCAGTTCACGCGGCCTTCCCATTCGGCGAGCGCTTCGCACAGTGCCCAGCTCTCGGCCCGGCCGAGGTAGCCGACGGCCCGGGCGAGGTCGGCGGCGAGGGCGAACGCCTCCGGCGTCAGAGTCACGCGCGGCCACGCGGCGACGAGGGTCGAGCGGCGGGGAAGCCGCAGGAAGGCGTCAAAGACGAGTGTGGTCTTCGGCCGCCCCTTGTTGAGGACGCCCGTCGGCATGTAGTGACGCGTGTGGGCGTGGACGGCGCCCGCCGGCAGGCTGTACTCAGGCAGCGTCTCGGCGAGGGCGTCGACAAGCCGTGCGAGGTCGCCCACAGACCAGCGTACGCGGTCGCCCTTGCGCCAGTAGCTGGCAATCAGCGCACGCAGCAAGCGCCACGGCTCGGGGGGCCAGGCGACGTCGGCCTCGTTGACGTTGCGGCCCCACGGCGTCGCGTGGTAGCGGCCGGCGGGGAAGCGGAGGGCGAGTGCGAACATGCCCTCACTTCCCGTACCGGACGGTGAGCACGCGCGTCTCGCCGAAGAGACCCTTCGAACCGACGGTCTCGATCAGCCCCGGCAGCTCCGATTCGATGTCGTCGAGGGACGGCGGGTCGAAACGGTCCGGCCGGGTCACGGTGAGGTCGCCCGCGTCGAGATCGCAGGCGGTGCGTAGCCGCAGTCCCACCGCGAGGAACTTCCGGACCTTGAAGAGCGCGACGAGGATGAGCAGCCGCTCGACGTTGGCCCCCAACCCGAATGCTCGGATCTGGCGCAGGTCGAGGTTGAAGTAGGCGGTGATCTCCTCGGCGACCCATTCGTCGCGCGCGAAGGGCACGTTGCCGAATCCCTTGGCGGTGTCGCCCTTCGGGTTCACCGTGTCGTTCTTGACGCCGCCGCTCGCCGCCACCTTCGCGTCCTCGGCCTCGACGAAGGCGGACAGGGACCTCGGCAGACGCAGCCGGCCGCCGGCCAGGTCCTTCTTGGCGAGAAAGACGCCGTGCAACAGGGCGTTGGTGTCGAACTCCAGCAGCACCTTCGCCAGCTCGCGAAGATCGACGCGGCCGACCTCCATGGCGGCCAGCCGCTCCTTGAGCAAGTCGACGACCGTCTTGTCCCTGCCCTCCAGGATGTACGGCGAGTTGAGCCGATGCGCTTCGATCAGCGAGTTGGTGAGGGGCTCGCCGTCGCCGTCCACGACCTTGACGACGGGCAGCCCCCGCAACGGTGCGACCCAGTCGTTGTTGAGGTCATCCCAGCAGACCGTCTCGAGCCGGTTTGCCATCGACTGCGCGCTCTCCACGAGCACCGTGCGTCCGCGCCCGTCTGGCGAGTCGTAGACCGCGTGCCCGAGGTTGGGAAAGCCGGTCGGCTGGAATCTCGTGCCCTGCACCGGCTTGAGCTTCGCCTCGATGAGAAGGCGGGGTGCATCGTCGAGGGTGGTCAGGTTAAGCGGCATGCGGCGTATCCTCCGTCGTCGAGTGGTCGTCGTCAGCCCGGGGGGCCGGATAGGCGCGCTCGATCAGGGCGGCCGAGTCTCTATCGCCGATGGGGATCAGAAGGGCGGCGGCGAGGCGGTCGGCCGGCACACCAGCGCCCATGCAGCGGGCTTGGTCGGTCGATTCCCGCGCGCCCGCGCGCTCGCCGAAAGGTGTCGGCAGTCCGGATGCGCGGGCGCGGGCCAGGGCCAGCCGCACGGCGGCGTCGGTCGCCCGACCGTCGCGGCTGTTGCCACCGGCGCGCAGGCGCGCGATCAGGCCGGGCGGAACCGGCAAGCGCGCGGTTTCTGGCAGCGCGCCGGCGGCGCGGAGCGCGGCGTCGGGCGTGAACAGGGGCTTCAGAGCCGCGTAGGCGAACGGAATCGGCGCCGATGCCGGCGGCCCGGAGGCGGATCGAAGCCGCGCCGGCCGCGCCCACACCAGACCGGCGAGCAGAGCCGCGCAGCGCGCGTCGTCGAAGTCGGCGGAGAGGAACGCCGCCACGTCGTCGAGGCGCGCGGCTGTCGCGCCGCCCAGCGGCTTGTCCTCCAGCCCGCGCGTCGCCGCCTCCACCAGCCGGCGCTCGATCACGGCGATGAGGTTCGGGACGAGGGGGCCGGCGCTCCAAACCATGGTCGGCGGCGCGTCGCCGTCGGCCCATGCCCGCCGTCTGCCGAGGCCTCCCCGGTAGAAAAAGGTCCGCTCGTCGAGTGGGGCGAGATGCGCGGCCATCGGTGGCGTGGCCTTCGGGCGCGCGCGCCCCGGTTCTTCGACGGCCGGCGTTTCCCCATCTGCCGACGATCTGTCGTCGGTGGCGGGCCCATCGGGGTGTGTGGCTTCAGGCTCCGGCGTGGTCGGCGGCGGTGCGCGACGCGCCAAAGCCGGCAATCCGAGTGCGGCGAGCGCGGCGGCAACGCGGAACTCCGCGCTGCCGTCGTCGGCCCGTCGGAGCCAGGTCGACGTTAGTATGGGCGGCGGTGCGCCGATCGCCTTCCGGCCGCTCGGGCTGAGGGCCAGCCAGCCTGCCACGTATCCGAGAGCAATGATTGCGCGCTCGGCTTCTCTCGGCGCTTCCCCTGCCGCCAGGAGCCCGAACAGGGCGTCCTCAAGGCGCTTGATCGCTCTTCGAGCCGCGCCCGGCTCCTCGTCGTTGCGTCCGACTCGACGCACGCGATCGAGCCAACCGCCGACATCGAGGTCGGCGACGAGCTCGGCGCCGAGGGAGGGTGCCGCCGAACGCCGCCCGATCGGCGTCGCCAGGTATGTTCTTCCGGCCCTCATCAGGAATCCGTAGCGCTCGAACGCACGGAAGCCCCGGCTGACGCCGAGGTTCGCCGCCGCCCGGGCGAACTCGAGGCCATCCTTGGCCGTTCGCTCGTTCAGCACCACGCGGCCTTCGCTGAAGAGGGCATCGATTTCCAGAGCGCGGGCCGGCCGTGTCCAGATCGGTGCCCAGAACTCCGCCCGGGCGTCGTTCTCGTCCGCGGTCTCGACGCCGCCCCACCCGGCACCTACGGGGCGGACGGTGAAGGGAAAGCTGGCGCCGGAACGGGTGGTCGCGCCCGACGTATTGCTTCCGCTCGCGCTCTGATGGCGTCGCGTGGCGGCCCCGGCGAACGCCGTCGCTCCCTCGAGCATGAGCACGAAGTCCCACGGATTCACTTCGCTGTCGGCGCTGTAGCCGTTGGTGGCGTTCGGTCCGCCGGCCGCGCCGGGCGCGAATTGGCCGATCGCGGCCGAGCACAATCCCAACACCGGCGCCGAGAGCAGGCTGTCCGCGAGCAGACGGGCGGCGTCGTTCGAGGGTTCACCGGAAGACGCATCGAACAATCCCGGCGGCTTGGCGCGCGAAGCGAGGCGGCGGGCGAAGTTGTTCGTGAAGTCGAGCCGCCCGTCGTTTCCACCTGTTCCCAGTAGCTCCGGATAGGCAAGGCCGCCTCCAGAGAGCGCCAGGGCGGCGTCGAGCCAGAGGAGAGCTTCATCGGCAAGGTCGGCCCGGAGGGCCGCCACCAGCTCGACCTTGGCCGCTCCCTCGGGCCGTTTGGCCAGCTCCAGACCGGCGACTGTGCGGGCCGCCTTGCGGATGGCCTCGGAGATGTGTGTGAAGCGCCCCGCTACCTGGCTCTCGGCGAGCGGGTCGAACCCATCTCTGTTGTCCCCCGCGTAGAAGCCGCTGCCGCCGTTCCACGGCGCGATGATCGGGCTTGGCGCGTAGTCGTGAAGGAAGAAGCGCAGCAGGGTTTCGCGGCTCAGCGTCGTCTGCAAGTGGAAGCGTTCGTTCTGCCACCAGCCGCGGGCGTGGGGGTCGGCCGCCTCGCCGGAGACGTGGTTGGCGGACGAGGAGACGAGGCGCAGCACGCCGAGCGCCTTCAGGTAGGACGCCAGCGGGGTCGGGGCGCATCCGGGCAGCTCGATCGGTTCACCCCTCATTGCGGCCTCCATACGCTCCGTTGCGCTCCTTGGCGGATGCCCGCCAATCGGCGATCCGCAACAGGGTCTCGAGCCAGGCGAGCTGGAACGGGCCGAGCCATGCGAGCAAGTCCCGCGTGCGTTCGGTCCAGCTCTCGCCGGAGACGTCGTCCCAGCCCAGCTCCATGATCGACAGTGACAGGCGGCCGCCAGCCCAGCGCTCGCCGTTGTCCAGATCGAGTGGGGGTAGCTCGTCGCCCTCCCAGACGCCGCGGGCGAAGCGGGAGCCGGCGCGGTCCGCGTCCTTCGGCGGCACTTCGCGGGGCAGGGCGCGCAGGTTCATGCGTACCTTCCCGTGGTGAGCGGCGATCAGGTAGGCGACGAGATCGGCGTCGCGCGACCAGTGCGCGTGGGCGAGAAAGGCCAGGGCCGATGCGAGCTCGTGGCGGAAGTAGGCTCTGCGATGGCGGGTCTGCTTCACGGTCTTGGCGAGTGGCACGCCGGGCGTCGCCGTCCGGCCGTCGAGGCCGCGGCGCATGGTGTCCTGAAAGACCTCGTGCGCCTTGCCGAGGTCGTGCCAGCGCGCCGCGCGCAAGACGGTCTCCCGCGTACCCGGCGGCGCGTGGATGGCCGTGCACAACGAATCGGCCTCGGCGGCGACGTGCCGGAGGTGGTCGGCGAGCGGAACGACCCGGTCGATTCCGCTCATCGGGTCGTCGTCGTGTCCCTCGCCCTCGTGCGGCGCCGAGTCGTCGGCTTGGTGCTCGATTCCGCTCATGGGATGCCCGTCGCGTCCTTCGGCCTCGCCCGACGCCGAACCGCCGGCACCGTCTGCCGCACGCCCGGATCGCGCGACCGTAACGGCCGGCGCATCCACGCCGTCCGGCGCCGGAGCGGCACGGTCGTCCCCGCCGCCGGGGCCGGGCGGATCCGTCGGAGCCGGGATCGGTTCGGGCACGTCCCTCGGGTCACCGGTGAATCCGCATGCCTCGTCGTAGCCGCCCGCCTTCGGGTCGGCCAGGAGCACGAGGCCCGGCCACGGCCGGCCTCGCAGCGGCGTCCAGCCGGGCGGGGACGCTCCGATCCGTCCGTCCCGGCGCCGCCACTGCGGATCGCGCTGGAACAGGAGGTTCCCGCTCTTGTCGGGCAGCTTGGAGAGTTTCTTGATCCACGTTCCGGCCGTGCCGATCGACACGGCGCACAGCTCGTCCCGCCGGGGGTGCGGCGGTTCGTCTTCCGCCTCCGAACGGTTCCGCCAGAAGACGCGGATGTCGGTGTCTTCGGCGTCGCGCACGTAGGGCGACACGTCGACGTCGAAGCCGGTCAGGTCGGGGTCGGTGTCGAACAGGTCGTCGAGGTCCTTGCGGCGGATCACGCGGCGCGGGGGTTCGACGCCGTCCGGCGCGGGCAGGTGCGCGGGGGCGACGTCGGTCAATCCGGTCAACCGATCGCGTGCGGCCTGCAGCGCGGCGGCCTCGTAGGGCTTGGCCAGCTCGTCGGCGTCCTTGTCTGCGGCGGGGCCCTCCGTGGCCGGGGGCAGCAGGTCGATCCAGCGCACGTCCGCGCCGTCGGGGAGCTCCGCGTACCGGTTGGCGCGTCCGAAGCGCTGCACTATCGAGGCCCAGGGGGCCAGCTCGGTGAACAGGGCGGCGGCGGAGATGTCCACGCCGGCCTCGACCGCCTGCGTGGCGACGACGATGCGCCCGTGCGGATTCTCGTCGCCGCCGACGACCTTCCGCATTTCCCGCTCGCGGTCGGCGGGGCGGAAGCGGGAGTGGACGAGGGCCAACGTCGGCGCCGCCGGCATTTGCCTTGCGATCCCCTTCTCGAGGGCTGCGCGGAGGGCCTGCGCGCGGTCCACGCGGTTGACGATCGCGAGGGTCATGCAGCCGGGGCGGTGGGCCCCGAGGATCGCGTCGGCCAACCGGGCGGTGTAGTCGGCGAGGTCGTTCTTCTTCGACGACGCCGGGGATACGGGCGATCGGCTGAGCCGTTTGGCCGCCCTCGCCAGGCTGGCGAGTCTGCTGTCCGGCGCCGCGGCCGGATCGACCCGCACCACCGCGGCGTCGGCCGGGGCGGGATGATCGACGGTGGCGAGCCAGCGCGGATCGAGGGTGGCCGAGATCCAGAGGCTGCGGGACGGCGTCCCCGCCGGCCGGCCTTTGCCCCGGGCGCGGTCCGCCTCCGTCTGCCGGAACGCTTCGAGCTGCGCGGACGTCGCGCGACCCGCGCCCATGAGCTGCACCTCGTCGAAGACCCATTGGGCGTCCTCGTGCAGGAGGGCGAACTCCATCGGCCAGAGCGCGCGCGAAGAGGCATAGCCGCGCATCAACGCGCGGCTCAACAGCATGTCCTGGGTGCCGACGAGCACGGCCGGGCGCTCGGGCTTTTCGAGCCAGCCGTCGGCCTCTACGCCGCCCATCAGCACGTGGACGTCGTGCGGCTTCGGCAGACGGCCCCTGACATCGGCATCGACGGCCAGATTGCCGAACCAGGTCGCGACGGCCCGTGCTGTCTGCTCCACGAGTGCTCGCATCGGCAGGCACCAGACGAGCCGGCGAGGCGTGGTCTCGGGATTCCGCAGGCGGTGCGCGGCCCACCCCAGCGTTACCGCGGCCGTCTTGCCCGACCCGGTCGGAGCGACCAGGACGGTCGGCCACGCGTCGGTCGCGAGGGCCAGTTGCCACGGGTCGGGGCGCTTTTCGTCTCCGAGGGCGATGCGATAGAGGGTGGCGCCGTCCAAGGGGTTCTCCGTGCGGCTCCGCGAAGCGGTTGATTCTATCCGACCGGCCACGTCGGTGCGCGTCTGACCGAGAGTCTGGTGCCCGGTATTGTCAGATCCTGTCAGTCGATCCGTGACGCGCCTGTCGGCCGGCGTCGTTCTCAGCGTCCCTCGATCTCGTTGCGGGCGGCGCTGGAGAGGAACGCCGAACGGGTCATGCCGCGCCGCTTCGCCTCTTCGTCGATGGCCCGCAGAAGGCCGAAATCCAGAGACACGTTGATGCGGCGCGGCGAGCCCTTGTCGAGGATGAGGGGGACGAACGCGATGGTCGCTCCGTCGCGCCACCCCGCCAGGCTTTCGTCGGCCCTGATGTCGTGGAGGGAGCGGGGCGGGGGGATGGGTTCTCCATCCGCCAGCATGCCTTCGACGTGAAACGACAGCGCCTCGGCCCCGCGGCGGAGGGCGTCGTCGACGGTGTCGCCGTCGGAGACGCAGCCGGGGAAATCGGGAAAGCTGACGCCGAATCCTGGCTCGTCGTCGTCATGAACGAAGGCCACGTAGCGCATCTCAGCCCCTCCGCGGGTTCCAGCCCGCCTGTCGGTAGATCGAGGCGACCGTGCCGCGCTTGATGTTCCGATTCGGATGCGTCACCGTGATGCGGCCTGGACGATCCGGGTGCTTGAACTGCCAGTGGCTTCCCCGGACGGCTACACGGACCCAGCCGTCCCGTTCCAGCCATCGGATCAGTCTGCGGCTGTCGCGTTCCACCCCGACTCCGTATGTAGCATGATACACAATGCGGTTCGTCGCCAAGGCGGCGACGGCTGCCGCGAGCGGGACAGTCGGCGGGGAGTTTCGGCCGGCCGAGCGCGACCTCACGACCAGGGCACCGTCGGGCGGAGCCGGCACGACGCGCGTGCTCGTGCTCGCCGGACACTCGGTCAAGTCGCGCGTACGACTCGCACCGGTAATGGCGAGACAATGAAGATCAGCACCAAAGGACAGGCGACCATTTCCCAGCGATTCCCGGGCGACACGAACGTCCTGCTCCGGCCCTCCAGTTCTCCAACGGGAGTCCAGCCCTGCCGGCGCCGCTTGCAGGCCGGCGGAGGCACGCGAGCCTTGCGCTGCCCGAGGTGAACCTTGGTCAGGCTCCCGACAGCTCACCTCCGGAAGCCGAACGGGTCACGGCGAAACCGCCGGTAACGAAGCCATCCTGCATCCCCCTACGGTCCATCGCCGGAACGGCCGAAACAACCCAATACCGAACTTCCGCCGACTGGAGGTCGCCGCCGTGCCTGCTCCGGAACATCCGGCGCCGCCGTCGACTCCGTCCGCAACCGCCGACACGCCCCTCGTGCCGGCGCGCATGGTCAACGAGTACGTCTACTGCCCGCGGCTCGCCTACCTCGAATGGGTGCAGGGCGAATGGGCCGACTCGTCCGACACCGTCGAGGGCCGCCACGCCCACCGGCGGGTCAACCGCGACGGCGGGGCGCTGCCGGCGCCGGCCGAGGTCGAAGAGGCGCCGAGGCTGCACGCGCGCTCGGTCACGCTGTCGTCCGAGCGCCTGGGGCTGATCGCCAAGCTGGACCTCATCGAGTCGGACGGCGGCCGGGTGACGCCGGTCGACTACAAGCGCGGCAAGCGGCCCCACGTCGGCGCCGGGGCCCACGAGCCCGAACGGGTGCAGCTCTGCGCGCAGGGTCTGCTGCTGCGCGAGCACGGCTACGACTGCGCCGAGGGCGTGCTCTACTTCGTCGGCAGCCGCGAGCGCGTGCGGGTGGCGTTCGACGACGATCTCGTCGTGACGACGCGCGATGCGATCG
Organism: Vicinamibacteria bacterium; assembly: GCA_022821235.1. GTDB lineage: Bacteria > Acidobacteriota > Vicinamibacteria > Vicinamibacterales > UBA8438 > JAJEEA01. The sequence goes on from JAJEEA010000027.1 coordinate 15,182, forward strand.
ACGGATTGCGGCGCGTCGCCACCGCGGGCGTCATTCCGCCGCCGCTCGAGGACAGCCCCAAGTGCCCGCGCTGCTCGCTCGTCGAGATCTGCCTGCCCGACGAGGTCAACCACCTCACCCGGGGCAAGGTGGCCCCGCGCCCGATCGCCGTGCCGTGCACCGACGCGCTGCCCCTCTACGTGCAGGCCCGCCAGGCCAAGGTGGCGAAGTCGGGAGAGACCCTGGTCGTCAGCGTCGACGACAAGAAGGTGGCGACGGCGCGGCTCGACGAGACCTCGCAGGTCATCCTGATGGGGAACATCTACGTCACCACGCCGTGCCTGCACGAGCTGATGTGGCGCGACATCCCCGTCACGTGGCACAGCTACGGCGGCTGGTTCTTCGGGCACACGACGGGCAACGGGCACAAGAACGTCGAGCTGCGCACGGCCCAGTACCGGGCGAGCTTCGACGAGGCCACCTGCCTGCGGTTCGCCAAGGGGCTCGTCGGCGCCAAGATCCAGAACTGCCGCACGCTGCTGCGGCGCAACTGGAAGCGCGACGCCAGCAGCCAGCCGGTGCTGGTCGACATGAAGAGCGACAGCCGGCGTCCCGCCCGCGTGACGTCGATGGCCGAGCTGCTCGGCGTCGAGGGCACCGCCGCCGCGCGCTACTTCCGGGCCTTCGGCGCCATGCTGCAGGACGAGCCGCGGGACGGCGAGCTCGGGTTCGACTTCACGACGCGCAACCGGCGCCCGCCCACCGACCCCGTCAACGCGCTGCTCTCGTTCGCCTACTCGCTGCTGGCGCGGTCGTGGACGGTGGCGCTGGCCGCGGTCGGGTTCGATCCGTTCCGCGGCCTCTATCACCAGGCTCGATACGGCCGCCCGGGGCTGGCCCTCGACCTGATGGAGCCGTTCCGTCCCCTGATCGCCGACTCGGTCGTCGTGCAGGCCATCAACAACGGCGAGGTGCGGCCGACCGACTTCAGGTCCGCCGCCGGCGCCGTCAACCTGACCCGCGACGGCCGCCGCCGCTTCATCGCCACCTACGAGCGCCGCCTCGGTCACGAGGTCGTCCACCCGCTGTTCGGCTACAGGGTCAGCTATCGCCGTCTCATGGAGATGCAGGCCCGGCTCTTCGGCCGCTTTCTGCTGGGCGAGCTGCCGGAGTATCCGAACTTCACCACGCGGTGAACCCGTGGAGCACCTGTACATCGTCGTCTACGACATCGCCGACCCCAAACGGTGGCGCCGGGTGTTCAAGCTCATGCAGGGCTACGGCGAGTGGGTGCAGCTCTCGGTGTTCCAGTGCCGGCTGAGCCGGCGCCGCCACGCCGCGCTGGTTGCGCGGCTCGACGGTCTGATCGATCATGGTGAGGACCACGTCGTCCTCGTCGACGTCGGCGTCGCAGAGGGCATCGAACCGCGCATCGTCAGCCTGGGCAAGGGGTTCCAGGCCCTGCGGCGCGAACCGGTGATAGTGTGATGTGCAACTCGCCTGCACGGATCGAGCGCTCCGGTGTCGCGGCGATCCCCGGGAGGGCTCGCGAAGACGGTAGATCATTGACAACTGGATAGTTATGGCCCGGAAACCAACCCGACGTCGTCGTCGCTGCCACCGTGGCAACGGACCGTCGGCTCACCGCTCGCAATCGCTGTGGCAATCCGTTCGGACGCAACGACTTGCGAGCGGTCCGCATCCGCGGGGTACGCCCCCGCGGCCTCATTGAAGCCAGGATCTCGCTCTCGCCAATGGGGAGGCGTCTCAGGCGGGGCATCCGCGGGGTACGCCCCCGCGGCCTCATTGAAGCATCAGCAGGTCCAGACGGTCGAACCGGCCGTGGAAGCATCCGCGGGGTACGCCCCCGCGGCCTCATTGAAGCAAGGAAGTGACCGGCACCGACTCCAGCCAGAAGGGGCGCATCCGCGGGGTACGCCCCCGCGGCCTCATTGAAGCTGGGCGTCGCCGGCGCCGGTGTGGCGCCGCCCATCCATCGGCAGGCATCCGCGGGGTACGCCCCCGCGGCCTCATTGAAGCGGCCTGCTGCTGCGAGCGCTGGACCTCGATCTGCCCCTTGCATCCGCGGGGTACGCCCCCGCGGCCTCATTGAAGCAAGCGGGCTCAGGCGGACGCGCTCGCGGCCATGAAGCATCCGCGGGGTACGCCCCCGCGGCCTCATTGAAGCTGCTCCGCCTCCGACGCCCTCCGCATCATGGCCGCCAGAGCATCCGCGGGGTACGCCCCCGCGGCCTCATTGAAGCCGCTTCCCCAAGCAACGGGCGGACGAGTCGAAGTTGCATCCGCGGGGTAC
>JAJEEA010000339.1 GCA_022821235.1 Vicinamibacteria bacterium
CGCGAACAGCACGCTCGCCCGGGACTGAGCCCTCAGCTTCATGTCGCGTCTCCCTTTTCTCGACCGCCTCGTGTCGCGGCAGGCGTGCTCCCCAATATACCCGCGCGGGCAAGGAACCGCTCACTGCGTCCGCTATGCTCCGGGACCATGCACGCGTGGCGCCCGGTGGTTTCGACGTTGGTCCTCTTCGGTCTGTGCTCGGTCGTCCGCCCGGCGGCGGCCGCCCAGGAGGACGCGGCGGCGGAGGTCGATTTCGCTCTCATCGACGGACCGCCGGCTCCCGTCCCGCCGGCGGTCGTAAGCCGCGACGAGCGGGGGCGGGTGACCGTTCGCGCGGTGCGGCTCGACGAGGGGATCCGGCTCGACGGCGTGCTCGACGAGCCGGTCTACGAGACCGTGCCCGCCATCGGCGACTTCATCCAGCAGATGCCGGTCGAAGGAGCGCCGGCGAGCGAGAAGACCGAGGCGTGGATTCTCTTCGACGAGACGAACATCTACGTCAGCGGGCGGCTGTGGGACTCGGCGCCTCCCGGCGAGTGGGTGGCGAACGAGATGCGGCGCGACACCCCGCAGCTCCGCGAGAACGACTCGTTCTGGGTCGGGTTCGACACCTTCAACGACCGGCGCAACGGCGTCGGTTTCTACACCAACCCCCTCGGGGCGCTCGGCGACCTGGGGATGACGAACGAAGGCAACCCGAACGGCGACTGGAACCCGGTGTGGGACGTGCGCACGGGGCGGTTCGAGGGCGGCTGGACGGTGGAGATGGCGATCCCGTTCAAGTCGCTGCGCTACCGGCCGGGGCCGCTCCAGCAGTGGGGGGTGCAGATCCGCCGCACGATTCGGCGAAAGAACGAGATGACGTACCTCACGGCGGTGCCGATCGCGGCCGGCCGCCGGGGCTTCTTCCGCATGTCCGACGCCGCGTTGCTGGTGGGCCTCGACGTGCCGGACAGCGGCGCCAACCTCGAGATCAAGCCGTACGGCATCTCCGGGGTCACCAGCGACCTCACGCTCGACCCGCCGCGCCGGAACGACGGCGCCGGCGACTACGGGGTGGACGTCAAGTACGGCATCACCCGGAACCTCACCGCGGACTTGACCTGGAACACCGACTTCGCCCAGGTCGAGGTGGACGAGCAGCAGGTGAACCTGACCCGGTTCAACCTGCTTTTCCCCGAGAAGCGCGAGTTCTTCCTGGAGGGCCGGGGCATCTTCGAGTTCGCCCGGGGAGGCGGCCCCAGCCTCCGCGACGGCGCCCTGCGGCTGATCGGCAGCGGGAGGTCGAGCGAGGAGAACCTCGCGCCCACGCTGTTCTACTCCCGCCGCATCGGGCTCCAGGAAGGCGCCGTGGTGCCCATCACCGGCGGGGCGAGAGTCACCGGCAAGGTGGGGGCCTTCGACGTCGGCGCGTTGAACATGCACGCGGGCGACGTGCCGAACGTCGGCGTCGAGCCGACCAACTTCACCGTCGCCCGGATCAAGCGCGACGTCCTGCGGCGGAGCGCCCTCGGCGTTCTCTTCACCAACCGCTCGGTGTCGCTCGACGGCGCCGGGGCCAGCCAGACCTTCGGCGCCGACGGCACCTTCTCGTTCTACGAGAACGTCAACGCCGTCGCCTACCTGGCCCGCACGCGCACGCCGGGCCGCACGGGCCGCGACCTCAGCTACCAGGGGCAGCTCGGCTGGAACGGCGACCGCTACGGGTTCCGGGCCGAGCACCTGACGGTCGAGGACAACTTCCGGCCCGAGGTCGGGTTCTGGCGGCGCGAGAACTTCCGCCGCTCGTTCGGGGCCGCGCGGTTCAGCCCGCGGCCCGCCTCGATCGAGGCGATCCGCCAGTTCCGGCTCGAGGGCGCCTTCGACTACGTCGAGACCGCGGACACCGGCGCCGTCGAGACCCGGCAGGCGCAGCTCGCGTTCCTGACCGAGTTCGAGAACAGCGACCGCATCGGCGTCTCGGCCGCCGACAACTACGAGTTCCTCGTCGAGCCGTTCGAGCCGGGGCGCGACGTGGTGCTGCCGGTCGGCGGCTACCGCTTCCGCGACTTCGAGACGACCTACACCCTCGGCGGGCAGCGCCGCCTCAGCGGCATCTTCACGGTGCGGGCGGGCGAGTACTTCGGCGGCACCATCCGGTCCATCGGCTTCCGGCGCGCCCGGCTCGTCCTCGTGCCCCAGCTCGCGGTCGAGCCGACGGTGTCCGTCAACTGGATCGAGACGCCGCAGGGCGCGTTCCGCGCCGACCTGCTCGTCTCACGCATCACCTGGACCCTCTCGCCGCGCATGTTCGTCAGTGGCCTCGTGCAGTACAACTCGAGCACCCGCACCGTCAGCAACAACCTCCGGCTGCGGTGGGAGTACAGCCCCGGCAGCGAGCTGTTCGTCGTCTACACCGAGGACCGGGACAGCGACCCGCTGCGGCCGGACCGGTACACGGGGGGGCTCCGCAACCGCGGGCTGGTCGTGAAGGTGAACCGGCTGTTTCGGTTCTGACCCCATCCGCCCTTGCGGCCACGCCGCGTTGCGCCGGGCCGGCGGGCGCGGCGCGTAGCCGCTGAGCTTCGGTGGCGGCGTGCGATCGAGTTCCTGGCGTAACCCGGCGTTGGCGCCGAGCCCGGCGGGCGCGAGGCGTAACCGCTGAGCTTCGGTGGCGGCGCGCGCACAAGCCGTTGGCGCAACCCGGCGTTGCGCAGAGCCCAGCGAGGCGACCGCGCGTCGAGATGTGACGAGCGCGTCAATCGCTGGCGCGCTGCCGGGGCGCGACGCAGCCACGCGGAATGCGCCGCCATCGAACGCAGCGGGAGTCTGGCCGCAGGATCCTGCTCGGGAGTTCCCCAATCGCGCCCGGTTTTGCGGTATAACGACCGGCGAGAGGAGCTACTTGCGATGACCCATCCCCTGTCTCGACGTCACTTCCTGCACGCGGCCGGCGCCGGCGCCGCGTCGGTCTGGATTCCCAAGCCCGTCAAGGGCTACAGCGCGGCCGAGATGAGGCGGCAGGCCCCCGGGGGCCGCCTCGAGGCGGGCATCTCCAAGTGGGACCTCGACACGCCGTGCCTCTGCGTCGACCTCGACCGCCTCGAGGGCAACCTCGACCGGATGCAGACCACCGTCACCCGGAACGGCATCGCCAGCCGCCCCCACGCCAAGACCCACAAGTGCCCGGCCATCGCGCGCCTGCAGATCGCCACCGGCTCGGTGGGCATCTGCACCGCGAAGATCTCCGAGGCCGAGGTGATGTTCGAGCACGGCGTCGAGCAGATCCTGCTGACCACGGTGAACGTGAGCCCGCGCAAGATCCGCCGCGCGATGTACCTGCGGAAGTGGTGCGACGGCTTCGTGCAGGCCGTCGACACCGCTGCCAACGCCCGCGAGCTCTCGGACGCGGCCGCCGAGGCGGGGGTCGTCGCCGACGTCACCGTCGACGTGGACCCCGGCGGGCACCGCACCGGCATCACGCCCGGCGCCCCCGCCCTCGAGCTTGCGCAGCTCGTGGACACGCTGCCGGGGCTGCGCCTGCGCGGCATGCTCTGCTACGACGGCGGCTCGCAGCACGTGACCGGGTTCGCCGAGCGCCGGCGGCGCGCGCTGGCCAACCTCGAGGCGGCCGCCGACACCGCCGACCGCATGAAGCGTTCGGGCCTCGACACCGGCATCTTCAGCGGCGGCGGCACCGGGACCTACAACATCGACCACGAGACGCCGGGCATGACCGACGTGCAGGTCGGCAGCTACGTGTTCATGGACGCGCAGTACCTCGTCATCGGCGGCGAGGACGACGAGGAGGTCTACAGCGACTTCGCCCCCGCCCTGACGGTGCTGACCACGGTGCTGAACGACCAGTACGAGGGCCGCGCCACCACCGACGCCGGCGCCAAGGCCAACACCATCAACCGGCCGTGGCCGATCGTCGCCGGCGAGACCGGCATGAGCTACACCTCCGGGTCGGACGAGTTCGGGACGATCCGCTACGAGGAGAACGCCAGCCGCACCTACCGCGTCGGCGACAAGCTCGAGCTCATCGTGTCGCACTGCGACCCGGTGGTGAACCTCTATGACCAGCTCTACGGCGTCAGGGGCGACCGGGTCGATGTCGTGTGGCCCATCGCGGGGCGGGGGATGTCGATCTGACGGCGCCCGAGTCTCGCGTTCGCCCGGTACTCGCGAGTTCCCGGCCGCGCTGACCAGGAACTCGCCTGGTCCCGCGGGTGAAGTCGGACCTCCCGGTGGCGCGGTGATGCGTCTCGACTGTCGGCCGGAGAGCACGAAGGACATCGAGACCGCCGCCGACAGGCGGCCCGCATGGGAAAGAGCGCTCTTCACGATTGCCGACAGGCCCGACCATCGAGACCGGGCGCGCAGGCTCCTGGATGGTCCGGAAGGCTGGACGTTCGATTGCGCGTAGGCGTCCGTGCCGCAGGGATGGCCCGCGTTCACGGGGCGGAACGCTTCCTCGCGCCGAACGCAGCCCGCGCGCTATACTGCGACCAGCCGACACGGAAGCGCGATGAGCGACCTCGCAGACGACACGAGGCTTGCACCGCCTCGGACGTTCATCGACCGCCGGGGAAGCGCCCGGATCCGGGCCGAGTGTGGCATCGTGGTTCCGGCGGGCGAGATCGGGCCCGACAGCCGCACGGTCGCGCGGCGCCTTGCGAGTGCGTGCGCCGGATGGCGGAGGCCGCCGACCCCCCGGGAGTTCTTCGATGCGATCCGGGCGGACAAGCCGTCAGCGCGGCAAGCCGGCATCATCACGATGTGGCTGCGCGAGGCGACCGACGACGATCTGATCCTCGCGTGGACCGAGGAGGCCTACACGTTCCGACAACTCGCGAACGCCATCCACAGAAGCGGCGCCGCAGACAGCTACCCGGAACGCAACCGGGACCTGAACAGGCTGTCTGAACGATGACGGAGGAGCTGTCGCTTCCCGAGCCGGCAGCCGGGATCCTCGCCCGCACGCACGCCATCCTCGACCAGCACGTGACGCCCCACACGCCGGGGCGGGACGGCTGGGCTCTGGGCGGCGGAACCCTCCTCAGCGCTCGGTGGAAGCACCGGCGAAGCACGGATCTCGACCTTCACGTCCATCCGGACACAGGACTCGCGCTGCTGCGGCAAGAGCGCAACCCGGAGCTGTGGCGCAAGATGAGGGCGGCGGGAGCGACGCGGATCGATCTCGAGAACCCGCCGACGATTTACTTCCCCGAGGGCCGGATCGAACTGCTCAGGACCCGGCCCACGCCAGCCCGGGAACCGAGATACGCCCGATTCGAGAGCGGCGTCGCGAAGGTGCTGAGCACGGCGCAGGTGCTCACGGCCAAGCTGAAGCACCGGCGGCTGTTCGCGCCCGTGCGAGACCTCTACGACATCGCGGTCAGCGGGAGAACCGAACCGGAGGAAACCGCGATCGCGGTCAACAGCCTGGACGAACGAGAGCTCAGTGCGACCCGGGCTCGGTGGCTGGCGAGGCAGCCGCTGTACCAACGCGACGCGCGCGAAGAACTCGTCGGCGTTCCCAAGGAGTACGAGGCCATCCAGTCTGATCCGGCAGGGCATGCGACGAGCGTCTTGAAGGCGGCCCGCTACCACACGATCGACATCCGCGTGACCGGACGCGCCATCGTCGTCCGGACGGCCAACGAGACGACCCGACGGCAACACGTGTATCGAACGCTCCAGGACGCCCGCGCCGGCTTCGAGGAGGTCGGCATCAACGCCGCGTTGCGCAGCCGGGGCTGGAACCCGGGGGACATCCGAAACGAAGCCAACAACGCGCTCGACCGTGGAGCCGACGCCGCGATCTTGTGCCTGAGCGGCCCCGAAGCATCGAGCGCCCGTACACCCCGGGGTGAACCCGATCGCGAGCCGACAACCCGCTCCCGACGGCGCCCTTGAGGCCGGCCACCCAACCGGCCCGGCCAGGCCCTGCCAGCCAGGCGTGGGCCCCGTGGGCGGCTGCGGTATAATCACCACCCATGTGGACGAAGCTTCAGAACACCCCCCGCAAGCGGGCGCCCCGCAAGGTCGCGGTGGTCGACCCCGACCGTTGCTTCGGCGCGTTCGCCTGTTCCATCTGTCAGGCCGCCTGTCCCGTCGAAGACTGCATCGTCGAGGAGAAGGACGCGAACGACCGCTGGGTCTGCGCGGTGCGCATCGACAAGTGCATCGGCTGCGGACTGTGCGTGACCATCGGCAACCCGACGGCGCCCGGCAAGCGTGACTTCGGGTGTCCGGCCGACTACGACGCGATCGACATGGTCGAGTACGGGGACGTGGTCGCGGCCGTCGAGTCCGAGGTGGGCGCCGACGCGCCGGCCGAGTCCGAGGCGGCCACCGCCTGAGGTTGATCCTGACCGCAGAGACGTGTCGTTGCTGATCGCGTCGGGCGGGGCGCTGTTCGGCGCTTGGCAGATTCGCGGCTGTCGGGTCGCGACGAGGGCTGTCAGGTCGCGTCGACTCGGTCGCGTCCACGTTGCAGACGGTGGCGACGGGCTCGCGTCGGGCGGGGCCGCCACGGGTGGCGGTGCCCGCGTTACCGCTGAAAGAAAACGCCTGAACCGGGCGGGGTGCTGCTCGGACGAAGGCGACCAGCCGCCCGCGGTCCTCACTTCCGAGCCGCCTCGCGGTCGTCCAACTCCACTAGGGGAGCATCCGCGTCCACCCGGTCGCCGGTTTCGCACAGGACGGCGGCGACCCGGCCATCGCGCGGCGCCTTCACCGGAAGCTCCATCTTCATCGCTTCGAGCACCAGCAGGGTGTCGCCGCGCGCCACCGCCCGGCCGGGGGCGGCCGCGACCGCGGTGACGACGGCGGGCATCGGGGCGCGGATGGTCCCCGTGTCGCCGGCCGGCTCGGGGTCGCGCACGGAGGCCTCCGGCGCGTGCGTCCAGCGAAAGGCGCGGCCGTCCACCCAGCCCCAGTCGACGCCCGGCTCTCGGGCGACGACGACCTCGAGCCGCCGCCCTCCCAGCGAGACCCGATAGCCGCTTTCGTCGAATCGCTCCACCTCGACCGGCTCGTCCATCCCGGAGATGCGTACCCGGCCGGCCGTCGCGTCCGCGTCGCGGGCTATCGTTTCCACGGACACCTGGCGGCGGGGACGGGTCATGACAGCCGCCAGCCCCCGAGGGTGGTCCAGGGGTCGAGCCCGGCGCCCGCGGACGGCGCGCCGTCGGCTGCCGGCGGCCCGGTCCGGGGAGAGGCCGGGGAGAGCCGCGCGTCGACGGCCAGCGCCGCGGCGAGGGCCAGAGCCGGGACCTCGTCCTCCTCCGCCAGCAGGCCGTCGAGCTCCGAGTCCAGGAACCCGGTGTCGACCGGACCCTCGGCCACGCGCGGGTGGCGCAGGATGCGCGACAGCAGGTCGAGGTTGGTGCGCACGCCGAGCACCACGTAGCGGGCGAGGGCGGCCCGGGCGCGCGCCACGGCCTGCGCCCGGGTCTCCCCGTGGACGACGAGCTTGGCGAGCAGGGCGTCGTAGGCGGGCGAGATCACACTGCCCTCGACGACCCCGGCGTCGACGCGGATGCCGGGGCCGACCGGCTCGCGGTAGCGGAGCAGGGTGCCGGCGTCGGGGAGGAAGCCCTCGGCCGGCCGTTCGGCGTAGACGCGGCACTCGACGGCGTGGCCGCGCACCGTGATCTCGTCCTGCGACCACGGCAGGCCCGCCCCGGCGGCCACCGCGAGCTGGGCGTGCACGAGGTCGCGGCCCGTCACCAGCTCGGTGACGGGATGCTCGACCTGCAGCCGGGTGTTCATCTCGAGGAACGCGACGGTCGCGTCGTCGCCGGCGCCGTCGACGAGGAACTCCACCGTTCCCGCGTTGCGGTACCCGGCGGCGCGGGCTGCGGAGACGGCGGCGTCCGTCAGCCGTGCGCGCACCGCCGGCGTCAGGCCGGGGGCGGGGGCCTCCTCGACGACCTTCTGGTGGCGCCGCTGGATGGAGCAGTCCCGCTCGTGCAGGTGCACGACCTGCCCCGCGTCGTCGGCCACGATCTGGACCTCGACGTGCCGCGGGCGGACGAGCAGCCGCTCGACGTACAGCGTGCCGTCCCCGAAGGCCGAGGCCGACTCGCGGCGCGCCTCGTCGATCGCCTCCCGCAGGCGGTCTGGCGTCCGAACCGTGCGCATGCCGCGCCCCCCGCCCCCTGCGGACGCCTTCAGCAGGAGCGGGTAGCCGACCCGCCCGGCGGCGGCGGCGAGACCGGCGTCGGTCTGGTCGGCAGGCGTCTCGCCGGGGACGATCGGCACCCCTGCTGCCTCCATCATTCTGCGGGCCTCGATCTTCGAGCCGAGGCGCGCGATTACGTCGGCGGGAGGGCCTACCCAGGTCAGGCCGGCGTCGGCGCAGGCCGCGGCCATCTCCGCGTCCTCGGACAGGAAGCCGTAGCCGGGGTGGACGGCGCCAGCGCCGGTTTTGCGGGCGGCGTCGATGATCGCGGCGCGGTTCAGATAGCTGTCGCGCGGATGCGGCGGGCCGATGGTGACGGCCCGGTCGGCGGCGCGCACGTGAGGGGCGCCGGCGTCGGCGGTGGAGCACACCGCCACCGACTCGATGTCGAGCTCGCGGCACGCGCGGATGACCCGCAGGGCGATCTCGCCCCGGTTGGCCACGAGCAGGCGGGAGATGGGCTCGGCCATCGGCGTCACCTGCGGAAGACGCCGAACGTCGGGTCGGTGAACGCCGCCGGCGACGGGTCCGGGACCATGCTGATTCCCAAGTCACTCCTGCGGAAGACGTAGAACCTCGATTCGGCCGGGCGCCAGCGACGACGCTCGGGTGGTCGCCGGACGTGGCCCGGTCGCCGTCGCAGTACCTCGATTCGTTCGGGCGGCCGCCGCGACGGGTCCGGAGCCACGTTCATCCGCGTCACCTGCGGAAGGCGCCGAGCCCGGGGTCGGTCGGAGGCTGGCAACGGGTCCGGGACCGTGTTCGTGACCATCACATGCGGAAGACGCCGAACTTCGGGTCGGCGGGGGGGGCGTTGCGCGCCATCGACAGGCCGAGGGCGAGGGCGGGCCTCGTCTCGGCCGCGGTGATCACGCCGTCGTCCCAGAGCCGGGCCGTCGCGTACCAGGGCGACCCCTCGTGGTCGTAGCGGGCGAGGATGGGGTCGCGGATGGCCGCTTCCTCGTCCGGCGCGATCTCGCCGCCCCGGCGCGCCTGCTGGTCCCGCTTCACGGTGACGAGCACGCTCGCCGCCTGGGGGCCCCCCATCACCGAGACGCGGGCGTTGGGCCACGTCCACAGCAGGCGCGGGTCGTAGGCGCGGCCGCACATGCCGTAGTTGCCGGCCCCGAACGACCCGCCGACGATCACCGTGAACCGGGGGACGACGGCGTTGGCCACCGCGTGCACCATCTTGGCCCCGTCCTTGGCGATGCCCGCCCGCTCGTACTCCCGGCCGACCATGAACCCGGTGATGTTCTGCAGGAAGACGAGCGGGACCCCGCGCAGGTTGCACAGTTGAATGAAGTGCGTCGCCTTGAGGGCCGACTCGGAGAAGAGGACGCCGTCGTTGGCGACGATGCCGACGAGGAAGCCGTGGAGGCGCGCGAACCCGGTGACGAGGGTGGGGCCGTAGCGGGCCTTGAACTCGTCGAAGCGCGAGCCGTCGACGAGCCGCGCGATGACCTCGCGCATGTCGTACTGGCGCCGGAGGTCGGCGCCGACGATGCCGCCGATCTCGGCCGGGTCGTACCGCGGGTCCTCGGGCGCGGCGACGTCGCGGGCCGGCGGCCTGGCGGCGTGCAGGGTCGAGACGACGGTGCGGGTCAGCTCCAGCGCCTCGGCGTCGTCGCGGGCGAGGTAGTCGGCAACGCCCGAGAGCCGCGTGTGGACGTCGGCGCCCCCGAGCTCCTCGGCCGGGACGTCCTCGCCGGTCGCCGCCTTCACGAGCGGCGGCCCCCCGAGGAAGATGGTGCCCGTGCCCTCGACGATGATCGTCTCGTCGGCCATCGCCGGCACGTAGGCGCCGCCGGCCGTGCACGAGCCCATGACCACCGCGATCTGCGCGATGCCCGCCGCCGACAGCCGGGCCTGGTTGTAGAAGATGCGCCCGAAATGCTCGCGGTCGGGGAACACGTCCGCCTGCATCGGCAGGTAGGCGCCGCCGGAATCGACGAGATAGACGCACGGCAGCCGGTTCTCGAGGGCAATCTGCTGCGCCCGCAGGTGCTTCTTGACGGTGACGGGGAAGTAGGTGCCCCCCTTCACGGTGGCGTCGTTGGCCACCACCATCACCTCGCGGCCGCTCACCCGCCCGACGCCGGTGACGAGGCCCGCTCCCGGCGCCTCGTCGTCGTACATGCCGCCGGCGGCCAGCGCCGAGAGCTCGAGAAACGGTGTGTCGGGGTCGATCAGCCGATCGAGCCGCTCGCGCACCGGCAGCTTGCCCTGCTCGGCATGCCGGCGCGCCGCCGCCTCGCCGCCGCCCTCCCGCGCCCGCGCCCGGCGGGCCTCGAGGTCGCGCTCGAGCCCCTCCATCGCGCGCAGGTTGGCGCGGAACTCCTCGCTGCGGGTGTCGATGCTGGTCGGCAGGATGCGCATGGGCGGGCGCTGGGCGGGGCCAGGAGTCTGCGCCGCGGGACGATTGTCGGCAAGATCGACTACTGCCTGCAGTGGTCGGCAACGCTGTCGTCCGCTTCATGCCGGGGCCTGTTTCCCGCAGCGCAGACTCCCAGGGGCCCGTGGCGAGACCCCGCGGCGCACCGGGACCGGCGAGGGCGGGCTGAAGAGTGCCCGAGCCAGACCGGGCGCCACGAGGGGGCATGCTGCGCCGGGACCGAGGAACGACGCGGTTCGGCGGGATGCATGGGCGGTCGACTCCGGGATGCCTCGCGCCTCGGCGCTGCTCGACAGTGCGCCCCCGCCGGCCGGCGGGGGAAACGGAACCCCATCCCGTCGATTATAGCGCCGCGCGGCTCGCCGGCAGGCCGATGGCGTCTCTCCTGATACTCTTTAGCGATGCGTATCGCCTACCAGGGTGAGCCCGGCGCCTACTCCGAGGCCGCCGCCCTGCGCTTCCGCCCGTCCGCCGACCTCCTGCCGTGCGAGACCTTCGAGGCGGTTTTCGCGGCGGTCGATCGGGGGAGGGCGACGCACGGCATCCTGCCCATCGAGAACTCGAGCCACGGCACGATTCACGGCAACTACGACCTCCTGCTGAAGCACGAGCTGCCCATCGTCGGCGAGGTGAAGCAGCCCATCGTGCACAACCTGCTCGTGCTCGACGGGACGACCCGCGAGCAGCTCCGGCGGGTGTTCTCGCACCCCCAGGGCCTCGGGCAGTGCCAGCGGTTCCTCCGCACCCTCGACGTGGAGCTCGTGCCCACCTACGACACCGCGGGCAGCGCCAAGCTGATTCGGGACGGCGGGCTGCGCGACACCGGGGCCATCGCGTCCGAGCGCGCGGCCGAGGTGTTCGGGCTGTCGGTACTGGAGGCGGGGGTGCAGGACTTCGCCGACAACACCACCCGCTTCCTGCTCGTGGGGCGCGACCAGACGCCGCTCGGTCCCGCCAACAAGACGACCATCGTCTTCACCGTGACCAACGACGCCGGGGCGCTGTTCAAGGCGCTGAGCGTGTTCGCGCTGCGCGACATCGACCTGACGAAGCTCGAGTCGCGGCCGATTCCCGAGCGGCCCTTCGAGTTCCTGTTCTACGCCGACCTCACCGCGTCGCGCGACGATCTGCCCTGCGCGCGCGCCCTCATGCACCTGGCCGAGTTCGCCCCGCTGCTGCGGACGCTGGGGTCGTATCCGCGCTGGGAAGAGCCCGGGGCCGAATAGATGCCGAACCGTCTCGCCGACGAGCCCAGTCCCTACCTCCTCCAGCACTGCGAGAACCCCGTCGACTGGTATCCGTGGGGGGAGGAGGCGTTCGCCCGCGCCCGCGCCGAGGACCGGCCCATCTTCCTCTCCGTCGGCTACTCGACGTGCCACTGGTGTCACGTCATGGAGCACGAGTCGTTCGAGAACGAGGACATCGCCCGCGTCCTGAACGCGAGCTTCGTCCCCGTCAAGGTCGACCGCGAGGAGCGCCCCGACGTCGACCGCGTGTACATGGCGTTCGTGCAGGCGACGACCGGCTCGGGGGGGTGGCCGATGAGCGTCTGGCTCACCCCGGAGCTGAAGCCGTTCTACGGCGGCACCTACTTCCCGCCGTCCTCGCGCTGGGGACGCCCCGGGTTCGCGGAGATCCTGGCCGAGATCGCGAAGCGCTGGCGCGAGTCGCGGGCGGAGCTGGCGGCGTCGGCCGACGGGGTGATCGAGCGGCTGCGAGAGGTGCAGCAGCGCCGGCGTCCGTCCGGGGGGAGGTCCGACGGGGAGTCGCTGGCGGGCGGCGTGCGCGAGTACGCGGGCGCTTTCGACGCCCGCAACGGGGGGTTCGGCGCCGCGCCCAAGTTCCCGCGGCCGGCCGAGCTGCTCTTCCTGCTGCGGGAGCACGCGCGCACCGGCGACGTCGAGGCCCGTCACATGGTGCTCGAGACCCTCCGGGCGATGGCCCTCGGCGGCATGCGCGACCACGTGGGCGGCGGGTTCCACCGCTACTCGGTCGACGCCATGTGGCGCGTTCCCCACTTCGAGAAGATGCTCTACGACCAGGCGCAGCTCGCCATCGCGTTCCTCGAGACCGCGCAGGCGGCGGATGAGCCGTCGTTCGCCGAGGTCGCCCACGACACGCTGGCCTGCGTCCACCGCGACCTGCGCCATCCCGGAGGCGGGTTCTTCTCGGCCGAGGACGCCGACAGCCTCCCGCCGGACGGCGGCGCAGGCGGGG
>JAJEEA010000022.1 GCA_022821235.1 Vicinamibacteria bacterium
CCCCGCCGTCGGGCGGGCGAACCGCGTCGAGGGGAGCGACCCCCGCCGCCTCCGCCGCCGGCATCGCCGCCGCGACGAGGGCGAGCGGGATCGCGACGGCCCCCGCGAGGGCCAGGTCCGCCGCCCCCAGCGGCGGCACCACCGCCTGCGACGTCACGTAGAGCGTGTTGACGGTGGTCGAGGTCAACGCCACCGCGGCGCGGGCCAGCCCCCATCCCGCCGGCGCGCCCAGCCCCGCCGCCAGGACCGCGAGGACCGCCGCCTCGCCCAGGAAAAGGCCGAGCACGAGTCGGCGGGTCGCGCCGAGTGCGCGCAACACCCCGATCTCCGTGCGACGGGAGATCACCGAGACCGCCACCGTGTTGTAGACCAGGAACAGCCCCACGATCAGGGCGATCCACGACAGCGCCGACAGGTTGAAGTGGAAGGCGGCGAGCATGCGCTCGACCTGCCGGCCCCGCTGCGCGGGCCGCTGCACCCGAAGGCCGTCCGGCAGCCGCGCCGCGATGGCGCGCTCCGCGGCGTCGACGCCGGACGCGTCGAAGAGCCGGATCTCGACCCGGTCGACCCACCCGAGGCCGTCGAAGCGCCACTGCGCGGCGGCGATGTCGAGCAGCGCGAGGCGGCCGTCCGCCACCCGCGCCGGGCCCTCGTCGAGCAGCAGGCCGCGCACCGTCATCTCGTGCGCGGCGTCGCCGACCACGAGCTGCACGGGGGAGCCGACGTCGATGTCGTGCCGCCTCGCGAATCGCTCGGTCAGGACGATCGACGTAGGGTCGAGCAGGACGTCGAGCAGCTCCTGCGGGCGGGGGGGCCGCCCCTGCCGCGAGAAGCGCAGCAATTGGTACTCCCGGAACGGCCGCTCGCGCAACACGTCGACCCCGAGCACGCGGAGCCGGTGGCCGGCGCCTTCGGCGGTCTCGAGGCGGGCGTAGCGATCGATGACGGGGCTGACGCGCCCGTACTGGCGCAGCCACCCCATGCCGGCGAGCTCCTCCTCCGGCACGCCGACGCCCGCCCCCACGATCTCCAGCGATGTCTGCCCGGCCACGACGTCGAGCGCGGCCTCGAAGCCGCCCACCGACGCGGCGTTGGCGAGGCGGATGGCCACCACCACGGCGACCCCCAGGGTCAGCCCCGCCACGGTGACGAGCCCCCGCACGGGGTCGCGCCGCATGCCGCGCACGATGAACTGGCGGAAGAGGGTCAATTCCGGCGAGGCTCCATCAGGTCTCGATCAGCGCGGGGGCGCGGAGGTCGGCCGCCGGCTCCTCCTCTTCGACGCCGTCGCGCAGCCGAAGCACGCGATCGGCGGCGGCGGTGAGGGCCGGGTCGTGGGTGGCGAGGAGCAGCGCGACGCCGGTCTCGCGGTTCAGCTCCCGCAGTAGCGAGAGCACCCGCCGGCCGTTGTCCGAGTCGAGGTTGCCGGTGGGCTCGTCGGCGATGACGAGGGCGGGCCGGTGCACGAGGGCCCGCGCGACCGCGGCCCGCTGCAGCTCTCCCCCCGAGACCCGCGCCGGATGGTGCTCCAGACGATGGGCGAGCCCCACCCGGTGGGCCCCTTCCCCGGCGCGGGCCAGACCGTCGCCCCGGGGAACGCCGGCGAGGAGCAGCGGCAGCGCGATGTTCTCGGCGAGCGTGAGCGTGGGCAGGAGATTGAAGAACTGGAAGACGAAGCCGATCCGATCGCGCCGCAGCGCGGTCAGCCCCTCGTCGTCCAGTTCCGCGAGGTCGACGCCGTCGACGGTCACCGTCCCCGACGAAGGTCGGTCCATGCCCCCGCACAGGTGCAGCAGGGTCGACTTGCCGCATCCCGACGGCCCCACCACCGCCACGAACTCGCCCGCCGCGAGCTCGAGGCCGACGCCGCGCAGCGCGTCCACCGCGCTCTCGCCGCCGCCGTAGCGCTTGTGGAGGTCGCGAGCCCGGAGCACCGGCCCCGATCCACGGCCGCCGCGCGCCGGGGAGGCTACCACCGGGTCGACTCGAACCACTGCGAGCGGTACGGCTCGGCCAGCCAGCGGAGGCCTGGATCGCCGATGGGGCTGCCAGGGGGAGCCGGCGGCGGCTCCCATGCCCGGGCGCCGTCGACCGGGGCTTCCAGAAAACGGTCGATGTCGCGGCGCAGGGCCCTCCTGTGCGCCGCGTCGGCGATCCGGTCCAGGTCGCTCGCCGGCCCCGGCTCGCCGCGGACCTCGTCCAGAACCTCCTCGAGCCAGTACGCCGCGACCGCGCGCACCTGGGCCATCGGCGCCGCGGATGCGAGGCGGATCAGCCGGTCCACGACCACCCGCTGCACCGCCCGCTCCACTTCGAGGCGAAATCCGTCCGAGGACGCCTCGCCGAAGCTCGTTCGCACCAGCGCGTCGATGATCTCCACGAGCCCGGGCAGGTCGCCGTCCACCGCGTGCTGCTCGACCAGCCGGGCCGCCCGGTCGGGCCGGAGCAATGCCGACACCGTGAGGTCGGCCGCGACCACGGCGGGGGTGATGCGGTCGAACGTCGATCCGGTGTAACGGGGGAACAGCTCGCGGTGGCGTCCGTACCCGGCGGGACGGGGCGGGATGAGGTCGGCGACGGAAGCGGGAACGGTGAGCTCGTCGGCCCGCAGGGTCCGCATCAGCGCGTCGAGCGCCGCGCGCTGGTCGGCCGCCGGGACAGCCCGGAGCGGCTCGCGCCCGTCCCCCCGGAACGCGTACATATAGTCGACGCCGCCGAGGGCCGAGGCCGCCGCCTCGATCTGATAGCGGTGGTGCAGGAAGAGCGGCACCAGCGTCTCCTCGAGCAGGGCGAGCGGCGTGCCGTTCCGCACCGCGGTCTCCCCGAACCGGTCGAGCGCGGCCCGCCGCACGTCGAGCATGCGATGCAGCTCGGCCGCCGGATCGGTGCCGTTGGCCCAGATGTGCACACGGGGGTTGGCCCCGGTGTCCTGCCCGGTCAGGAAGCGGAGGTCCGCGTCCCACGCCTCGTCGAGCACCGCCGCGAGGGCCGCCGGCTCGTCGGTCCCGGCCGGGAAGTCCTGGTAGCCGTAGCGAATCGCCACCTCGTCCCAGGCCCCGATGCCGACGTCGTAGGCGTCCGACAGGTCGATGCGCCCGTCCCGGTTGACGGTCACGAGGGGGTGCGGATAGTCCATCACCGAGATGCGCCCCTGCGTGCTCGCATAGTAGTTGTGGCTCAGCCCGATCGTGTGGCCGACCTCGTGGGCCGAGAGCTGCCGGATGCGGGCCAGGGCCATCTCCGACAGCTCGGCCGGCTCCTCGTCGCCGTCGACGTAGGGCGAGAGCAGCCCCTCGGCGAGCAGGTAGTCCTGGCGGACGCGGAGCGAGCCGAGGGTCACGTGGCCCTTGATGATCTCGCCGGTGCGCGGGTCGGTGACCGACGAGCCGTAGCTCCAGCCCCGGGTCGACCGGTGCACCCACTGGATGACGTTGTAGCGGACGTCCAGGTTGTCGGCGCCCTCCGGCATCATCTCCACCCGGAACGCGTCGCGGTAGCCCGCCGCCTCGAACGCCTGGCTCCACCAGCGGGCGCCGTCGAGGAGGGCCGACCGCACGGGCTCCGGGGTCCCCCGGTCGAGGTAGTACACGATGGGCTCGACGGCCTCGCTGACGGCGGCGGCGGGGTCCCGCTTCTCGAGGCGATGGCGTCTCAGGAACCGCCGCGTCATCGGCCGGCCGAGCGGGGCGCCGTAGTCCTCCCAGGTCAGCGCCCCGAAGCCGGCCCGCGGGTCGTAGGGACGGGGCGTGTAGCCGTCGTCGGGCAGCTCGACGAACGAGTGGTGCTGGCGCACCGTCACCGCCCGCGCGGTGGGCGCCACCGCCCCGAGCGAGCCGCGCCCGAACCCCGGCCCCCCGCCGCCCGGGTCGCCGGTGAACGTCAGCCGCGCCTCGAGCTCGGTGTTCCGGGGAAAGCCCTTCGTGCGCGGCAGGTGGACGGCGCTGCGGCTCTCGTCGAGCCGGTACGTGCCCGGCAGCCGGTCGGCCACCCCGTGCGCGTCGCGGAGGAGGAACGGCGTCACGTCGACGAGCACCCTCCCGTCGGTCTCCGCCTCGATCGCGAACCCCCAGAGCACCGAGGTGGCGAAGGCCTCGTCGAGCGCCCGCGCCTCGTCGGGGTTGTCGGTGTCGACCCGGAAGCGCTGGTTGGGCTGCACCATCAGCACCCGGGGGCCGATGCGCTCGAAGCGCACGAGCGCGGTCGCGCCGAGCTGGCCGCGGTCGAGCCCGATGTCGTTCGACCCGACCCCCGCCGCGAGCGAGCGCACGTAGAGGAGATCCTGGTCGAGCCGGGCGATCTCCATCCACAGGGTGCCGGTCGCGGCGTCCCAGTGCAGCGGGAGCAGCCCGGGCCGCCGCTCCATGCCCGCGGTCCGCTCGGCGATGGAAGGCGGGGCCTGGGCCAGGCCGGAAGCCGGCCACGACGCCAGCGCCGCCAGCAGGGCCGGCAGCAATCGTCTCAGGAGTACAGGCATGGTTCCTCGGAACGTTGAACGAGAATCCCCGCCCGGTGCGCGAGGGCGGGGCGCCCGCGCCGGGCGTGCAGTCGGCAGCCTCACGTCAATCACCGCACCCGGCGCCGGCGTCGGGGCCGGCGAACGTCAGTTGCGGCGGCGGGGGTCGGCCACATAGCCGCGGCGGGTCCGGACCGTGTGGTCCGTGCCCTTGATGCGGACCCGGATCGACCGGTAGCTGCCGTCGGCCGGCCTCTCGGGGCGGTAGCCGAGCATGTACTGGTGGTTCAGCTCTTCCGCGATGCGGGCCGTCGCCGGCCCCAGCTCGGGGCTGTCGTGCACCACCTCGGTGTAGCCGCCGCTCTCGGTCGTCATCTCCCGCAGCGCGTGCGGATTGACCCGGTCGTTGATGGCGCGCGTGTCCGGGGCGTCGATGGCGATGGCGTACACGAAGGCGCTGTTGCGGCGCAGCAGGCGGCGGACGTCGCGCACGCTGGCCAGGCTGCCGGTATCGGAGCCGTCGGAGATCAGGACCACCGCCGCGCGGGGGTGCTCCCGGTCCTCGAACAGCGGCAGGGCGTCCATCATCGCGTCGTAGATGCTCGTGCCGCCCCACGGCCGGACGTCGTCGAGCCGGTTGCGGAGCTCGCGCGGCCCGACGGTCCAGGGCACGGCGATGCTGGGCTCGTGGTTGAAGACGCTGATGAACACCTCGTCGCCCTCGTCCAGCCGGTCGGCCAGGAACTGGTCGAGGGCGAGCCGCGCGTCGTCGATGCGCTGGCCGTACATGCTCTGGCTGACGTCGAGCACGACGCCCACGCTGAGGGGCACGCGGTCGCGCGTGAAGTGGGTCACGGGCTGAAGCTGGCCGTTCTCGTAGATCTCGAAGTCGTCCCGCCCGAGGTCGCCCACGAGGCGGCCGTCGGCGTCGACGACGGTGGCCGCCATCTGAACGATCTCGACCCCGGTGCGGAAGAAGTCGTCGCCGCGGTCGGCCTGCCGGCCGGAGACGGCAACGGACGCCGCGACCGCGGCGAGCGGCGCGAGGAGCATCGCGAAGGCTGCCTGACGGGTCATGGTGTCAACCGTCATTCTACGCGAGCCGCGCCCGAGGTTCCAGACCGGCCCGCCCACCGCCTGGCGTGCGGCGCGAGAACGAACCCGCCAACGTCGACCCGCGGCGGGAGAACGGGCCTGCCAATCGTCGACCTGCGACTCCGCCTGCCCCCCGACCCCGTCCGGGCGCACCGCCGTTCTGCACCACCGGCTCCCTTAATCGGCCGGGTACAGAAGAAAAGGCCCGGATGCAGAGCACCCGGGCCTCTCCGAAGCTGTCTCGCCGCCCGTCGCCTATTCGGGCTCGGTGGGGTCGCGGCCGTCGCGCGGGGCGCCGGTGCCCGACGAACCCATGAACAGCTTGCGGCCGTCCCGGAAGGTCAGGTCACGGCCGTTGCCCTTGTTCGAGCCGTCCTTGGCCTGGTAGCCGTCCACGATGATCTCGGTGCCCGGAAGCAGCGAGTCCCTCGTGAAGCCCCGACGCAGCAGGGTGTTCGGGGTGCCGCCCTCGACCATCCAGCTCGTCACCGAGCCGTCCTCGTTCGTGACGTCCAGGTGGACCCACGCGTGCGGGTTGATCCACTCCATCCTCGTCACCACCCCTTCGAGATGGATCGGACGATTGGCGTCGAACTCAGCCGAGAACGCGTGGTGAGCATCCCCGGGGACGGTAGTCAGGCCCACGAAGGCCACGGCCGCCACGACAAACAGTACTCTTCGCATCTCGTACGCCTCCTCGCTGTGTAAGCTCACACTTCGGTGATTATCGGAATTCCCGCGTCCCGTGTCAATACCGTGATTCACGCAACCGACCGGCCCCGCTATTGGGGCGGCTCGAGCACGATCTGACGGTCGGAGCCCACGCCGGAAGCCCGGAAGACCGGGGTCAGGTCCGGGTCCTTGCGCAGGTGCCCGTACATCAGCTCCTCGGCGAACTCCACGCACTTGAACTCGAGCAACTGCATGTTCTCGTCGATGCGGCGGTAGAGCGGAAGCCGGATCGTCCACGGCCGCGTGAAGGTCTCCGGGTCGGTGATGGTCGCCTCGTACATGAGGTGGTTGGGGCTGATGGCGGTGTACCGCTCCTCGACGTGCATCTGGTTGCTGTGGTGGTTGCCCGAGCTGTCGAACCAGGTGTCGGGCACCTGCGCGGTCACGTCGATGACGAGGGTCTCGCCTTCCCAGCGGCCGATGTTGTGGCCCATCCACGCGTCGACCGGCGCCACGAAGTCGGGGCGGTCCATGTAGACGATGCGGCTCGCGCTCGCGAACTCGTAGGCGAGGAGCACGTACTCGGGCGTCTGCACGAGCTGGAACGGATAGGGCATGTAGGTCGCGCGCGGCACGCCCGGCATGTAGCACTTCGCGGCGGGGTCGCGCTCGAGCCAGTACTGCAGGTTCTCCTGCTGCTGGGCCCGCGCCTCTTCCGTGTAGGGAATCTCGCCGCCCTCGACGATGCCGAGGCCGCCGGGAATCGCGCCCAGGGCCGCCATCTCGACGACGGGGCCGAAGCGCGCCGCGTGCGGCTCGATGTCGTGGTGTGCGGAGCCGATGGCCTGCCAGATGCCGTTCAGGTCCGGGTTGCCGGCGGCCGTGCGCGGCGCCATGTACTCCTCGTCCTGAGCCTGAGCCGGCTGGACGGCGACGGTCAGGCCGAAGACCACCAGTCCGGCGATCATTGCTGTGGTGAGCCGATTTCGCATTTCTCTGTGTCTCCCTGACACGCGGCAGCGTGTCTGACCGGCGGGCACCCGCACCACCGCGGGGGCTCCCCGCCACCTCGAGCTTGCCCTCCGCGACATGAGTCTACTCTACGACAAGAGTCCGATGAGGCGCGCGCCGATCGTGACGCTCGTCCAGAGCGCGATCGACGTGATCCCCACCACCTTGGGCCAGACCGGCCCGAAATGCCCCTCCTCCTTCGATGCGATGATTCGACGAATCACGAACGTCACCACGACGCCCACGAACAGCGCCTCCATCTTCCACCAGAAGAAGGGGCTGTAGTACTGCTTCAGCGCCGTCGACGACATCTGCGGGATGCCGGTCAGCACCAGCACCACGAAGCTCCACACGAGCCACGGCTGCGCGGCCCGAGCCAGCTCCGGCAGAGACGCCCAGGTCAGCCCGCGGCCCAGCAGCCGCAGGTCGACCACGAGCACCGCGCCCGCGAACACCGCCACCGCCAGCAGGTGGATGCACTGAATGATGGGGGTGGGCCAGACCGAGTTGAGGAAGAAGGCGCTGAAGCCCAGCTCCTGCATCCACTGAAAGAACGGTAGCAGCATCGCGTCACCCCAGCCCCAGATCGGACCACCACTGGGGCACGAGGCCGCTGTACGCGGTCATCCGCCCCGTCACGATGACCCCGGCCCAGAACGCCAGGGACACGTAGCCGGCCACCCGCGCCTTGAGCGGCGCCACCGGATCGCGCTCCCACTGGTCGACGGTCTTCTCGATGTTGAAGTGGAAGTAGGCGGCGTTGCAGGCCAGGATGATCAGCATCCCCATCTTGAACCAGAACCAGAAGTTCGGGAAATACCGCATCGGCTGGGCGTAGAGCATGACGAAGCCGGTGGCCGCGTTGATCGTCACGCCCGCGTACAGCCAGGGGAACAGCCCGGACTTCACCCTCGACACCGGCACCCACCGCAGGGCCACGCCCGCCAGCCGCAGGTCCCAGTAGCTGATGATGCCCGCCACCAGCCCCATGCTGACGACGTGGGCCGTCAGCAGGTAGACGTAACCGTTCAGCGACTCCCGCAGCGCGATGCTGCTGGGCAGCGCGTCGACCCATTCGAACGCGGGCCGCATCAACTCTAGCAGGGTAACCATGGTCCGCAGCCACTCCGTCCGTCGTCTTGCCGCCCCCGCCGCGCGGTTCGTCCGCTCCCGAGCAAGCGCGGAGTGTACCTCGCGCCCGTGTCAAGGTCAACAGCCCGCGGCGGCCTGCCGCGCCCGAACCGCGAACCGTCCCGCCTCGCGGCGCAACCGCGGCAGCCGCCTCGGACGGTCGGGAAACCGGGGCGGGCGCCCGCAGGGTCAGGACCGCGGGCGCAGGCGGCGGGCGTGCCGGCGCAACCGCCGCCATCCCTGGGCGGCGGACGTCACGCTCACGAGGATGCCGCCCAGGCTCAGCCCGATCACGATCGCGTCCCACAGCGGCCTCCGCCCGTACAGGGACGGAAAGTCGAGCCCGTGCAGGCCGCGGTAGAGCCACCGGTTGACGCGGGTCAGGCGCTCCTCCTTCCGGGCCACGGCGCCGCGGTAGGGGTCGAGGTAGAGCCACGTGCGGGCGTCGTCGTCGTACCGGACCCGAAGGACCGGCAGCGGCCGGCCGCGGCTGCGGTCGTAGTAGTAGTCGTCGTAGGCCCGCAGCCAGGTGGCTTCCAGAATCGACGCGCCAGGCATGGCGGCGGCCGCCACGGCCTCGATCCGCTCGTCGGCGAACCGGACGAAGGCGCCGTCTTCCGGGTGCAGCATCGAGACGAGCCGCTGCTCGGGGACCTGAGAACGCAGCGTGGCCAGGGTGTTGGGGAGCGCGAGATCCTCGGGCGGGGCCCCGGCCGGGTCGACGGCCAGCACGTGCGGCTCGTTCGCGAGCTGCACGACCTCCAGCTCCTTCGGCTCGAACCGCTCGCCGATCTCGTGCGCCGCGGCGCGGAGCGCGTCGGCGGTGAGGGGACCGAGGCGGGGCGGCCCCCCCGCCAGCGCGCGGCGCTGCGCGTCGGTCGCGCCGGTCCCCGGGTGCCAGCTCCACGGGTCCATCGAGAGCCCGCCGCTGAAGATCCACGTGAAGGTGAACAGGCCGAAGGCGAGCCCGGCGTAGTGGTGCCACCGCATGAGGCCGGCGTAGGGGGAACGCGAGGCGCCGCCGCGCAACCGGTACCCGGTCGAGGCCGACAGCCGCCACAGTCCCCACACGATCCCCGACAGCGCCAGCAGGCAGCCGAGCAGGGAGAGCCCTATCACCAGATCGGACCAGAACGACGCCCGCGACCGAAGCGGCGTGAAGTACAGCCAGTGCGGCACGGCCCCCAGCCAGGCCCACAGTCGACCCCGGCGGGTGGTCTCGAGCACCGGCTCGACGGTCCGGTCGGAGATGTAGAGGACGGTCGCGGCGTCGTCGCCGAGGGCCACGCGATGGAGGGGAAAGAAGGCGCCGCTCTGCAGCGTCCACTGGTCGGGCGCCGTCAGCCGCGCGTCGTAGCGGGCGGTGCCGGCGTGCTCGGGCGCGAACCGCCGCGCGATCTCCAGGGCCTGCTCCGAGCCGAGGCCGCCCGCCGTCTCGCCGGTGTCGGCGTAGACCGTGGTCCAGCCGCCGCCCCCCGCGAACCGGTAGACGGGGCGGTCGCCGTGCATGCCGACGAGGATGCGCGCCGGCGTGAACCCCGCGCGCACGGCGGCGGCGCCGACGTCGAGGCTGGCGGTGGACAGGTCGAGGGCGGGGACGCGATCGAGCCGCTCGCGCGGGTCGAGAACCGGCATGCCCGCGTACATGAGGACGACGCCGGAGGCGAACCAGACGACGAAGAGCAGGCTGCCGAAGATGCCCAGCCAGCGGTGCGAATAGATGAGGACCCGGCGCAAGACGATGGATGGGCTCGACACCGATCCGCCCCCGTTCCCGCCCGACGGGCGCCGCGCCCTTGCGGTCCGCGGCGCCCGCGGCGAAGGCCGCTAGGCCCCCGGCGCGATGGCCCGGCCCCGGTCCGCGTCGTCCACCCAGTACAGGGTGTGGCAGTTGTTGCAGGTCTCGTAGACGACCTCGCCGAGATCGAATATCCGCTGGGGATCCTCGGCGTCGGCCGCCTCGAACGCCAGCATGGCCGCGTCGGCCATCGCCTCGGACATGCGCACCCACTGGTCCTGGTCGCGGGCCCGGCCCTCCATGATGAGCAGGTTCGCGGCCTCGGCGAGGGCCACCGCCCCCAGCTTCACCTGCAGCCAGTCCTCCTCGGTCTCCGGCTCCCAGTAGGTCTCGCCGTTCTCGTCGAGTATCGTCCCGACGGCGTCCCACAGGAGATCGGCGGCCGGGTCGAGCATGTTGGCCATCAGCATCTGGACGGTGTTGTCCGTCCGGAACGGCGGCCCGGCCGGCGGCTCTCCGCCGCACGACCCCGCCAGCACCACGGCGGCGGCGACTATCGCGGTCCTCGTTCGCATCTCGTCTCCTACCCCGCCAATCGTCGCCTTCGGCTCCGCTTGGCGCCCAACCAACCCTGCCGGGAGTCGGCACCGTTCGTTCTACGGCGCAGACTCTCGGCCCGCCAATCGTCGCCTTCGGCGCTCCGCTTGGCGCCAGCCAATCCTACAGGAGTCCACGCCGTTCTGCGGCGCAGACTCCGGGACGCTTCCGCCGCGGGAGTTCGCGCCGGCGAGACTCCCGACGCCACCATGGGTCGCACCGCGACCGCGGGGCCGCGCCCGCTCCCGGTCCGCGAAGCGTACGGCGCGCGGGCGAGCGGCCGAACGGCGCCGCTACGACCCTGACATGCGCCCCCACGGGCGAATCCGCAGCCGTTCCTCGGGCTACGGCGGGGATTATACCGTGGCGGGCCGCGTCCACGGCCGTCCCGGCGGCCCTATAATGGCCGCGTTTCACCGTTTCGACTCGGCGCGCAGCGCCGCGCCCGGCCGCCGCGGGGCGCACCGCAACTCAGAGGGAGATCGACCGATGACCGCATGCCGTCGACTGTCGCTGCTGCTGGGGGCCGCCGCCTGCGCGGCGGCCCTCTCCACCGGGTCCCGCGCCCAGGAGCCGGACGCGCTGCCCCCCCTCGTCAGCGCCGAGCAGTTCGAGCGCTGGCTGACCGAGCTCTCCAACTGGGGCCGCTTCGGGCCCGACGACGAGCTGGGCATGGCCAACCTCATCACCCCCGCGAAGCGGGCGGAGGCGGCCGCCCTCGTCACCGAGGGCCACACCGTCTCGCTCGCGTCGAACGCGCAGAGCTACCGCACCGCCGACGTGCCGTGCCCGGTCGAGTGGTCGATGTCGCGCGCCACCCGCACCGGGGCCAGCGACACCATCGCCTACCCGTGCATCCACGGCCCCGGCACCACCCACCTCGACGCGTTCGCGCACGTCTTCTTCGACGGCAAGATGTGGAACGGCTACGACGTGGACGGCCTCGTCACGATGGAGGACGGCGCCCTGAAGAACTCCATCATGGTCGTCAAGGACGGCCTCGTGACCCGGGGCGTGCTCTACGACATCCCCCGGCTCAAGGGCGTGCCGTGGCTCGAGCCGGGGACCCGCATCACCGTCGAGGACCTCGAGGCGTGGGAGGCGGAGACCGGGGTGCGGGTCGGCCCCGGCGACGCGTTCCTGATCCGCTGGGGCCGGTGGGCCCGGCAGGACGCCCTGGGCCCCTTCGACACCGGCGCCGAGGCGGCGGGGCTCGACAACAACGTCATCCCGTGGCTGAAGGAACGGGACGTGGCCATCGCGGGCTGGGAGACGCCCGGCTACGTGCCCCAGCCCGAGGGCGATCTGCCCCGCACCGCCCTGCACAACTTCGCGCTGACCATCCTCGGCATCCAGGTCCTCGACCGGGCCGACTTCCAGGCCCTGGCCGAGGCGGCGGCGGAGCGAAACCGGTGGGAGTTCATGGTGACCATCGCCCCCCTGCGCATTCCCAACGGAACGGGGTCGCCGGTCAATCCCATCGCGATGTTCTGAGCGCCGCCCGTCGCGGCCCGGCCGCACGACCGGCCTGCCGTTCCCGACCGCACCGGGTCGCCGGTCGACCCCAATCGCGATGCTCCAGCCGGGGCGGCGGGGGCGGCCCGCCCTGCCTGACGCCCACCGGTCCCTCCGGCGATGTCCGCGCCGTGGAGGGCGCGGCCCGGCGGGACCCGAACGCGGTCGGCATGAACCGCCGCCGACCCGCGAGCCGAACGACGAGGATCACCCGGAGGAGGCCGAGGACGCCCCCGGGCATGGAAGGAGAGCCCGTGAAGGTCACCGCCGTCGAAGCCACCACCTGCGTCGTGCCGCTCGAGCGCGGCATCGCGTTCGCCACCCGGGCGGTGGCCGAGCGCCACTACACCCTGGTGCGGGTGCGCACGGACACCGGGACCGAGGGCATCGGCTTCTGCTACGGCGGCACGCGGGGGGGCCGGCTGGCCACCCTGGCCGTGCGCGAGCTGCTCCGCGATCTGGTGGTGGGGCGCGACCCCCACGACGTCGAGGCGCTGTGGGAGGCGATGTTCCGCGAAGCCCTGCTCCAGGGCCGGCGGGGCGCGGTGGTGCGGGCCATCAGCGCCGTCGACCAGGCGCTCTGGGACGCCGTGTCGCGCGAGGCCGGCCTGCCCCTGCACCGCTACCTCGGCGGCTACCGCACGGGGATGGTCCCGGCCTACGCCAGCGGCGGCTACTACGCCGAGGGCAAGACCCCCGACGACCTCGCCGACGAGGTGCGCGGCTACGTGGACATGGGGTTCGACGCCGTCAAGATCAAGGTCGGCGGGGTGTCGACGGCGGAGGACGCGCTGCGAATCGCGGCCGCGCGGGAGGCCGTCGGCCCCGGCGTCGAGCTCTTCCTCGACGCCAACAACGCCTGGCGCGACGCGGCGAGCGCAATCCGGGCGGTGCGGGCCTGGGAGGAATGGGACCCCGGCTGGATCGAGGAGCCCCTGATGCCGGACGACGTCGACGGCCACGCGCGGGTCGCGGAGTCGGTGGAGACGCCGGTCGCCACCGGCGAGATACACGCGACGCGATGGGACTTCCTGCAGCTCGTCGACCGGGGCGCCGCCGACGTCCTCCAGCCCGACGCCGGGGTCTGCGGCGGCGTCACCGAGTGGCGCCGCATCGCGGGGCTGGCCGCCGCCCACGACCTCGCCGTCGCCCCCCACTGGCTCGCCGACCTGCACGTGCACCTCGTGGCGGCGACCCCCAACGCGGCGTGGGTGGAGTACTTCACCGACTCCAAGGTCCTCAACCTGGGCCGGCTGTTCTCGACCGCCCTCGAGGTCGTTCCCGGCGGCGTGGCCCTGCCGTCGGGTCCGGGGCTCGGAATCACCCTCGACGACGGCGCCGTGTCCCGCTACTCCGTCGACGGCTGGGACCAGGAGCCTGCGCCGTAGAACGGTGCAGACTCCTGGCAGGGTCGGTCGGGCGCCAAGCGGAGCCGAAGGCGACGATTGGCGGGCCAGGAGTTGGCGCCGACCAGTCGCCAACTTCGGTTGCCCTTCGCCGGACCACGAGCCCGATGAGTGCGGTTCCCGCGGCCGGCCGGCCGGTACGGATCATGCTATTGTGTCGCGTCAGCAGTCCATGCACAGTAGCCCTTGAGCGACACGACGACGCTCGCCCGTGTTTCCGGAACTGAGCGACGCGTCCGAGTGCCCGCTACTGCACAGGAACTTCCGATGGAGGACACTATCTTCGGTTGATCGGGTTGGTCGACCCGGTCGGGGTCTCGACGACACGAGGGAGAGCCGGCGATGGGCGATGGGTTGGCGGTGGTGGGCCTGCTGGTCACGTTGCTGGGCCTGCTGGTGGCGGTGGCGGTCGGCGTGTGGAAGGCCCGCGGCTCGATAGAGACGTCGATCGCCGATTCGGCGCGTTCGACGCGCGAGGCGCACGAGAGGACGGAAGCGCGGATGGGGGCGCGGATGGATGCCCTGCGCGACGAGTTGCGGGCGGACATGCGCGCCGACCGCACCCTGTTCGCAGAGCAGGTCAATCGGCTGGTGGCCGCGGTGTTGAAGCGGCCGGCCGACTGATTGCGGCGACGACTCGAACCGTCTTGAATCCAGGTCGATACGGGACTAGACTGGACGGAACCTCTGGAGGTTCATGAGAGTACGATCTGCCGTTGTCAGCGGACTCTGCGCCGTCTTCCTGACGATGACGGGCAGTGAGGTGGAGTCTGCCGTTGCGGCCCCGGCGCGGCCCGCCCAGACCGCGCCGGGCGCCGATGCCCCCGAACGCGTGGTGCGCGGCACCTGCGTCGTCTGTCACAACGACCGGACGCTGCGCGGCAACCTGTCGCTGGAGCGCTTCGACCCGACGGCGGCGGCCGACCATCCCGAGATCGCCGAGGCGATGGTCCGCAAGCTGCGGGCGGGCATGATGCCGCCGCCCGGGCCGCGCCGGCCCGACGACGCCGAGCTGCGCGCCCTCGTCGAGACCCTCGAGGACCAGCTCGACGCGGCCTCCGGCATCGCTCCCGACCCCGGCGGGCGGCCCTTCCAGCGCCTCAACCGGGCCGAGTACGCCCGGGCCGTCCGCGACCTGCTGGGTCTGGAGGTCGACGCCGGCGACTGGCTGCCCCTCGACCAGGTGAGCGCCAACTTCGACAACATCGCCGACGCGCAGACGCTGTCGCCGACCCTGCTCGAGGCGTACCTGAACGCGGCCAGCGCCATCGCCCGGCTCGCGGTGGGCGAGCCCGGCCGCCGGGCCGTCGACCACACCTACTCCAACTCCGAGTACGTGTCGCAGCACCCGTGGGACCACGTCGAGGGCGCGCCCTACGGCACCCGCGGCGGCATCGTCGTCGACCACGTGTTCCCGGCCGACGCCGAGTACGTCTTCGGGCTGACGTTCACGTCGGGGGCGAACACGCGGATCGAGGACATCGAAGTCTCGATCGACGGCGAGCGGGTGGCCCTGCTGCACTACAACACCGACCGGCGCGTCGACGCCGACGGCCGGGGCGGCGTGACCACCGCGACGCCGCCGGTCTTCGTGCGAGCGGGGCCGCGCCGGGTGGCGGCGGCGTTCATCCGGCGCGCCGACGGCCCCTACGAGGACCTGATACGCCCCCACGACTGGTCGTTCGCGGGCGGGGGCTCGGGCGGCGCCGGCGTCACCACGCTGCCCCACGTGCGCGACCTCATCGTCACCGGGCCCCACGGGGTCACCGGCCTCTCCGAGACGCCGAGCCGGCAGCGCATCTTCACTTGCCGTCCCACCGCCCCCGACGAGGCCCGGCCGTGCGCGCGCAGCATCGTCGAGCGCCTGGGCCGCGAGGCGTACCGGCGGGCCCTTACGCCGCGCGACGTCGACGGGCTGCTGTCGTTCTTCGACGAGGGCGCGGCGGCCGGCGGCTTCGAGGTCGGGGTGCGGACCGCCCTCGAGGCGATGCTGGCGAGCCCGCACTTCGTGCTGCGGCTCGAGCGGGCGCCGGTCGACGCGCCGCGGCGGGGCTACCGCCTCGGCGATGCCGCCCTCGCCTCGCGCCTGTCCTTCTTCCTGTGGGGCACGCCGCCCGACGAGGAGCTGAGGACGCTTGCCGAGGCGGGCCGCCTGACCCCGGAGGAGCTCGATCGGCAGGCCCTGCGCATGCTCGCCGACCCCCGCGCCGAGGCCCTCGGCACCCGCTTCGCGGCGCAGTGGTTTCGCCTGCAGGACATGGACAAGGTCCGCCCGGACCCCAACTTCTTCCCCAACTACGACGAGAACCTCGCCCGCGCGATGCGGCGCGAGACCGAGCTGTTCTTCGCGAACCTCGTGCAGGAGAACCGCAGCCTGCTCGACCTCTACCGGGCCGACTACACGTTCGTCGACGAGCGGCTCGCCCGGCACTACGGCATTCCCGGGGTGGCGGGCCGCCAGTTCCGGCGCGTCACCTATCCCGACGACACCCGGCGCGGCGTGCTCGGGCACGGCAGCATCCTCGTGCTGACGTCGCTCGCGAACCGCACGTCGCCGGTGCTGCGCGGCAAGTGGGTCATGGAGGTGCTGCTCGGCACCCCGCCGCCCCCGCCGCCCCCCGACATTCCGGCCCTCGAGGAGACCGACGAGACCCGCGACGGCCGGCGCCTCACGACCCGCGAGCGCATGGAGATGCACCGGTCGAACCCCGCGTGCAGCTCGTGCCACCGGCTGATCGACCCCATCGGACTCGCTTTGGACAACTTCGACGTCACCGCGAAGTGGCGGGTGCGCGAGCACGGCGTCCCCCTCGACACGCGCGGCGACTACTACGACGGCACCCCGGTGTCGACCCCGCGCGAGCTCGTCGACGCCCTGATGGCGCGGCCGATCCCGCTCGTCCGCACGTTCACCGAGAACCTGCTGGCGTTCGCGATCGGCCGGCGGGTCGAGCACTTCGACCAGCCGGCCATCCGCGCCATCACCCGCGCGGCCGAGGCGAACGACCACCGGATGGCCTCGTTCGTGCTCGGCGTGGTCGGCAGCGACGCGTTTCAGCGCAGTCGGGAACCCCGGGCGTCCGGGCTGTAGGACGGCGCAGACGCCTCGCCGGGTCGGTTGGG
>JAJEEA010000317.1 GCA_022821235.1 Vicinamibacteria bacterium
GCCCGCCGGGGGCGAGGTCGAGTCGCCGGCCGACGGCTCCCGGCCGGCACCGCCGGTGCCCGAGCCGATGCCCGCGCGGCAGGCGGAGTCGATCGGGGACGGTCCGGCGGCGCCCGGCCCGGCGTCGCCGGAGGGCGATTCGCCGCGTGTCCGCGAGTCGGGCTCGCCGGCGGCGGAGGCGGCGCCGCAGGCGAGGACCTCCCCGCTGGTTGCGCTGCGTTCCGCCGTGACCCGTTGGTGGACCCGCCGCTACGTGCGACGGAGCGTGGCGGGAGGCGCCGTCGTGGTCGCGGCGGCCCTCGTCGGGCTCGTGACGATCGACCTCGGCCCGGCCGTGCGGGCCCGGGCGGAGCGGGCACTGGGCGGCTACCTCGACCGCGAGGTCAGCATCGGGCGGATCCGCATCTACTTGGCGAGCGGTCGGTTCGGCGTCGAGGACCTGACCATCGGCGGTCTCAACCCGGGCGATCGCCCCTTCCTCACCGCGGGCGAGATCTCCCTGTCGGTCGTCTGGTCGGCGCTGCTGCAGGGGGAGTTCCTCGCCGACGCGGTGTACATGCGGGACTGGCGCATGCTGGCCGAGTCGTTTCCCGACGGGCGCCAGAGCTTCCCCGCCTTCGTGCGGCAGAGGGATGGGGAGGCCGACGGCGCCCCCGAGGAGCGCGCCGACGCCGCGTCGGAAGCGGTGCCCGCGGCTCCGGTCGATCCGGACGCGGAAGCGGGACGGCGGTTCGTCACCACCCTGCAGTACCTGAGCGCGTCCGACGGCGAGTTCCGCTACGAGGACCACGGGTCGGACTGGACCGTCGACCTGCCGGACATGGACTTCACCATCACCAAGGTCCTCGACTACCGCGGCCGTGCCGCCTCGGCGGGCGGCGTCCTGCAGATCGGCGACTTCGAGCCGATGTGGATCGATCTCGACACCGACTTCCTGATCGACGGCGCCGACGTCGAGCTGACGCGCATCGACCTGGTCACCGACGGGGCGACGACGCGTCTCGAGGGCAACGTCGACCTGTCGAGCTTCCCCGAGATGTCCTACACGCTCGAGTCGGACATCGACCTCGCCCGCATGCGCGAGATCTTCTTCGCCGACGACGACTTCACCGCCGCCGGCTTCTCGCGCTTCCGCGGCACGTTCCACAAGTTCGAGGGGGGGCACGACCTCCGGGGCTCGTTCACGAGCGCCGAGGCGGGCATCAATCAGTTGCGGTTCCCGAACATGGCGGGCGACCTGACGTGGCGGCACGACCTGTTCGAGGTCCGGAACGCCGAGGCCTCCCCCTACGGCGGCGACGCGGCCTTCGACTTCACGATGGCCCCCCTCGGCGCGAGCGGGCCCGGGCGGGCGGCGTTCGACGTCCGCTACGCCGGTATCGGGCTCGCGCCGCTCGCGCGGGCCGTCGAGGTGCGCGGCGTTCGACCCACGGGCCGGGCGTCCGGCCGCAACCTTCTCGAGTGGCCGATCGGCGGCTTCGCGGACTTCGCCGCCGAGGGCGCGGTCCGGCTCGCTCCGCCGGCCGGCGTGCGGCTCGCCGGCCCCCAACCGGACCCCGGGGCGGCGGCGGGGGTGGCCGGGCGGCGGGACCGGCCGCCGGACCTGACGACCCGGACGTTTCCCCTCGGCGGGCAGGTCGAGTACCGGGCGACGAGCGGGGGGTTGGAGGTGGGAGACGCGTACCTGGCCACGCCGTCGACCCACGTCGCCTTCGGGGGGCGCACCGCGTGGGGCGCGGACACCCGCATCGCCTTCGACGTGGCGAGCGCCAACTGGCAGGAGAGCGATCGCCTGATGGCCGCGATCATGACCGCGGCGGGCACGCCCACCGACGCCTTCGCGGTCGACGGCTACGGCACCCTCGACGGCGTGCTGCTCGGCGACCTCGCGTCGCCGCGCGTCGAGGCGACCTTCGCCGGCGAGGACGTGCGGGCCTGGAACGTCGACTGGGGCACGGGCCGCGGCGAGTTCGTGGTGGAGGACTCGTATCTCGACGTCATCGACGGGGACTTCCGCCGGGGCGACGCCGCCATGGCGATCGACGGGCGGTTCTCGCTGAGCCGGCCCCGGCGCGACGGCGGCGAGGAGATGAACGCGCTCGTGCGGCTCGAGTCGTTCCCCGCCGCGAGCATCCGGGCCGCGTTCGGGCTCACCGAGGGCTATCTCATCGAGGGGCCGGCCACCGGCGAGATGCGGCTCTACGGGCCCTACCGGCGGCTGTTCGGGGTGGGGCGGCTGCGCCTCGATCGTCCGACCGCCTACGGCGAGCCCTTCGACTCCGCGTCCGCCGACCTGCGCTTCGAGGGCACCGGGGTCCGGCTGAACGGGCTCGACATCCGCAAGGGCGCGGGCTCGGCGACGGGGGCCGCGTTCATCGAGTGGGACGCGTCCTACTCGTTCGACCTGGACGCGCGCGGCGTCGAGGTCGCCTCGCTGGCGTTCCTGCCCGAGTTGCCGCGGCCCCCGTCGGGCACCATCGCGGGCACCGCGTCCGGGGTCGGGTTCCTCGACAACCCCCGTTACGAGATCCGCGCCACCGTCAGCGACCTGCACATCGGGGACGAGGAGGTCGGCCACATCACCGGCCGGCTCGACATCCGGGACGGGGACCTCCGGGTGGACATGGAGGGGGCGTCGTCGACCTTCGCGTTCTCCGCCGCGGGGCGCGTGACCCTCTCGGGGGAGCAGGACGCCGACCTCTCGCTGCGCGTCGCGGACTGGTCGCTCGACCCCTACGTCCGCATGTTCGTCCCCCAGTGGTCGCCCTACACGAGGGCGGTGCTGAGCGGCTCGCTGAACGTCGTCGGCCCGTTGCGGGACTGGGACCGCCTCGACGCGACGGCCACCGTCCCGCGCATGCGGGCGAGCCTCCTCGACTACGAGATCAGCAACGACGGCCCCATCCGCCTGAGCCTCGACCGGCGGGTCGTCGGCATCGATCGGCTGCGGCTGGCCGGCGACGGCACCGCCCTCGATCTCTCGGGGGTGGTGGACCTCGGCGCCGACGAGGTCTCGGTCGGCGTCGACGGCAACGCCAACCTCGACATTCTCCAGGGGATGTTCCAGAGCCTGCGGGGGTCCGGCTCGGCCGTGGTGGACGCCGAGGTCACCGGCACCGTGCGGCAGCCGGTGCTGATGGGGGAAGCGGCGGTGCGGAACGGGCGCATCCGTCACATCTCGCTGCCGCACGCGCTCGAGGACATCGACGGCCGCATCGTCTTCGAGCGGGGCGGCGTCCGGTTCGACGAGCTCGTGGCGTCGATGGGCTCGGGTCCCGTCCAGCTCGGGGGGCGGGCCGGGGTGGACGGGTTCACCCTCGGCGAGCTGGGGATCACCGCAACCGGACGGGACATGCAGCTACGGTTTCCCGAGGGGTTCCGGTCGAACGTCGACACCGACCTGGTGTTGCGCGGCCCCCCGGCCCGGCCGGTCCTCGCCGGCGCCGTCAACGTGCGCGACGCGGTGCTCCTCGGCGGGTTCGACGAGGTCGCGGTCGGGCTGCTCGGGGGCGGCGACGCCGACGGGGGCGAGACGGCGGAGACCGGGCTGCCGTTGCGTTTCGACGTCCGGATCGAGGCGCCGTCCACCCTGCGCATCGACAACAGCCTCGCCCGCATCGAGTCGAGCGCCGAGCTGACCCTGCAGGGCACCTTCGAGCAGCCGGTGCTGCTCGGGACGGTCGAGCTCGAGCGGGGCACGGCGTTCTTCGAGGGCAACCGCTACCGCCTGAACCACGGGACCATCGGGTTCGCCAACCTGAACCGCATCGAGCCGTTCGTCGACATCGAGGTCGAGACCGACGTCCGCGTGCCCGGTCAGACCTATCGGGTCATGGTCCGGGCGACGGGCACGCCGGACGGGCTGGTGCCCGTCCTGTCTTCGGATCCGCCCCTGCCCGAGGTCGACATCTTCTCGCTGCTGCTCGGCGACATCCGCGACCCCCTCAGCGCCGACCTCCGCGCCGCGCGCGCGCCCGAGCTGGCCCAGCAGCAGCGGTTCCAGGCCGGGGCCGCGCGCCTGCTGACGAGCCCCCTCTCCTCGAGCGTCGGCCGCGTCGTGCAGGACTCGTTCGGGGTCGACACGTTCCAGATCACGCCGTCGCTCGGCGACCCGTCCTCGCATCAGTCGGCGGAGCTCAGCCCGACGGCGCGGATGCTCATCGGCAAGCGGATATCCGACCGGACCCACATCACGCTCTCGCGGGCCATCAGCGGCGCCAACCGCGATCTCCTCGTCGTCCTCGAGCACGACCAGAGCGACCGGCTGACGTGGATCCTCTCGCAGAACGAGGATCGCACCTACGCCCTCGACTTTCGCGTGAGGCATGCGTTTTGAGCCGCGCCCTCATCGCCGGCGCGGCGGGAGCCGCGCTGGCCCTCGCCGCGCCGGCCGCCGGCGCCGCCGACCCCGCGGCGCTCGCGGGGCAGAACGTCGCCGAGGTGCGGCTGTTCCGTGACGGGCGGCCCGTCGACGAGCCCTCGCTGCTCGACTTCATCGAGACGCGTCCCGGCCTGCCCCTGTCGATGCGGCAGGTCCGCGAGAGCCTCACCCACCTGTTCAGCCTGGGCGAGTTCGTCGACGTTCGGGCCAGCGCCGCCGCCGTCGCGCAGGGCGTCAGCCTGCGTTACGACCTGGCGCCTTTCCGCGGCGCGGGCGGCATGGAGGTGCTCGACCCCCGCGGCCGCCCCGTCGAGGAGGCGGCGGCCCTCGTCCGGCGCCGGCTGGGAGGCCGCGTGTCGCCCGACCAGGTCGACGCCGCCGCGGCCCTCCTCGACCAGTACTATCGCGACGCGGGCCGGTTCGCGGCGCGCATCAGGCCGCGGCCGCCGGCCCCGGACGGCCGGCTCGTCATCGACGTCGACCCGGGCCCGGCGGCGCGCATCGCGAGCATCGGGGTCCGCGGGGTCGAGCCCCCCCGGCGGCCCGTCGTCCTGAACCGGCTCGGCGTGCGGGAAGGGGAGCCCTACGACCCGGCCGAGATCGATCGCCGCCTCGCCGAGTACGAGGCCGAGGTCCGGGCCCGGCGGTTCTATGCCGCGCGCTTCTCCCACGCCGCCGTACCGGGCCCCGACGGGCTGGACGTGTCGCTCGACCTGGACGTCCGGACCGGTGCGCAGGTCGCCATCCGTTTCGAGGGAGATCCGGTCCCCGGGGCACGGGTGGACGAGCTCGTGCCCATCGCCCGGGAAGGATCGATCGACGAGGACCTGCTGGAGGACTCCAGCCTGCGCATCACGACCCACCTGCGGGAGCTCGGCTACCGCGACGCGCAGGTGACCCACGGCCGTCTGGAGGAGCCGGGTCAACTGGCCGTCGTGTTCTCCGTCGAACGGGGCGCACGCTACGTGGTCGACGAGGTCGGGTTCACCGGGCACGGGGCGCTGCCGGAGGCGGAGCTGGCCGCGCTATTCGAGGTCGAGGCGGGGGAGGCGCTGGTCATCGACGGCGTGGAGGCGGGGGCCGCCGCCGTGCGGGCCGCCTACGAGCGGCGCGGCTACCGCGGCGTCGAGGTCGAGGTGCGGACGGAGATCGTCGAAGCGGCCTCGCCGGCCGGCGGCGCCGAGCCCGCGGTGGCGCCCGCGCGCCTGCTCGTCGCCATCGCCGAAGGGCCGGCCACGATGGTCCGCGCCGTCACGTTCGAGGGCGTGACCGCCTTCACCGGGGCCGAGCTCGCCGCCTCGATCGAGGTTCGACCCGGCGACCCGTTCCATGCCCCGCGTGCCCGGGCCGCCGCCGCGGCGCTTCTGCTGGGCTATCTCAACGAGGGGTACGAGGCGGCGCAGGTGGACGTCGAGCCGCGCTTCGACGAGTCGGGCGAGGCCGCCGACGTCGCGTTCCTGGTGCGCGAGGGGCCGCAGGTCTTCGTGGACCACGTGCTGATCGTGGGGAACCGGCAGATCTCCGCCTCCACCATTCGGCGCGAGCTCGCCCTGCGCCCCGGCGAGCCGCTGGGGCGGGACGAGATCGACGAGACCCGCCGCCGCCTCACCGCGCTGGGGATCTTCCGGCGCATCGAGCTCCGGGAGTTCAGCCACGGCGCCGCGGATCGGCGCGACGTCGTGGTGGTGGTCGAGGAGGCGCCGGCCACGAGCGTCGGCTACGGCGGGGGGATGGAGGCGAGCCAGCGGCTTCGCGCCGCCGCCAGCGGGGTGGCGGCCGAGCAGCTCGAGTTCGCCCCGCGCGGTTTCTTCGAGATCGGCCGGCGCAACCTGTGGGGCAAGAACCGGTCC
Source organism: Vicinamibacteria bacterium (assembly GCA_022821235.1). Taxonomy (GTDB): domain Bacteria; phylum Acidobacteriota; class Vicinamibacteria; order Vicinamibacterales; family UBA8438; genus JAJEEA01. The sequence continues at coordinate 6,232 of JAJEEA010000317.1, forward strand.
GTCGACCTGTACACCCGGGTCAGTCTGTGGCCCCGGGGGGGACCCGCCGGCGAGGTCTCGCGGACCGACCTGGCGTTCAACGAGTACCGGTTTCTCGTGAACTTCCGCGAGCCCCGGGCGTTCGGCCAGTCCGGAGACCTCCTGGTGTCGGGGTTCGCCGAGCAGGTGATTCGCCCGAGCTTCGACCTGATAAGCCGCGGCGTGAACACCGAGCTGCGGCGCCTGATCGGGACCGCGATGACCGCGCGCGTGGGTCATACCCTCGGGGTGAACCGAATCGCGAACGAGCAGCTTCAGTCCGCGGACCGCCCGCTCGTCGACCGGCTGTTTCCCGCGGTGAGGCTCTCGACCCTCTCCGCGGGGCTCATCCGGGACACGCGGACGGACCCGCTCGAGCCGACGGGAGGCACCCTGCTGGCGGTCGACGTGGAAGCGTCCTCGTCCCTGCTCGGCTCCGCCGTCGGGTTCACGAAGACCGTCCTTCAGGGGTTCCTGTACCGGCAGTTGCCCGGCGACGCCGTCTTCGCCGCGGGGGGGCGCCTGGGGCTGGCCCGCAGCTTCACCTCCACGTTCATCCAGGCGTCGACCCTGGTGCTGAACGACCAGGGTCTTCCGGTGCTCCGGGAAGTGGCCGAGCTGACCTTCGTCCACACCCTGCCCGCGAGCGAGCGGTTCTTCGCCGGGGGCGACTCCACCGTGCGGGGCTTCGCCCTCGACCGTCTCGGTGACGAGTCGACCATCGGCGCCAACGGCTTCCCGACCGGCGGGAACGCCATGATCGTGCTGAACTCGGAGCTGCGGGTGCCGGTGTTCGGGCCGCTCCAGGTGGTGGGGTTCCTCGATGCCGGCAACGTGCTGGACCGGGTGGGCAACCTCGATCTGGCGGGCATTCGCGGGGCGGCCGGCTTCGGCGTGCGGTATCGTTCGCCGATCGGCCCGATCCGGATCGACCTGGGGTTCAAGCTCGATCGGCGGGAGTTCGGCGGCGAGCGGGAGAGCCTGACGGCGCTGCACCTCAGCATCGGGCAGGCGTTCTAGGAGTCGGCGCCGCGGGCGACGCGGGCTCCTGGCGGGTTGGTTGGGCCAAGCGGAGGCCGCAGCGCGACCTTGCGGTCGCGTTCGGCGACGATTGGCGGGGCAGGAGTCTGCGGTGCGGAACGGCGCGGACTCCAGGCGGGTCGGTCGGGCGCCGAGCGGAGGCCGCAGCGCGGCCGTGCGGTCGCGTTCGGCGACGATTGGCGGGCTGGCGGGGGCCGCGGTCGGGGGCTCGTCCGGCGTGGCGCGGGAGCGGTCGACGGTGCCGAAACGGCGGGGGAAGGTCGTGGGGCTGTGCGTGCTGGTGGCCGCCCTGGCCGCGGGTGGCGACCGGCGTCCCGCGATGGGCGCCGGACAGTCGCCGCCGGGGGTCGGACAACTCCTCGACCGCGTCCTCGCGGTGGTCGGCGGACAGGTCATCCTGCTGTCGGACGTTCGCCTGTTCCTGGAGACGGGGCTGGTGGAGCCCTCGGGGGCCGCCGACCCGGTTCCGACCGCGCTCGAGCGCCTCATCGAACGACGGTTGATTCTGGACGAGGCGGCCCGCTATGTCGTGGAAGACCCGCTCCAGGACGAGGTCGACGCCCGCATGGGGCAGATCGAGCGGCGTCTCGGCGGCCCTCGCGGGCTCGCCGCGGCGTTGGCCGCGACGGGATACGCGCCGCGGGACTTCGAGCAGGTGGTGCGGGACGATCTGCGTATCGAGCGCTACCTGGCGCGGCGGTTCCCCCCGCCGGCGACGGCGGCCCAGCAGGCCGTGATCGACGACTGGCTGGCGTCGCTCCCGGCCCGTGCCGCGGTCATCCGGGTCACGCCTTGACGCGGGAGTCCGCCGGTTGCGGGCGACCCGGGCGGCGGTCGCCCGCCGTCATCCCGCCCCGCTCCCGACGTAGACGATGAGCACCTCCGTCGCGTTGAAGCCGGCATGACAGGCGAACGGCGCCACCATGCTGCGGCGGGCCAGGTACAGCACCCCCCACAACGCCCCCAGCAGGCCGGTGATGATGGCCGCGTCCCGGCCCTGCACGAGGTGGCCGAGGCCGAAGGCCACGCTGAACACCACGAGACCGACCGCCGCGCCGCCGAGGTGCTGCTCGAAGCGGTGCAGGATGAAGGCGCGCTGCACCTCTTCCCGCAGCCCGCCGGCGACCACCGCGACCGCGGCGAAGGTCAACGCGGCGGCGGGTGTCGTGATGAGCGCCTCGAGCGGATTCTCGGGGACGTTGCGCAGCTCGGGAGCGACGCGGGAAAGGACCGCGAACGCCGCCGCGACGACCAGGAGGGCGGCGGGCACGAGGGCCAGCCCGAGCAGCAGCTCGGAGCGGATCGGCCGCCGGCCCACCATCACCGCGACGGGATGCTCGCCGCGGGCCCGCATCAGCATCCAGACGAGGGCCAGAATCACCGCCGCGTCGACCAGCGACAGGGTGACGACGTAGGCGAGCGAGAGCTCGCCCGAGCCGTCGGTCGGCCCCGTTCCCAGCATGCCCAGCAGCACGACGAGGGTCAACTGTGTCGGGAAGCCGGAGCAGAGGACCACCTCGCCGGCGGCCGTGAGGCGCCGGTGGAGGGTCGGCGCCGGGTCGGGGGTCTTCAGGGGGGGCGGTCCGGGGCTCTCGGGGGCCGCGTGGTCGAGGGGTGCGGGTCCCGGGCGCGGCTCGTCGGCGCCGCCCTCATCCTGTTCGGGCACGGCGTCGATTCCCGGCCGGGAATGCCCGGACGACTCCTCGCTCGACATGGGCGGGACTCTATCACACGACCGCTCGAGGTCTTGACAACACTAGATGTTGTGGTTACTGTGTCAGCCCAGTCCAAGATATAGCAAATCCACCTGTTCGAACACATCCAAGGACAAGATCGAGGAGTTGGCCCGATGCAGAGAAGCGCTGTCCGAGAACCCGAGACGGTGACGGCGAACGTGGACGCCCCGCCGTCGGAGGCCGATCGCCGGGGCCTGGAGTTCCCGCGGTACTTCTCGCACGCAGGGTCCGATCCGTTCGACGAGATCGAGTGGGCGTCGAGGAGCGCGGTCATCGGCAACGAGCGGGGCGAGCTGGTCTTCGAGCAGCGCGACGCGGAGGTGCCCGCGTTCTGGTCGCAGCAGGCCACCAACATCGTCGTGTCCAAGTACTTCCGCGGCGTGCTGGGCACCCCCGAGCGCGAGCGCAGCGTCAAGCAGCTCATCGGGCGGGTGGTCGACACCATCACCGGGTGGGCCCGCAAGGACCGCTACTTCGCCGGCGACGCGGACCTGCAGGCGTTCAGCGACGACCTCAAGCACCTCCTCGTCTTCCAGAAGGCCGCGTTCAACAGTCCGGTGTGGTTCAACTGCGGGTTCGAGAAGGCGCCCCAGTGCTCGGCCTGCTTCATCAACTCGGTCGACGACACGATGGAGTCGATCCTGACCCTCGCCAGGACCGAGGGGATGCTGTTCAAGTACGGTTCCGGGACCGGCACCAACCTGTCGTCGATCCGGTCGTCGAAGGAGCTGCTGGCCGGCGGGGGGACCGCCTCGGGGCCGGTCTCGTTCATGAAGGGGTACGACGCCTTCGCCGGGGTCATCAAGTCGGGCGGGAAGACCCGGCGGGCCGCCAAGATGGTGGTGTTGAACGCCGACCATCCCGACATCGCGGAGTTCATCAACTGCAAGGTGGATGAGGAGAGGAAGGCCTGGGCGCTGATCGACGCCGGGTACGACGGGTCGTTCACCGGCACCGCGTACTCGTCGGTGTTCTTCCAGAACTCGAACAACAGCGTGCGGGTGCCCGACGACTTCATGCGCGCGGTCGTGGACGACGAGGCGTGGGAGACCCGGGCGGTGACCGACCCGCGCCGGGTCATGGAGACCCACCGCGCCCGCGACCTGATGCGCCTCGTCGCCGAGGGCACCCACGTGTGTGGCGACCCCGGCATGCAGTTCGACACCACCATCAACGACTGGCACACCTGCCCGAACACCGACCGCATCAAGGCCTCGAACCCCTGCTCGGAGTACATGTTCCTCGACGACTCCGCGTGCAACCTCGCGTCGCTCAACCTCATGCAGTTCCTGGACGAGGAGGGGCAGTTCGACGCCGCCGCGTTCGCGGCCGCGGTGCGGACGATGATCACCGCGCAGGAGATCATCGTGGGCAACGCGAGCTATCCGACGAAGGCGATAGCGCGCAACAGCCACGACTACCGCCCCCTCGGCCTCGGCTACGCCAACCTCGGGGCGCTGCTGATGTCGCGGGGCATTCCCTACGACAGCGACGAGGGGCGCGACTGGGCCGCCGCCCTCACCGCCCTCATGACCGGCGAGGCCTACGCGCAGTCGGCGCGCATCGCGCGCGATCACGGCGGTCCGTTCGCGGGGTTCGACGGGAACCGCGAGCCGTTCCTGCGGGTGATGCGCAAGCACCGCGACGCGCTGCGGGGCGTCGACTCCGAGCGCGTCCCCGGCCCGCTGTTCGCGGCGGCGTCCCGCGCCTGGGACGACGCGGTCGAGCTGGGCGAGGTCCACGGCTACCGCAACGCCCAGGCCACGGTGCTCGCCCCCACCGGCACCATCGGGTTCATGATGGACTGCGACACCACCGGGGTCGAGCCCGACATCGCCCTCGTCAAGTACAAGAAGCTCGTCGACGGCGGTCTGATGAAGATCGTGAACACCACCGTCCCCATGGCCCTGCGCAACCTGGGGTACGACGAGCCGCAGGTCGACGCCATCGTGGCCTACATCGACGAGCACGAGACGATCGAGGGCGCGCCGGACCTCGAGCCCGGGCACCTGCCGGTGTTCGACTGCGCCTTCAAGCCGGCCCGCGGGCGCCGGTCGATCCACCACATGGGGCACATCCGGATGATCGGGGCGGTGCAGCCGTTCATCTCCGGCGCCATCTCCAAGACCATCAACGTGCCGCCCGACGCGACGGTCGAGGAGATCGAGCAGGCGTACCTCGACGCGTGGCGCCTCGGCACCAAGGCGGTGTCCATCTACCGGGACGGCAGCAAGCGCACGCAGCCGTTGAACACCACCCGCAAGGGTCCGGCCGCCGAGTCCGCGGGCGCGGCCGCGTCCGACGCCGTCGCGGCGTCCGGGGCAGGGCCGTCCCGCCGCCGCCTGCCGGACGAGCGCCAGGCCATCACCCACAAGTTCGACATCGCCGGCCACGAGGGGTACATCACCGTGGGGCTCTTCGAGGACGGCGCGCCGGGCGAGATCTTCCTGGTGATGGCCAAGGAGGGCTCGACCATCTCGGGCTTCGCCGACGCCTTCGCCCAGGCGGTGTCCTACGCGCTGCAGTACGGGGTGCCGCTGCAGGTGCTGGTGGACAAGTTCAGCCACGTGCGGTTCGAGCCGTCAGGGCGGACCCGGAACCGGGACGTCGCGATCGCAAAGTCGATCGTCGACTACATCTTCCGGTGGATGGCGACCAAGTTCCTGTCTCCGGAGGCGCAGTTCCGCGCGGGGGTCAACGTGACGGCGGGGGCCGAGCCGGCCGATGCCGCCGAGCTCGCGGGCGGTGGCTCGGGCACCGGGCCGGCCGCGCCGTCGGCCGCGAGGGGGACGGCTGGCCGGGGCGCGCCGTTCGCGATCCAGAACGATCAGGACGCGCCGTCGTGCTCCACCTGCGGCGCCATCATGATCCGCAACGGAAGCTGCTACAAGTGCGTCAACTGTGGCGCCACCAGCGGGTGCGCCTGACGCCGGCGGGGCCAGGCCCGCGGGGCGGCGCCGTCGCG
>JAJEEA010000072.1 GCA_022821235.1 Vicinamibacteria bacterium
CCCCGCCGCCGGCTCCCAGGCCGGGCGTGAGCGGCGGGCGGCGCCGACACGCGGGCGTGCGTCGCGAAAGGCGCACGGAGCGGGAACCCGAACCGGCGGTGATGGCCCGGCGGCGTCGAAGAAGGACTGCGGCGGTCATCGGGGTTCCTCCAGGGTCGGCACGACCTCCGTCCGGCCGGTGTCGGTCATGGCCCGGCAGGCTCGGGAAAGGGCTGCGCCGGTCATCGGGTTTCCTCCTGCGTCAGCACGACGTCCGTCCGGTTGGTGTCGGCGAAATAGCGGTTGGCCACCATCCGGATGTCCTCCGGCGAGACCGCGTCGTACAGCGCGTAGACCCGGTTCACGGTCTCCGGATCGCGGGTGAGCTGCAGGTAGTGCCCCAGCGTCTGGGCGATCGCGCCGGGATTGTCGAGCCCCATCGCGAAGGCGTAGCGCATGTGCGACTTGGTGGCGGCGAGCACCGCCTCGTCGACCGGCTCGGTCTTCAGCCGCTCGATCTCGGCGACCACCGCGTCCCGCACGTACTCGACCCGGGCCGGGTCGGTGATGCGCGCGATGATCGTGAAGAGCGGCGCGTCGCGGCTGTCGAGGGCGCCCCCCTGCAGCGCGTCGACCACCTGCTCCTCCAGGTACAACCTGCGGAAGAGCGGCGAGGTCTGCGAGAACAGGAGCTGCGAGAGGACGTCGAGGGCGGGCATGTCGATGCGCTCGTCCGAGAACGCCGGCGCGTGATAGCCCATCATCAGGAACGGCAGGGTCGGGTTGGGCCACGCGATGCGGGTCGAGCGCGCCTCGGTCTGCGGCGGCTCCGCCGGAATCTGCGGCTCGAAGTCGCCGCGCTCCCACCCCCCGTAGTACTCGCGGGCGAGCCGCTCGAGCTCGGCCTGGTCGAAGTCGCCGACCACGACGACGATGCAGTTCTCGGGCCGGTAGTAGCGGTCGTAGAACTGCAGGCTGTAGTCGTAGTGGTTCGGCATCTCCCGAATGTCCTCGAGGAGGCCGATCGTCGTGTGCTTGTAGGGGTGCGTCGTGTACGCGAGGTCCTGCAGGGTCTCGCGCAGCAGCGCCACCGGGTTCGAGAAGTTCAGGTTGTACTCGCCGAGGATGGCCCCGGCCTCGGTGCGGAAGTCCTCCTCGGAGTACCGCAGGTTGCGGAAGCGGTCGGACTCGAGGTCGACGATGGTCTCGAGCGCGTCCGAGCTCGCGACGATGTAGTAGGTGGTCCAGTCGGTGGTGGTGAACGCGTTCGAGTCGGCCCCGATGCGCTTGACCACCGCGTTGTAGGCCTCGGTGGGGTACTTCTCGGTGCCGCGGAACATCATGTGCTCGAAGAAGTGCGCATAGCCCGAGAAGCCCGGCTCGACCTCGTTGCGCGAGCCGGTGCGCACCACCGTGTAGTAGGCGACGATGCCGGGGCTGTCGTAGTCGACGCCGACCACGGTGAGCCCGTTGTCGAGCGCGAAGGTGGTGACCGGGAACGGGAAGACCTCGCGGCCGGCCTGCCCCGCCGCCGCGGTCGCGACGGCGAGCACGAGGGCGAGGGCGGCGAGGCTCTGACGCGTCCATCGCATGGTGACTGTCTCCTGTCGGCGAGCTGTTCCGGCATGGGTCGGACGCCGGCCCGGCCCTCAAGTATACCGATTCCGCCTCGGAGGCCCCACGGCCCGACACGGCCCGGAACGGCCGGCCCGGCGGGGCGGTTGCCGCCATCGGCTCCCTGACGTAGACTGGGGACAGTGGTCCGCCTCGCGGGGGCCATGCGTGTCTGGCGGTCGGTGCGCCGCGCTGCACCGGCCGCGGGCCGGGCCGGTGTTCGACGCAGTTCCCTCCCGTCTGCGAGTCACGCCCCTCCGGGGCGGGACCCTGCAAGCATCGCATGCGGGCGTCTCCGGTCTCGAGCCCGCCGACCATTTCCGTACAGCTTGCCGGAGTAACGATGCAGATGCGACAGCACGCTATCCGGGGACCCGTTGCCGCCGCGGCGCTTGCGGCTCCCCTTGTCGGCATGGCGGGACAGGAGCCGGTCGGCCGCCACGAGATCGCGGTTACCGAAGCCCGGCTGTCGGAGCTGCGCCGTACCGACGAGCTGATCGACGCGCTGGAGCGGAACGACGAGCTCGTGCTCGCGTCCCGGACGCCCGACCGCTACCTGTCGGAGCGCGTTCACGAGAGCTTCAGGCAGTACCACGCGGGCGTTCCGGTCGTCGGCGGCGGGATATCCCGGCAGCTCGCCGGCGGCGTGACCGTCTCGATCTTCGGCACCCTCCACGAGGGGATCGACGTCGACACGACGCCGCTCGTGCCCGGCGACGATGCGCTGGCCCTGATCGCGGAGCAGACGGGCGCCGGGCCGGCGACCGTCGGAACGCCGACCCTCGTGATCCTGCCTACCCTCTTCGATACCCACGTCCTCGCGTGGCGGATGCCGATGACCGACCGGCAGACGTACTATCTCGACGCCCACGGCGGGAGGATCGTGCACGCGGAGAGCAACGTGGTCGAGCAGGCCGCGTCGGTGGGCGTCGGGGCCGGCATTCAGGGTCAACGCAAGAAGCTGAGCACCTCCGAGGCCGGCGGGCAGTATCGGGCGTACGACCGGTTGCGTCCCGCCGAGACGGTCACCCTCGACATGCGCCACGACGAGGACCGGGCGGACTTCCTCATCGAGGACCCGGCGGGCGTCTGGAGGCCGAGCGACGTGGCGAGCGACCCCGACAACGACTGGACCGATACGGCGGTGGTCGACGCCCACGCCTACGCGGGCTTCACCTACGACTACCTGGCGCTCGAGCAGGGCTGGAACGGCGTGGACGGCCGGAACGGCCGCCTCATGATCATGGTGAACATCGGCCTCGACTTCGCCAACGCATTCTGGATTCCTCCTCCCTTCGGGCCGGAGGGAACCGGGCAGGTCGGGTTCGGCCAATGGCCCGACGGCGTGCCGCTCGTGGCGGCCGACATCGTTGCCCACGAGATCATGCACGGCGTCACGTATCACTCGGTGAGCCGGCGGACCGGCGAGGGCCTCGGCGGCGTCTGGCGCTTCCCGGGGCCGGCGGAGTTCACGCTCCCGGGAGGCTTCACGGCCCGTTGCGGGGAAAGCTACACGTACCCCGAGGGGTGGGTTCCGCCGGTCTTGACCGGTCTCTCGTTCAGCTTCCTGTGCAACGAGGAGGGTCGGCTCGGGTTGTTCGCGGCGCATGGAGGCGCGGTCAACGAGGCGTTGTCGGACGTCATCGGCACGGCCGTCGAGTTCATGCTGCACGAGCCGGCGACAGGCCCGCTTCGCGCGGACTACCTGAACGGTGAGGACACGGGAGTGTGGATCAGGAGAATGGACGATCCGGGCTCGGTGCCGTTGAGGAGCGCGTTCCCGATCGACCTTCGCTACCCGGACGCCTCCAGCGGGATGGTCTGGTTTCTGGCCGAGACCTTCGAGTTCCGTGACCGCCCGTTCATCGAATTCTCGAGAATCGGCACCGTGGACGGCGGCCGGACGCTCACCTGGCTCCCGACGTGGGGCTACGGCGGCGTCCACTGGAACTCCACCATCCTGAGCCACGCGTTCTATCTGGCCGTCGAAGGCGGTCGGAACCGGACGACGGGCCTGACGGTCGAGGGCGTCGGCGGCGCCAACCGCCGTGACATCGAACGCGCCTTCTTTCGTGCGATGACCGACTTGATGCCGAGCTCCCCGTCCGTCTTCCAGGCGGCGGGCGTCGTCATCCAGTCGGCGGCCGACCTGTTCGGAACCGGCAGCGCTGCCTACCAGGCGATCGGTCAGGCGATGGTCGCCGTCGGCCTGGTGCGGCCGGCCACCGAGTGACGGCTCCGGCGCCCTGCCAACGCCGAGAAGACCCGTTGCTGCCGGGTGCCGGAGGAGCGCCGGAAGTGACCGCGGGTCATCGGGCATGACGACCTCGCCGGCCCCGGGCGGGCGCCCGCCGCCTCCGGGGCCGTCCGTTGCCGCTCGCTCGTTCTCCGACGTGGACTGGGCCAGTGAGGGCCGAGGCCGCGCGAGCCCGGGCTCGAGGGTTGGGAGCGTTGGCCATCCCGACCGTCATCGAGGGATCCGGAGAATGCACGGCGTGAGGCGACTCGTCGCGGGAGCGGTCCTCGCGGGGGCCGTGATTCCGGCTACCGGGCAGCACGCGTGGTCCCAACTGTCGCCGGGAGAGCTGTCCGTCGCGGTCGGCGATTCGGCCGGGGTCGACGGGCTGAGGCAGTGGGATGCGGCGATCGACGGCATGACGCGGCGCGGCGAGCTCGTCGTCGTGTCGCGCCGCGACGACCGCAGCCTCCCGGGGCGCACCCACGAGTACCTGGCGCAGTTCCACGAGGGCGTGCGGGTGCAAGGGGGCGGCGTGTCGCGGCAGCTCGACCGGGGCGCGACGGTCTCCGCCTTCGGCGCCCTCTACACCGACGTCGACGTGGGGACCACGCCGGCGGTGAACGCGGGCGAGGCCGTCAGCAGCCTCGTGCAGCGGACCGGAGCGAGGCCCGTCGATCGCCTCGCGCCGGAGCCGGTGATCCTGCCGTTGTTCGACGGCTCCTACGAGCTGGCCTATCCCGTGACCCTGGACGACTATTACACCTACTTCGTGTCCGCCGCCGACGGCGCCGTCGTGCACAGGGAGGCGATGTTCCACACCCAGTCCGCGGTCGGCATCGGCGCCGGGTTCCTGGGCGATACGAAGAAGATCAGCACGTCGCGAGAGGGCGGGCGCTACGAGGCGCGCGACCGCCTGCGGCCGGGCGAGGTCGTCACCCTCGACGCCGGCTTCGACATCGAGCGGCTCGTTCGGTTGACCGAACGGGGGCCATTTCGCGTCCAGCGCTGGACGTCGAGCGACATCGGGGCCGACGACGACAACGACTGGGCCGACCCCGCGGTGGTGGACGGCCACGTGCACATGGGCTGGACCTACGATTATTTTGCGCAGCGGCACGGGTGGCAGGGCCTCGACGGCCGGAACGGCCGCATCGTCGGCATCGTCAACAACGACTTCTTCAACGCCTTCGCCTACCGACCGCCGTTCGGCCCGGAGGGCGCCGGCGTCTACGTCTTCGGCCAGCGCCGGGTGGCGCGAGGCTCGGACGAGACGCAGCCGCGGGTCGCGTTGCACACCGTCGCCCACGAGCTGATGCACGGCCTCACGCACTTCTCCGTCGCGGAGCGGGCCGGAGGTCCGCTCCGCGGCGGGGCGGTGACCGGCCGGCTCGGACCGAAGAGCTTCGAGTGGGAGGGCGAGACGCACACCTGCACCGAGACCCGGTTTCTCTTCGAGATCGAATTGGACGAGTGGGTGCCGTCTCCGGCCGTCTGCAGCGACGACGGCGAGTTCATCATCGGGTCGTCCCACGAGGGCGCCCTCAACGAGGCCCTTTCCGACATCTTCGGGGTGTCGACCGGGTTCTTCCACGAGGGGGCGGGCGCGCTGGGCAACTACGAGTACGGCAGCGAGTATGCGGCGGGAACGCTCCGGTCGCTGTCGGACCCGTGGTCGGGGGGTCTGCAGACGGGGGCCTACCCCCTGCGTTTCGAGTTCGCTTTGGGCGTGAACCCGCTCGACGAACGGTTCATCTTCTATTCCGGGGCCCTGTTCGTGAACGCGGAGCTGTTCGCCTGGGTGCCGGAGTGGTGCTGCTACGGCGCCGTGCACTGGAACTCGACGATCCTGAGCCACGCGTTCTATCTGGCCGTCGAGGGAGGCACGAACCTGGCGACCGGGATCGCGGTCGAGGGCGCCGGCGCCGCCAACCGCGAGCAGATCGAGCGGATCTTCTTCCGCGCGCTGACCGAGCTGATGCCCCAGCGCGCGCCTTTCTGGGTGGCGGCCGATGTCCTCCGCCAAGCCGCGGCGGACCTCGCGGCCGGCACCCCCGTCCAGCAGGCCGTCGAGCAGGCGCTGGCCGCCGTCGGCCTGCCGCCGCTGTCCCCGGAGCCCGCCGGCTGACGCTCAGGGCGCGCGCACGAGTCTCGGCATTCGACTCCAGGCGGGCGCATCTGCGCGGAGCGTGCTCGACGGAAACGCCGTCTCCGCCCGTCGCGTCCGTCGGCAGCTCTACCTTACATTCGGACGTCCATTCGTAAAGCAGACTTGCGATTCAGACTGCGTCCTGGCTGGACCGGAGACCCCGCCGAGCGCCCCCTCGGGCAGGTCGACGGGGCCAACTGCGCGAGATCGAACCAGCGGCCGCGCTCCGCGATGGCGGCCGGAGGCGGTTCCGGGAAGTCCTGCCGCGCGCCTTTCACTCGGCCGGCGACGGTCGCCGGCCGTCAGTGCCCGGGGCCGGCGCCCCGGTCGCGAGGGCGAGAAGCGCCGTCCACAGCTCGGGCAGGCCGTCGCCGCGCTTCGCCGAGACCGGCAGCACCGGGTGGGCCAGCGCCTTCTCGTGCGCCCGCAGCTTCGTCTGGCGGGCGGAGCGCGCGAGGCGGTCGATCTTGGTGGCGGCGACGACGAGGGGCAGCTCGAGCCCGGTCAGCCAAGTGAAGGCGTTCCTGTCGTTCTCGAGCCCCGGATGCCGGGCGTCGACGAGCAGGATCGCCCCCATCGGCGCCCGTGGCGCCGGCGGCCCCGCTGGGCCGGAGCGTGCGGGCCGCTCGTCCGGCGCCCCCGGGTCGTGACGGAAGTACCGTTCGGTCAGCCGGTCGAAGACCCGGGTGCTCTCGGCCCCGCCGCGGGCGTAGCCGTAGCCGGGGAGGTCGATGAGCAGCAGCTCGCCGCGGCGCCGGGCGAGGACGATGCGGTAGACGTTGAGGAGGCGGGTGGTGCCGGGGGCGCCGCCGGCCCGCGCGATCTTGCGGCGCGCGAGGGCGTTGATGAGGGTCGACTTGCCGACGTTCGACCGGCCGATGAGGCTGACCTGGGGAAGCCGCGGGTCGGGGAGCGGGCTGTCGGAGCCGACGCTCCTGACGAACTCCGCGGTGTGAATCTTCATCCGCCGGGGGGACCGCGGCCCGGACGTCGGCCGTTCCGCTGATCAAACGCGACCGGCGCCAACGAGGGGCCGCCGAGGCTGCCGCGCGGACGCCCGGAGAAGGCGGCCGGGCGGGAAGCGCGGCTGCGAGCCGAATCTTCCGGGCCGCCAGCCCGCCAATCGTCGCGCTTTCGGCTCCGCCTGGCGCCGGCCGGCCGCGCCGGGAGTCCACGCCGTTCCGCGGCGCAGATTCCTGGCTAGTGCATCACGCCGCCGTCGGCGGCGGTCGCCGATTCGACGTCTTCCGTGGCCGAGAGCAGCGAGACGAGCGGCTCGGCGAGGGCGATCTTCAGCACCTCGTCCATCGACTCGACGAGGTGCAGCTCGAGGACGTCGAGCACCGGCTTGGGGATGTCCGCGAGGTCCTTCTCGTTGTCCTTGGGGAGGATGATGGTCTTCACGCCGGCCCGGTGGGCGGCGAGCACCTTCTCCTTGACCCCGCCGATCGGCAGCACCTTGCCCCGCAGGGTGATCTCCCCGGTCATCGCCACGTCGCGCCGCGTCGGCACGCTGGCGAGGTTCGACACCAGGGCGGTCGCGAGGGTGATGCCGGCCGAGGGCCCGTCCTTGGGAATCGACCCCTCGGGGACGTGGACGTGGACGTCGGTCCGCCGGTGGAAGTCCTTCTGGATGCCGAACTCCTCGGCCTTCGACCGCACGTAGCTCATCGCCGCCTGGGCCGACTCCTGCATCACGTCGCCGAGCTTGCCGGTCAGGGTGAGCCGCCCCTTGCCGGGCATCAGGGTCGACTCGGTGAGCAGCAGCTCGCCGCCCGCCTCGGTCCACGCCAGACCCGTGGCGATGCCCACCTCGTTCTGCTCCTCGGCCATCGTCGGGCGGTAGCGGGGGACGCCGAGGTACCCGGTGATCTGCTCGCCCGCGATCTCCTCCGAGAACTGCTTGCCCTCGAGGACCACCTTGCGGGCCACCTTGCGGCAGATGGTGTTGACCTCGCGCTCGAGGCTGCGGACCCCCGCCTCGCGGGTGTAACGCCGGATGATGGTCTCGAACGCCTCGTCCTTGAACTGGATGTTCTTGTCGGTGAGCCCCGTCGCCTTCACGGCCTTGGGGGCGAGGAAGGTCCGGGCGATCTCAATCTTCTCGAGCTCGGTGTAGCCGGCGAGCTGCAGCACCTCCATGCGGTCGCGGAGGGCCTGGGGGACGGTGTGCAGCACGTTGGCGGTGCACACGAACATGATGTTCGAGAGGTCGTACTCGACGTCGAGGTAGTGGTCGAGGAACGTGTGGTTCTGCTCGGGGTCGAGCACCTCGAGGAGGGCGGCCGACGGATCGCCCCGGAAGTCCATCGACATCTTGTCGACCTCGTCGAGCAGGAACACCGGGTTCATGGTGCCGGCCTTCTTGATCATCTGGATGATCTGGCCGGGGAACGCCCCGATGTAGGTGCGCCGGTGGCCGCGGATCTCCGCCTCGTCGCGCACCCCGCCCACCGACAGCCGCACGAACTTGCGGTTGGTGGCGCGGGCGATGGACTTGGCGAGCGAGGTCTTGCCGACCCCCGGGGGGCCGGTGAACGTGAGGATGGTGCTCTTCGGCTTGCGGACGAGGGTGCGGACGGCGAGGAACTCGAGGATGCGGTCCTTGATCTTCTCGAGGCCGTAGTGGTCGGTGTTCAGGATGGCCTCGGCCTTCTTGAGGTCGCGGCTCTCGCGCGACTTCTTGTGCCAGGGCACCGCGATGAGCCAGTCGAGGTAGTTGCGCGAGACCGTCGCCTCGGCCGACATCGGGGGCATGCCCTCGAGCCGCTTCAGCTCCTGGGCCGCCTTCTCCTCGACCTCCTTGGGCATGCGCGCGTCCTCGATCTTCTTCTTCAGCTCGTCGAGCTCGCTGCCCTTGTCCTCCTTGCGGCCCAGCTCCTTCTGGATCGCCTTCATCTTCTCGTTGAGGTAGTACTCCTTCTGCGCCTTCTCCATCTGCTTCTTCACGCGAGTCTGGATGCGGCGGTCGACCTGCAGCTTGTCCACCTCGGCCTCGAGCAGGGTGGCGATGCGCGTCAGCCGCCCCAGGGGCTGGACGATCTCGAGCAGGTTCTGCTTCTCCTCGACCCCCACCGCGAGGTGGGCGGCGATGGTGTCGGCGAGCTTGCCGGCGTCGTCGACCCGGACGGCCGCGATCATCGCGTCGTAGTGGAGGTTGTTCGACAGCTTCACGTACTGCTCGAACAGCGAGACGACGCGGCTCATCGCCCCCTCGATCTCCTCGTTGGTGTCGTCGGGCTTGGGGACGAGCTTGGCGACGACGCGGTAGAACCCCTTGTCTTCCTTCCACTCCACCGCGCGGGCCCGATCGAGGCCCTCGACGAGGACCTTGATGTTGCCGTCGGGCAGCTTCAGGCTCTGCACGATGTTGGCGATGCACCCCATCGTGTAGATGTCCGTGGGCTTGGGGTCGTCGACCACCGCGAGCTGCTGCGCCGCGAGGAAGATCCGCTTGTCCTTCAGCAGCGCGTGCTCGAGGGCCTGCGTCGACGACGGCCGCCCGATGACGAACGGGATCATCATGTGCGGGAAGACGACGACGTCCCGCAGCGGCACGATGGGCAGGGTTTCGTAGACTTCCATCAACCAGCCTTTTCGATGACGGTGATCGGGTCGCCCTTGGCCTGCACGACCTCGCGCGTGATCACGCACTCGCGGACCTTCTTCTGGCCCGGCAGGGTGTACATGATGTCGAGCATCAGGTCCTCGATGATCATGCGCAGCCCGCGCGCCCCGATCTTGCGCTCGAGGGCCGACTCGGCGATCGCCTCGAGCGCGTCTTCCGTGAACTGCAGCTTGACGTTCTCGTACTCGAAGAGCCGTTCGTACTGGCGGGTGATGGCGTTGCGGGGCTGGGTGAGAATCTGCATGAGGGCCGGCTTGTCGAGCTCGTGCAGGGCCCCGATGACCGGCAGCCGCCCCACGAACTCGGGGATCAGCCCGTAGCGGATGAGGTCTTCGGGCTCGACGAGCTCGAGGGTCTCGCCGAGGTTTCGCTCGCTCGAGGTCTTGATGTCGGCCCCGAAGCCCAGCATCTTGCGGCCCACGCGGCGCTGAATCGTCTGGTCGAGCCCGACGAAGGCGCCCCCGCAGATGAACAGCACGTTGCCGGTGTCGATCTGGAAGAACTCCTGGTGCGGGTGCTTGCGCCCCCCCTGGGGAGGCACGTTGGCCACCGTGCCCTCGAGGATCTTCAGCAGCGCCTGCTGCACGCCCTCGCCGGAGACGTCGCGGGTGATCGAGGGGTTCTCGTCCTTGCGGCAGATCTTGTCGATCTCGTCGATGTAGATGATGCCCTGCTGGCACTTCTCGATGTCGCCGCCCGCCGCCTGCAGCAGCTTGAGGACGATGTTCTCGACGTCCTCGCCGACGTAGCCGGCCTCGGTCAGGGTCGTCGCGTCGACGATGGTGAAGGGGACCGACAGCAGCTTGGCGAGGGTCTGGGCGAGCAGGGTCTTGCCGGTGCCGGTAGGGCCGATGAGCAGGATGTTCGACTTGGTGAGCTCGGTGTCCTGCCGGCTGCGCGACTGCTTCTGGATCTCGACCCGCTTGTAGTGGTTGTAGACGGCGACCGAGAGCTTCTTCTTGGTCTGCTCCTGGCCGACGACGTACTCGTCGAGGAACTTCTTGATCTCCTGGGGCACCGGCAGGGACGACCGGCCGCCGCGGGTCTCGAACCGGCTGTCGTCGGCGATGATGTCGTTGCAGACCTCGACGCACTCGTCGCAGATGAAGACGGTCGGGCCGGCGATCAGCTTGCGGACGTCGTTCTGGTCCTTGTTGCAGAACGAGCAGCGCAGAATCTCCGGCTCGCCGGTTTTCTTGGCCATCTGTCACCCAACGCCCGGCCGGGCGAGGCGGGTCCGCCCGTTGGGCGGCAACCGCCCCATGGGGTCGCCGCCGCGGCATGCGACCGGCCTGTTGCCCCCCCGACGCGGTGGTTCCCGGTCGCTCGCCGCCGGTGCGGTCCCTCGTCACGCCCTGCCGGGCGGGGCGCCTCGGCGCGTCCGCGCCGCCCGGGGTCAGCCGCGGGCGGCTAGGCGCGCTGCCTGACCACTTCGTCAATGATACCGTATTCGCGGCTCTGGTCCGCCGTCATGATGTAGTCGCGCTCGGTGTCCTCCTCGATCCGCGCCAGGTCCTGGCCGGTGTGCTCCACCAGCATCTCGTTCAGGCGCGTCCGCATCCGGATGATCTCCTTGGCGTGGATGTCGATGTCGCTCGCCTGCCCGGCCAGCCCCGACATGAGGGGCTGGTGGATGATGATGCGCGAGTTGGGCAGGCTGTAGCGCTTGCCGCGGGCGCCCGCCGCCAGCAGCACCGCCGCCATCGACGCCGCCTGCCCGATGCAGTAGGTCTGGACGTCGGGCTTGATGAACTGCATCGTGTCGTAGACGGCGAGGCCGGCCGAGATCGACCCCCCCGGGCTGTTGATGTACAGCACGATGTCGCGGTCGGGGTCCTCCGCCTCGAGGAACAGCATCTGGGCGATGACGAGGTTCGCGATGGCGTCCTCGATGGGGGTGCCGATGAAGATGATGCTGTCCTTCAGCAGGCGCGAGTAGATGTCGTAGGCGCGCTCGCCCCGGTTGGTCTGCTCGACGACGACGGGAATCAACTGGTTGTGGACCTCGGACATGTCGTTTGCGCGTCTCGTCTCGGGTTCTCCTGCGCGGCGGCCGGGGCGCGGCGACGCCGCGATACGGTGCCCACGATGGGTCTCACGGATGGTCGCGTGGCGGTCGGGGAAATGGCGGTTGGAGCGGGAGCGCGTGCTCACGCAGTCACGATGGTAGCACGCGACAAGAGCAAGTCAATCGCCTTCTCGCGCCGCAGGCTCTCCGCCAGCCGGGCCACGCCGCCGTCCCGGTCGAGCCGGGCCCGCACCGCGGCGGGGGTCTGGCCCAGCCGTTCCGCGTGGCGCGCGAGCTCCTGCTCGACGTCCTCGTCGCCGACGCTGACGTCCTCGCGCCGCGCCACCTCGTCGAGCACCAGCGAGGCCCGCACCGCCTCGACGGACGGCCCCCGCTGCTCTTCCCGCAGGGCGTTCCAGTCGACGTTGGCGGTCCGCGGGTCCATCCCCTGCCGGGCCATCGCGGCCGCGACCTGCTCGAGCCGCCGGGCGATCTCGCGCTCGACGAGGGCGTCGGGCACCTCCGCCGTGAGCCGCCCCGCGAGCTGCCGCAGGAGGTCGCGCCGCACGCCGCGCCGGGTCTCGATCTCGGCCTCGCGCCTGAGGTCGTCGGCGATCCGGGCCTTCAGCTTCTCCAGCGACTCGAAGTCGCCCACCGACTTCGCGAACGCGTCGTCGAGGTCGGGGAGCTCGCGCCGGTGGTGCTCGCGCACCGTCACCTCGTGGGCGACGCGCCGGCCCGCGAGCTCGGCCGGGGCCGAGCCCTCGGGATAGGTCAGCTCGAACGTCTTCGAGTCTCCGGCGCTCAGGCCGACGAGCTCGTCGTCGAGCCCCGGCGGGTTGCCCTCGACCCCCAGCTCGACCGTCGCCCGTTGCTGCGGCTCACGGAACCCGCCCGCCTCGCCGTCGTCGCCGGCGGCGCGCCGGGTCAGGTCGAGGATGGCGATGTCGCCGGCCGCGAGGGGGCGGTCCGTCACCGGCACGACGCGGCTCGCCCGCAGCCGGAGCTGCTCGAGCGCGCGTTCCTCGGCCCCCGCGTCGGGGGTCACCGGCCGCCGCCGCAGGGTCAGGGCGTCGTAGTCGAGGGCGGTGATGGTCGGCATCACCTCGAAGAGGGCGTGGAACGTGAGCGGCTCGCCCTCGTCGATCGAGATCTCCTGCACGTCGGGGCTGTCGACGGTGCTCACCCCGTGCTCTTCGAGCGCCGTCTCGACCGCGGCCGGCACCAGGTCGCTCGCCGTGTCGCGCAGGATGTCCTCCTTGAACCGCTGCCGCACGACGCGCAGCGGCGCCTTGCCGGGGCGGAAGCCGGGCAGGCGGGCGCGCCCGCGGTGGCGCCGGGTCAGCCGGTCGATGGCGGCGTCGACCTCGGTCGCGGGGATCTCCACGTCGAGGCGCCGGCGCGTCTCGCTCAACTCGGTGATTCCCGACTTCATGGGCGTTTCATCCGGGGCGTGGGGTCCATCCGGAGCGCGCGGCTCATCCGGCATGGTGCGAAAGGGGGGACTCGAACCCCCACGGCCTTTCGGCCACCGGATCCTAAATCCGGCGCGTCTGCCAATTCCGCCACTTTCGCAGGGGCTCGCGCCGTCGGTGCCCGAGGCGCCTGCACGACACGCTTCGGCGCGATCCCGAGTCGTTGTTTCAGGCTACCACACCGGCGTTCCGGGTCCTGCCGCTCGTCGAACCGGACGGTCGAATCTCCCGTATCAGGCTCTCGGACGAGATCAGGCCTTCGCCCACTTTATCTGACCGATGTCCGATTTCCCCTTGACACTGAGTTATCAGGCCCTCGGACGAGATCAGGCCTTTGCCCACGGAAGGCTCGCCGTACGCGGTGCAGGGCGCGTGAGCCCGTACACCTGCCGGCGTCGGGCCGCCCCGGTCGCGGCGCGCCCCGGCCGCTCGCCGCCGGGCCTCCCGCCGCGGGCTGCTGTGGTAGCCTTTCACGGCCGTGCGGCGCGCCCGGGAGTCCGTGGGGTCCCGCGCGGCGTTCGGACGGTGCGCGGGCGCCCGCCCACCGATTCGGGCGCCCGCGGGGGAGCAGGGTCCCGCGGTCCGGGGGGTGGCGCCGAGGGCGAGTTCGGCGCACGGGCTGCGGAGTGCGTCGCGGCCGGGGCAGCGTTCCGGCCGCGCAGGACGATCACCGGTGGGGGAGCGCGGCAGGACCTTCGCCGCGGCTCGGCGCGAGGTCGGCCGGGAGGAGACCACGCATGGATCGGGCGCGTCAGCCGGTGGTCGACAGGGAAGCCAGCATCACGTGGTTCCGGAAGACCCGCGACCGGACCGCGGGCCTCTTCGACCTGTTGAGCCCGGACGCCTACTACGAGCAGCCCATACCTCTCCGTCATCCCGTGGTCTTCTACGAGGGGCACATCCCCGCGTTCAGCGTGAACACCCTCATCAAGCGGGGGCTCGGGCGCCCGGGCGTCGACGCCGGGCTCGAGGTGCTCTTCGCCCGCGGCATCGACCCCGAGGATCAGGACGCGGCGGACGGGGCCGCGGTCGCGTCCTGGCCCACCCGCGAGACGGTGCGGCAGTACGCCGCCGAGGCCGACCGGATGATCGTGGACGCGATAGAGCACGCCGACGTCGAGCGCGCGGGGCATCCGGTCCTGCACCGCGGCCAGGCCGTGTTCACCCTGATAGAGCACGAGGAGCTGCACCAGGAGACCCTGGCGTACATGTGGCACCGGCTGCCGCCGGCCCTGAAGCGCCGCCCCGGGGACGCCGAGGTGGTCGTCGGGGGGGCGCCGCCGGCCGTCGACCGGGTCCCGGTTCCCGCCGGCCGGGCGACGCTGGGGGCGGAGCGGGACGGGATTCCGTTCGGCTGGGACAACGAGTTCCCGACCCTGACGGTCGACGTGCCCGCGTTCGCCATCGACCGGCACAACGTGACCAACCACGCGTTTCTCGAGTTCGTCGAGGCCGGCGGCTATGCCGACCGCCGGTGGTGGACGGAGACGGACTGGGCGTGGCGCGAGGCGGCGGGGGTCGGGCATCCGCAGTTCTGGGTGCGCGAGGGCGACGCCTGGCGGTGGCGGGGGATGTTCGAGACGGTGCCGCTGCCGCCGGCCTGGCCGGTGTGGGTCACCCAGGCCGAGGCGGCCGCCTACGCGCGCTGGCAGGGGGCCCGCCTGCCGACCGAGGCCGAGTTCCACCGCGCCGCCTACGGGACCCCCGACGGCGTCGAGCGGCCCCATCCGTGGGGCGACGAGCCGCCCGACGGCACCCGCGGCCACTTCGGCTTCCGGGGATGGGACCCGGTGCCGGTCGGCTCGTTCCCCGCCGGCGCGAGCGCGTGGGGCGTGCACGACCTCGTCGGCAACGGCTGGGAGTGGACCTCGACGGTGTTCGACGGGTTCCCCGGCTTTGCGCCCATGGCCTCGTACCCGGAGTACTAGGCCGACTTCTTCGACGGGCTGCACTACGTGATCAAGGGGGCGTCCCCGGCCACCGCGACCGGCCTCGTCCGGCGCAGCCTGCGCAACTGGTTCCGGCCCCACTACCCGTTCGTCTACGCCGGCTTCCGCTGCGTGGAGGACCTGCCGCGGTGACCGGGACCGGGCGCGCGGCGCCCTTCCTCGGCCCGCCCCGTCGCCCGAGGGGCGCGTCCCCGGAGGCGCCAGCCCGGAGAGCGCCGCCTGCGGCTCCGCTCGCCGCCCAACCAACCCTGCCAGGAGCCTGCACGGTTCTACGGCGCAGAGTCCCAGGGCCCGCTTCGGTGCCGACCGGGGCGCCGCCGAGGGCTCCCGGTCGAGATTCGCGATGGATGCCGGCGACGTCATGACGGTGGCGGTCCGCGACCGCCTCGCGGCCGACGTGCGGCGCGATCTGGGCCGCCCGCGGAAGCAGCTTCAGCCCCGGTATCTCTACGACGCGCTGGGGTCGCGGCTCTTCGAGGCGATCTGCGCCCTGCCCGAGTACCGGATCACCCGGGCCGAGCAGCGGCTGCTGGCCGCCCACGCCGGCGCGATCGGCGCCGGCCTCGCCGCGCCGGTTACGATCGTCGAGCTGGGGGCGGGCAGCGGCGAGAAGCTCGCGCAGATCGTCGAGCCCCTGATGGAGGCCGGCGTCCCGGTGCGGGTCGAGCTCGTCGACGTTTCCGCGACCGCGCTCGACCTGGCCGCCCGGACGCTGTCCCGCTGGCCCGGCCTCCCGGTGACGGGCCACCGCGCGACCTACGAGGACGGGCTGGAGCGGGTGGCCGCGCGCCGGCGGGGCGGGGGCGCGGTGCTCGCCGCGTTCCTGGGGTCGAACATCGGCAACCTCGACCCCGCCGAGAGCCTCGCCTTCGTGGGCGCGGTGCGGTCGGGGCTGCGGCGGGGCGACCGCTTCCTCCTCGGCACCGACCTCGTGAAGCCCGAGGCGGAGCTGGAGCTCGCCTACGACGACCCGCTGGGGGTGACCGCCGCGTTCAACCTGAACGTGCTCGCGCGCCTGAACCGGGAGCTCGGGGCGGACTTCGATCTCGATGCGTTCGCGCACCGCGCGGTCTGGAACGCGGCGGCGTCGCGCATGGAGATGCACCTCGAGAGCCTGCGGGCGCAGACCGTCGGGATCCCCGGCGCAGGATTCTCCGTCGATTTCTCGGAAGGGGAGTCGATCTGGACCGAGAGCTCGTACAAGTACGAGATCGAGGGCGTGCGCGAGCTCGGGGCCGCGGCCGGGCTGGCCGTGACCCGGCAGTGGGTGGACGAGCGCGATCGGTTCGCGCTCACCGCGTTCGAGCCGCGGGATTCTGCACCGTAGGGAGGGCGCGGTCTCCTGACGGGAGGCATGACGCACCTGTCAGCGGGAAAGACGTACACGTCGGCGCCGCAGGAGGGCGCCGCCTCCTGACGGGAGGGATGCGGCAACCTGAAGAGACGCCGGCCTCCCGGGGTGGGCCCGGATTCGCGGCCCGCCCCTCCTGCGCACGCGCCGGCTCCCGGGGGGCGGGCCCCGATTCCCGGGAGCGCGGGCCGGTTGGAGATCCGCAACGACCGCCCGCACCCGCGCGCAGTCGAACACGAGGCGGACCACGGCTTCCGGGGCGACGAGAAGCCGGAGCAACGTCGATGAGCCGAGAGGAGCTGTTGCCGCGCCGGGCCATGCGCTCCCTGGTGATCGCCGCCAGCACCATCGTCGTGGTGGCGGGACTGCGCGAGGCGAGCGAGATACTGCTGCCGTTCCTCAGCGCGCTCTTCATCGCCGTCGTCAGCCTGCCGGTCATGGCGTGGCTCCAGCGCAACCGGGTGCCGACGTGGCTGGCCGTCATGCTGACCGTCCTCGCCGCCGCCGGCGTGGTGAGCGTCCTCGGGGTGGTGGTCGGGCAGTCGGTGGGCGAGTTCGCGCAGGTCGTCGCCGACTCGCAGTACCAGCAGCGGTTCGAGGAGCTGGCCGGTCAGCTCAGCGCCTGGGCCGAAGAGGTCAACCTTCCCTTCGCGGACCGGACGCCGTTCGAGCTCGTCAACCCCGAGGCGGTGGTGAACCTGCTCGGCGGCACCCTGGGGGCGCTGGCGGGTCTGCTGCAGGACGCCTTCCTCGTCCTCCTCGCGGTCATCTTCATCCTCGTCGAGGCGGCCGGGTTCCGGCACAAGCTGCGCGTGGCGTTCGGCGATCGGGGGGGCAACCTGGAGCGGCTGGAGCAGATGGCCCAGCAGGTCCAGAAGTACCTCGCCGTCAAGACCGTGGTCAGCCTCGGCACCGGGTTCCTCGCGTTCGCCTGGGTGTGGACCCTCGGCATCGACTTCCCCCTGATGTGGGGGCTCGTCGCGTTCCTCTTCAACTACATTCCCAACATCGGGTCCATCGTCGCCGCCGTCGGCCCCTCGGTGCTCGCCCTCGTGCAGGTCGACCTGGCCCGGGGGCTGACCGTCGCCGCCGGCTACGTGGCCCTCAACATCGTCTTCGGCAACATCCTCGAGCCGACCCTGCTGGGCCGCAAGCTCGGGATGTCGGTCCTGGTCGTGTTCCTGTCGCTGGTGTTCTGGGGGTGGGTGTGGGGGCCGATGGGCCTGCTGCTCGCGGTGCCCATCACCATGACCTTCAAGATCGCGTTCGAGAACACCGACGACCTGCGGTGGATCGCGGTGCTGCTCGACGCCAAGCCGCGGGCGCGGGCGGTGGCGGGGACGCCGGCGTCCGGGTCGGCCGTAGCGGTCGGCACGCCGGGGTCCGAGTCGTCCGCAGCGGTTGGGACGCCGGGGTCCGAGTCGTCCGCAGCGGTCGGGACGCCGGGGTCCGAGTCGTCCGCAATGGTCGGGACGCCGGCGCCCGGCTCCCCGGAAGGGGCCAGGATGCCGGGAACCGGGTCGCCGGCAACGGTCGAGACGCCGGCGCCGGAGCCGCCGGCAGGGGTCAGGACGCCAGCGCCCGAGTCGCGCGTGGCGGTCAGGACGCCGTCGCCCGAGTCGCCCGCAACGAGCGCAGCACTGTCCGATGCTCGGCGTGGGCCGCGAGCGCCGACGCGTACTCCGGCTGCGTGAACCCCAGCTCCCTCGCGATCTGTCCTGCCTGCGACTCCTCGATGGTGCTGATGGCGCCGTCCGACGCCGCCACCGCGAAGACGCAGTCGAGCAGCTCGAGACGCTGCTCGTCGGTGGCCAACTCGCGGAACTCGCGGGTCACGAGGTAGTTTTCGGTCCCCCCGAACAGCCGGGCCTGGTGCTTGGCGATCTCGACCACCAGCACCGCCTGCGCCTCGGGCAGGTGCCCCAGCTTCCGCACGATCTCGCGCATCGCCTCGGTCTCCTCACCGGTGATCCGCGAGTCGGCGTGCGCGACCCGGCTCAGCACGTAGGCGAAGGCCGCGAGGAACCGCGCCCGCCCGGCCGGCAGCGACTCGAGCTCGGCCACGATGCGCTTCACGGTGTCGGTGTCGCCGCGTTCGGTGGCCGCCGGCCTCGCGGGGACCGCCCGCAGCATGTCGAGAATACCCACGCTGGACCTCTTTGGACTCGGTCGTCGATGGCCGGCACGCTTCCGGTTCGGCGGACTCTTCATGGTACAGGAATGTCGCGCAGCGGAGAGTCCACGGCGACGCCGGAGCTGGCGAAGAATCTGAAAAACGGCTGCCTTCCATCCGTTCGGTTTCTGCCACAGAGGCAGATCCAGGGCGTTCGTCGAGCGATCGCGACCGGAGTTTCCGCCGCTCGGACGCCTGAAGTTCTCGAACGCTACACGAAGCACGGCATGAGTCTCCGGTGACTCGACCGGTCCTGGAGGATCGCCCGGTCCTCGGGGATAGTTTGGGTGGTAGAACGTGAGTTGATTGGCACCCAGGCCGCGCAGCGCATTCATTGAGCGACCGGCGTTTCCGAAGAGCCATGAAATCACGAAGACGATGCCTACGCCATTCCCCGCGTAACCGAACCATTGGTCAAAGCGCGCGAGGACGATGGCGCGGTTACGTACAAGTTCGTCGAAGACGTCTTCGCCAAGCATGAGGCGCAAGACGGGGAGGACTTGCAGGTTCCCCGTCGGTACGATGATCTGGTCGTAGAGGTAGGCACTCCAGGACACTACGGCTGCCCGGGCAGCGACTCGGGCAGGCCAACCGTGAGCGCTCGTACGACAGATTCCGGGTCGCGGTCGATCACCGTCAGCAGCACGCGGGCGGCCCGGTCCGGAACCCGGCGGCCCTGTTCCCAATCCTGGACGGCCCGCACGTCGAGACCGAAACGGTCCGCGAACTTCTGCCGGCTGAGCTTCAGCCGCTTGCGAAGGGCGACGATCCGTTTGGCGTTGGGGTCATCCACAATCCTGCATGGGAGCGCCGACTCGCCGCGCACATGGCCGAGAACCTCTCCCAACGCCGTCTCGATTTCCTGTCCGATCCCGGTTCGTTCCGTGGTCATTCTCGTTGCCCCTCCGATTCGATGGCGGCTACCAGTCGCGCCAGCGTCCTCTTGTCCGTCGCGGTCAGGTCCTCGCGATCCGCCTTCGCGTAGGCCGCCAGCATGTAGATGGCTCCGCGGGCACCGAGCCAGAAGTAGATGGCGCGAATGCCACCCCGCTTGCCTCTGCCGGAACCGGGCCAGCGCAGCTTGCGGATGCCGCCCGTCCCGCCGATGACCGGCGCGGCATCGGGCGCGGCGACGATGGCCGCCTCCATCTCCCTGCGAGCGTCCTCCGAAAGCAGCTTGCGAATGGCGCGTTCATAGGGTCGGGTGAAGTAGACGTGCATCGGCTGCCCCAATTATGCGGCATTGCCGCAGGGACGGGCAACCCTGCGGGTGGTTCTGCAGCGGTGCGCGCCGGACGTCTCCGCGGAGCAGGAGGACCCCAATAGCGACGAGCGCCCGCCGGCTGCAGAAGCTCCTGCACCGCCCGGCGGCCACGCTCTCGCGGCGCTCGGCCGCGGCCGGGCCGACCCACCCGCGCCCTGCGACTGCCCCTGCTCACGCACCGCCGGGATGAGGCGCCGGAGCTTCGTCCGCGGGAGCGTCTTCTGGTTGGCGACGAACTCGGCCCCGAAGGTCGTCATGAGCGCGGCGGCGCGCACCTTGCCGACGCCGAAGAGCCGCTCGATGTCGCGCCGGGTGAGGAGCGGCCGGTCGAGCTGATCGAGCTGGCTGATGGCGTCGGGGATGGCGAGGAACCACCGGGGCTACGCGGGCATCTGGAAGTGGGCCAGCGGTACAAATGCCTCGTATCGGGTCGTGGACCATGCCAAGGCCTTGCTGATGGCCGGTGACGGAGTGGCGAACAGTCGCATCGCGGCTAGGCTCGGCATCAGTCGGCCGACGGTCCTGAAATGGCGATCGCGGACAACCACGGAGTCCACAACCGCGAGAGGGTTCGCAAGTGGCTCGCCGGGTACCCGCAGTTCAGGTTGCACTGCACGCCCACGGGGGCCTCGTGGCTCGACCTCGTCGAGAGCTGGTTCAGCGGGGTGACGCGGCAGCGTCGTCGTGGTGCCTTCTGCAGCGTCCGGGAACTGGTCGCGGCCATCGAGGACCACTTGACCCACCACCACCACGACGGCGACACGGGGCCGTTCGTGTGGAGCACGACCGTCGACGCCGTTCTCGACGGCGTCCGCTGCGGTGAAGCCACTCCCGAGACACGCGGTTAGAAGTCGACCGCCAGGCCGACGTGCAGGCTCAGCATGTCGATGGCCGACCGCGTCGGCTCCAGCGTCACCCCGTCCTCGTGGCGAACCACCGCGCCCTTCGTCAGGTACTCGACGTCGCCGCCCGTCAAGTAACGGAGTCCGACGTCGAGATTCAGCGTCGCTTCGCTTCCCGAGACCAGGCCGACGGCCACGCCCCCGCCCGCCCCGGCGCTCGGCGCAAGATCGCCGAGCAGGGTCGAGCCGGAGCGCCCCTCGTCGGCGTTGCGGAACGAGGTGCGCGTGAACACGTATCGGAAACCTACGAGTCCCTCGACGTACGGCTGCACCCGCCCGGTCTGCGGCTGCACGCGGACGAGCGCGTGCGTCTGCAGGAAGTGGTTGGTGGTGTTCACGTCGGTCAGCACCTCGGGCACGGCGGGGGTCAGGGACAGGCGCCGCGTCTCCTTGCCGTACTGCAGGTAGCCGAGCTCCGCCCCGACCGCGATGGGAGTGCGGCCGATGCGGCCCGTGAAGTCCAGCCCCAGGCCGGGGCTCGTGCCGGCGCGGTCGCCGAAGTCGCCCATGGGGATGCCGCCGAGGGGCCGCACGGCGAACCGGAAGCGTTGGAACGCCGTCGGGCCGGCTCCCGGCGGTGCGGGCGGCGCCGGTTGCCCGACCTCCTGCACCGGGGCCGGGGCGATCGCGGGCTGCGCCGCGGCGGGTGACCCCGCGGCGAGAAGCGCGCAGCCGGCAAGGCCGCCGATGCAGCGGGCTGCGCGCGTCGTGTGCGTCCTGCGCGTTCCCGACCCGGGCTGGTTCCTCATGACGGTCTCCCTTCCGCTGCCTCTCGCCGGGGACGCGGCGTCACCGTCCGTCCCGGACCGGCAACTCGACCTCGGTGTGCGCAAGGCTTGTGCCACGGGTCGAGACGGCCTTCAAGTCTCCGCTTGTCAGTGGTTTGACGCCAGCGGGCGTGTCGGTGCGGACGGCTCGTGTGACCTGTCCGGGTGACGATCCGTGACCTGTCCGGGTGACGATCGCGGTTGTCGGGCGGCCTGACCGGCCGTCGGAACCCGGACCCGGGCGGGTCGTCTTCGGCCCGATCCGAGTTGCGCATCTTGACGTCGATTCGTGCGACCATCAGGATGTGTGCATGAGAACCACGCTCACCCTGGACCACGATGTGGCCGATTTCCTCAACGCGCAGAGCCGCCTGCAGGGCAGGCCGTTCAAGCAGATTGTGAACGAAGTGCTGCGCCGCGGCATGACGCCGGCGTCGCGCGAGCCCGAACCGCCGCGATTCCGGGTCGTTCCCAACCATGGCGGGCTGGCGCCCGGTGTGGATCCGTTGCGGCTCGACCTGCTCGACGATCAACTGGAAGCCGAGGACTTCGCGGCGGAGAGCAGACGATGATCCGAGGTGTCTCATGATTCGAACGGTAACGAACAGCGTGCTCGCGATCGGTTTCGTACTCGCGCTCGTCCTGCTTCCCGAGGCGCCCGCGGTGGGCCAGGACGCAGGCGGAGTCGTGACCGTCGAGACCGGGCGGCTCGCGGGAGCGCCCTCGCCGCTCGGCGACGAGGTCATGGTCTACCGGGGCGTGCCGTTCGCGGCCCCGCCGGTGGGCGAGCTGCGGTGGCGTCCCCCCGAGCCGGCGGCGGCGTGGGAGGGCGTGCGCGACGCGACGGAGGCGGCGCCGGCGTGCATGCAGAACCCGCTGCCCGCCGCGGTTCAGACGTTCTACGACGCGGGCGTCGACCGCATGGACGAGGACTGCCTCTACCTGAACGTCTGGACGGCGGCGGGGCCGGACGACCGCGCCCCCGTGCTCGTCTGGATCCACGGCGGCGGGCTGTCCATCGGCAACGGCGCCGACATCACCTACGACGGGACGCGGCTCGCGCAGCGCGGCGTCGTCCTGGTCACCATCAATTACCGCCTCGGGGCGTTCGGCTATCTCGCCCACCCGCTGCTGAGCGCCGAGTCCGGGCACGGGGCGTCGGGAAACTACGGCCTCCTCGACCAGGTCGCCGCCCTCGGCTGGGTGCAGCGGAACATCGCGGCGTTCGGGGGCGACCCGTCGCGCGTGACCATCTTCGGCGAGTCGGCCGGCTCGTGGAGCGTCAACCAGTTGATGGCGACGCCGCTCGCGCGCGGCCTCTTCCACGCCGCCATCGGCGAGAGCGGCGGCGGCTTCGGCCCGCGGGGCGGGGCCGCGCCCCGGGCGGAGATCGAGGCGGCCGGCGAGCGCTTCGTCGAGGCCCTGCTCGGCGACGGCGCGGCGCCGTCGCTCGAGGCCATGCGCGCCGCGAGCGCGGCCGCGGTGCAGGGCGTGGCGCCGGACCTGGTCCGGTCGACCGCGAACGTCGATGGCTGGGTCTTCCCCGACACCGTCTACGACATCTTCGCGGCGGGGCGGCAGCACGACGTGCCGGTCATCGTCGGCTCGAACGCCGACGAGATGACCATGCTCGGCGGCGCCGCGGGGGCGGAAACCGTGGAGCAGTACCGAGAGACGATACGCAACGAGTACGGCGAGCACGCCGACGCGCTGCTCGAGACCTTCCCGGCCGCGACCGACGAGGAGGCGCGGCAGGCCCGGATGGCCAGCGGCACCGACGCCACCTTCGGCTGGGAGATGCGGACCTGGGCCCGCATGATGGAGACGGTCCCGTCGCCGGCCTACCTCTACTTCTTCAGCCGCGTCCCCCCGGCCGCCGACGCCGACCGCTACGGCGCTTACCACACGGCCGAGATCCCCTACGTGTTCGACAACTTCGGGGTCAGCCCCCACCCCTACGCCAACCGCGACTACACCGACACCGACCGCCGGCTCTCCGACATCCTCGCCTCGTACTGGGTCAACATGGCCGCCACCGGCGACCCCAACGGCGAGGGGCTGCCGGAATGGCCCGCCTACGACCCCGAGGCCGACGCCGCTCTCCACGTCGGCGACACCGTCACGGTGGAGCGGGGCATCCGCAAGGAGCGGCTCGACTTCTTCGACCGCTACTACGCGGCGCAGCGCGAAGGGGGCGAGTGAGGGCCGGTGGACGCCCGAGCCGAAGACGGAAAGGAGCGACGGAGGAGGTGCTGACCGCGCGGGGTGTCAGCGGCCCAGCTCGTCCTGAACAATCGAGGGCCGCTTGTCGATCAGCGCGAGCAGCACCCGCGCCGCCCCCTCCGGGCGGCGGCGGCCCTGCTCCCAGTTCTTGAGCGTGCCCAACGGAATGCCGATGCTCCGGGCAAAGGCCGGTTGCGAGAGCCCGGTCTTGCTTCGGATGGCGACGACATCGGGCCGGGGCACGTCGATCTCGTGCACAGCGAATCCCGTGCGGTCGCGCTTCAGGTACGCGCGCGCGTCGTCGAGCCCGGCCATCCGTTCACCGGCGGTGAGATTCGCCTTCTCGTTCTTGGCGAAGACGGTCAGCAGGAACAAGGGGATGTCCTCACCGGCGGACAGGAAACACCACGCGGGCTCCGCCGCTCTTGCCGCTTCCCGGACGAGCGATCCGGACCTTGCGGACACCGCCGCCGAGCGGTACCCCCGCGTCGGGATTCTCGGCCACCATGCTGACGACCTCAGCGCGGAGATCGACGGACTGCACGTCCCGGGGACGCCGCGAGATAGGCCTATGGCTCCGGCAGTCAACGAGGTCAACGGCAGTGTCGTCAGGCTCGACTTCCAATGCGTCTGGAGATGTTATCGCGTGCTCGTGGGGGCCATCGTGAACGCCTGGTAGGTGATAGAAACCACCTCCACGTTCTGTCGGGTCGTCGGGCTCGGCCAGACGAACGCCCAGGCCACGTCGAGGTTGCGCGGGAAGTCCATGAACGTGTCGTCGATGGGGGCGTCCAGGTCGCAGATCCCGCCCTCGAAGTAACCGTCCGGAACCCCGTCGGACGTGTCCCAGACCTGCTCGCTCTCACTGTCGTAGAGAGCCACGTGAATTCGCACGAGGTCAGATCCGTGATCTGTCTCGTTGTGCCTCCATCGCGGGTCGGCAGGGGCGCACGTGATGCGCAGCCACGACTCCCCAGGCCGTGTAATCGGATCGGTGATGCCCCAAACGGTGATCGTGAATCCATAGGCATCGCCGCCCTCGGTAGCGACGGGCAGTACCCCCGACACGCTCGGAAGTTCGTTCCCCATGGTCTGATGCCGAGCATCCAGTTCGCTCCAAGCGTCGTGCTCAGCCCGTTCCTGACCGTTAGCCGGTATGGCTATGCAGAGAGCCAGCAAGACCGTGCCGCCCCACCGGGTGGCGACCGCGTAGGTTCCTCGGTCACCCCGGCACCGAACTGCCGACAGCGCACAGCGTCCGCGATTGGGTTCTCGCGGCCAACATCCATCCCTCGATCCGTATGGCATGTTCTGTCCTCCAAAGGGGCGAAATACTATCACGACTGTCCATTCATACCTCGCTCGGACTGTCGCTTCCGGAGCGTCGTCGCCATTGTGGCGGTCACGACTGGTCACGACGGCGGCTCCGCGTGCGTCCGAATGTATTCAGCTCTCCGGGCGTCGCGGTACGCGGCGGGCAGGGGCGGAGACGCGCGTGTCACCGGCGGGGCTCGCGAGCTGGCGCTCCAAATCGGTGAAGGCATCGATCAGCTCGGGCGCCTCGAAGGTGCGGTTGCGGCGGCCCGCGTTGGCCTGGGTGAGTACGCCGGCGACCACGAGGCGGTCTATCGCCTGGCCGGCGGCCTGGAAGGACCGGTCGATGAGGGTCGCCGCGGTGGACGCGGTGAGGACGGGCGCGGCAGGCAGCGCCTCGACGAGCCGGCGCGCCGCGGAGTCGCGGCGGGGACGCCCGGCGCGCTCGATCCAGGATGCTTGCAGCGCGCGCACCTGCGCCTCGAAATGGGCGGCGTCCTCCACCGCCCGGCGACACGCCGACGCGAACAGCGCGATCCAGCGGTTGGTGCCGGCGTGGGCCTCTGCGGAGTCGGGCGGGCCGGTGTAGCGCGTTCCGGTCAGGCCGGTGATGTAATCCCGCGACCAGGTCGCAAGGACGAGGGAGACCGGCGGCAGGACGCGCAACCCCAAGCCGCGCCGCCGCAGGACGAGGTGGATCAGCACCCGGCCGGTGCGCCCGTTGCCGTCCACGAACGGGTGGATCGTTTCGAATTGCGCGTGGGCGACGGCGGCCTGGGCGAGGGCCGGGAGCGAGTCGTCGTTGCAGAAGGCGAGCAGATCGTCCAGCAGGCCGGTCACCGCCTCGGGCGGAGGCGGCACGAACTCGGCGGAGCAGGGGTTGCAGGCGCTGTCCCCGATCCAGTTCTGCAGGGTGCGCAGCCGTCCCCCGTGGCTCTCCAGGCGCGTTCCCGCCAGGAGGCGGCGGTGCGCTTCGAGCAGCGTGTGAAGGGTGACCGCTCCGCCGGGCTCGACGGCGTACACGCCCCATACCATGGCGTCGACGTTGCCCAGAACCTCCAGGGCCGT
>JAJEEA010000483.1 GCA_022821235.1 Vicinamibacteria bacterium
AGGCTCGGCAGGGCGGGGAAGACCGAGCTCGAGAAGCTGCGGGAGCAGGTCCGGAACGTGGAGCAGGAGCGCGCGCCGCGGGAACGGTGCGGGCTCGCGGAGGGGTCGGCGGGGGGAATCGGAGCCGCGGGCGACGGTTCCCGGGCCGGCGGGGGCGCGCGTGAGCGGCAAGGGAAGCCTGTTCGTGGTCTCGGCCCCGTCGGGCACGGGGAAGACCACCGCCGTCGACGCGCTGGTCGCGCGCGTGCCCGGACTCGAGCGGTCCCGGAGCTACACGTCGCGCCCCCCGCGGCCGAGCGAGCGGGACGGCGTCGACTACCATTTCGTGGACCGGGAGCGCTTCGAGTCGATGCGCGACGCCGGCGAGTTCCTCGAGTGGGCCGACGTGTTCGGGCACCTCTACGGCACCCGCGCCCTCGATACCCGGCGGCGGCTCGACGCCGGCCGCAGCCTCGTCCTCGTCATCGACGTGCAGGGCGCGCGCCAGGTCCGGGGGCTCGAGCCGGGCGCGGTCGGCATCTTCCTGCTGCCGCCGTCCCCGGCCGTGCTCGAGGACCGCCTGCGGGGCCGGCCCGGCGACCGGCTCACCGAGGCCGAGGTCCGGCGCCGGCTGGGCGTCGCCCGGCGCGAGGTCCGGCACGCGGAGGAGTACGATTACGTGGTCGTCAACGACGACCTGGAGGACTGCGTGGAGCGCCTGCGGTGCATCGTCGAGGCCGAGCGCCAGTCGTGGCGCGCGGCCGGCGACGCCGCGCGGGCGATCGCCGCGAGCTTCGGCGAGCCGGACGGCGGGGCCGCGCCATGGCGCTGATCGCGGTGGGCGTGACGGGGGGCATCGGCGTCTGCAAGGCGGTCGAGGTCGTCCGCCGGCTGCAGATCGCGGCGAGCTTCGGCGAGCCGGACGGCGGGGCCGCGCCATGGCGCTGATCGCGGTGGGGGTGAGCGGCGGCATCGGCGCCTACAAGGCGGTCGAGATCGTCCGCCGGCTGCAGGACGCGGGACACGACGTCGTGGTCGCCATGACGGCCAACGCCCGCCGCTTCGTCGGACCGCTGACGTTCGAGGCCGTCACCCGGCGCCCCGTCGTCACCGATCAGTTTGCGCCCGGCGCGAACGCGACCATCGAGCACGTCGCGCTGGCCACCGACATCGGGGCCCTGCTCGTGGCGCCGGCCACCGCCAACATCATCGGGAAGCTCGCCCACGGCATCGCCGACGACTTCCTGACCTCGCTCTACCTCGTGACGCGGGCCCCGGTCGTCCTCGCCCCCGCCATGAACACCAACATGTACGAGCACCCGGCCGTCGCTGCCAACCTCGCCGCCCTCGCGGCGCGCGGGGCGCACGTGGTCGCCCCCGGCGAGGGGTACCTCGCGTGCGGCTGGACGGGCCCGGGGCGGCTCGCCCCCGTCGACGACGTGGTCGCCGCCGTCGAGCGCCGGCTGCGGGGGGACGGGGGCGACCTCGCGGGCCGGCGCCTCCTCGTCACCGCCGGACCGACCTTCGAGGACCTCGATCCGGTGCGCTTCGTCGGCAACCGCTCGAGCGGGCGGATGGGGTACGCCCTCGCGGCCGAGGCGGTCGACCGCGGCGCCCGGGTGGTGCTGGTGTCGGGCCCGTGCCGTCTGGAGCCCCCGGCCGGGGCCGAGGTGGTCGCGGTGCGGAGCGCGGCCGACATGCACGCGGCGGTGACGGGCCGGGCGGACGAGGCCGACGCGGTGGTGATGGCCGCCGCCGTGGCCGACTACACGCCGGCCGGGGGGCCGCGCGGGCAGAAGATCGCGAAGGAGTCCGAGACCCTCACCCTCACCCTGACGCGCACCGCCGACGTCCTGCGGGAGCTCGGGCGCCGGCGCGGCGGCGGCCGCCGGCCGGTACTCGTCGGGTTCGCGGCCGAGACCCGCGACGTCGTCGCGCGGGCCCGGGCCAAGCTCGCGGCCAAGGGGGCGGACCTCATCGTCGCCAACGACGTTTCGCGGGCCGACGCGGGGTTCGACGTGGAGACGAACGCCGCCACCCTGGTCGCGGCCGACGGCGAGACGGACCTGCCGCTGCAGTCCAAGCGCGACCTCGCCCGCGCCATCGTCGACCGCCTGCGAGAGATGCTGGCGGGGGTCGAGCCGGGGAGTTCGGCCGAGGCCGACCATGAGCGACCGTGAGCAGTTGCGGCGTCACCTCGAGTTCTTCCGCGAGCTGGGGGTCGAGGGGGTCAGCCGCGACGCGCGCTGGCGCGTGCGCGACCCCGCGGATGCCGTGGCCGATGCCGCGGATCACGGGAACGCGCGTGCGGCGGTACCGCCGGCTCGCGCCCGCGATTCGCTTCGGACGAGCGATCCGGCGTCGCGCCCGGCGGTCGTCGAGCAGACCGACGCGACCGCCGGCGGCCCCGACGCGGCCTCCGTCGCCTCTCCGCCGGTCGGACCACGGCCGACGGGGGGCGGAGGTCTCGTTCACCCCGTACTCCCCGCCGCCTCCGTCGACTCTCCGCCGGTGGCAGCGACCGGGACGCCGACCGCGACGCTCCAGGCGGTTCGCGAGGACCTCGGCGAGTGCACCCGCTGCAAGCTGCACGGGGGGCGGACGAACCTCGTGTTCGGGGTCGGCAGCCCCATCGCCGACCTCGTGTTCGTCGGCGAGGCGCCGGGGCGTGACGAGGACCGGCAGGGGATTCCGTTCGTGGGCCGGGCGGGGCAGTTGCTGACCCGGATCATCGCGGCGATCGGCCTTTCGCGCGACGAGGTCTACATCGCCAACGTGATCAAGTGCCGGCCCCCGAACAACCGGAACCCGGAGCCCGACGAGGTCGCCACCTGCGAGCCGTTCCTGTTCCGGCAGCTCGACGTCATCCGTCCCCGGGTGGTGGTGGCCCTCGGGGGCTTCGCCATCCGCGCCCTGCTCCGGACCGACGAGGCCGTCTCCCGGCTGCGGGGACGGGTGTTCGACTACCGCGGGGCGAAGCTGATCCCCACCTTCCACCCCGCCTATCTCCTGCGCAGCCCCGAGCGCAAGCGCGACGTGTGGGAGGACATGAAGCGGGTCCGCGCCCTGCTCGCGGAGCCGGGGGCGGACGCGTAGGGAGTCTGCGCCCGGGAACGTCGCGGACTCCCGCAGGATTGGCTGGGCGCCCGGCGGAGGCCGCGGCGCGACCGTGCGGGCGCGTTCGGCGGCGACGGGCGGGCCAGGAGTCCGAGCCGGAACGTCGCGGACTCCCGTAGGATTGGCTGGGCGCCCGGCGGAGGCCGCGGCGCGACCGTAGTGGTCGCGTTCGGCGACCATGGGCGGGCAGGAGGGCGGGTTTCAGCCGCCGTCGTTCATCGCCGATGTCTCGCGTCGTCTCCGTGGTCGTTCCCGTCCCCGGCCTCGACCGGCTCGACTACGAGGTGCCGGCGGAGCTGCCGGTCCCGGAGACGGGGACCCGCGTCCTCGTGCCGCTGGGAACGCGGACGGTCACCGGCTGCGTCGTCGATCGTCCGGCGGCGCCGGCCCCCGACGAGCTCCGGCCGTTGCTCGACGTCCTCGACGCCGAGCCCCTGCTGCCGGTCGGCGTGGTGCGGCTCGCCCTCTGGGTGGCCGAGTACTACGCCTGCGGTGCGGGCGAGGCGGTGGCGGCCGCGATGCCGCCCCTGGCGTGGGTGGTCAGCGAGCGGCGGGCGGAGATCACCCCGGCGGGCCGCGCCGCCCTCGCGGGCCGTCCCGGGGCCGCGCGCCGCCGTCTCCTGACGCTGCTCTCGGACGGCGCCGCCCACCGGGTGGCGGCCCTCGAC
>JAJEEA010000440.1 GCA_022821235.1 Vicinamibacteria bacterium
GTCGGTCTGGGTGACGATCCACGCCGACAGGGAGCCGCCGTAGCTCCACCCGTAGCAGATGAGCCGGTCGGGGTCGGCCCACCCCATGGCGACGGCGTGGTCCACCCCGGTCATGACGTCGTCGTAGTCGGTGACGCCCCACGCGTCGATGTTGGCGTTCACGAACGCCTGCCCGTAGTTGGTGCTGCCGCGGAAGTTCGGCTGGAGGACGACGTAGCCGTTGCCCGCGAAGAACTGGGCGGTACTGTTGAACGCCTCGAGCGACGCCCCGGTGGGGCCGCCGTGGGGGTTGACGATGAACGGATACGCCCGGCCCGCTTCGTAGCCGACCGGCTTCGTCAGCACGCCCTCGATGGTCTCGCCGTCGCTGTTCGTCCAGCGGACGGTCTCGACCGCGCCGAGCTGCACGCCTTCGTCGCGGAGCCACGCGTTGGCGTCGGTGAGCCGGACCGGCTCGCCGTCGTTCGTTGCCGTGTAGATCTCGGCCGGCCAATCCGGGCTCGTGCGGACCCACGCCCACCGGGCTCCGTCGTCCGAGAGCGTCCACGCGCCGTTGCGCCCGCCGGGGGCCGACGCCGCGATTACCGCGCCCGACTCGATGCTGACCCGGAACAGGCCGGTCGAGGTGCCCTCGCCGGTCGACCAGTACACGAACCGTCCGTTCGCCGACCAGATGGGGGCGGTGAACTGCCGGTCGACGTCCTCCAGCAGCACGCGCGTCGGCCCTCCGCCGAGGTCGGCGAGGTAGAGCTTGTTGTGCTGGGTGTTGCTCGACGGGGTCGCGTTCGACGAGAACGCGATGGTCCGGCCGTCGGGCGACCAGCGCGGCGACGTGTCGCTGCCGCCGTTCTCGTGGAGGAGCCGCCGCTCGCCGCTTGCGACGTCGACGACCCAGACGTCGCTCCGCCACCCGACGTTGGCGGTCGGGTTCGGGCGGGTCTCGAAGGCAACCTGGGTCGAGTCGGGCGACCAGTCGGGGTTGCGGACCGTGTAGTCGCCCTCGGTCAGGCGGCGCGCCTCGTCCGTCTCCAGGTCGTGCAGCCAGAGGTGGGTCATCCGGTGCAGGGCGTCGACCACCTCGGCGTCGCCCTCCTCCTCGCGGCGCTTCTCCTCCTCCTCGGGGAGCGGATCGCGCGCCGTGAAGAGGAGGGCCGAGCCGTCCGGCGCGAACTCGAACGACCCCACCGACTCGTCGTGCTCGGTGACCTGCCGGGCCTCGCCTCCGTCGGCGTACAGGAAGTGCACCTGCGTCTTCGCGTCCGCCCCCTCGCCGCGGGCGGCGAGGAACGCGATGATGCCGCCGTCGGGCGACCATGCGGGGGCGGTGGCGCTCTTCGGGCCGCGGGTGAGCTGGCGGTTGCCGGTGCCGTCGACGCGGACGCGCCAGACGTGGGTGACCGCCGCCAGATCGGGGTCGTCCATGTCGCGCGACCGCACCGTATAGGCCACCCACTCGCCGTCGGGCGACAGTGCGGGGCTGCCCACCTGGTCGATGCGCAGCGTGTCGCGGGCGGACATGACCCGCGGAGGTGACTCCTGAGCGAGGCCCGGATTCGGCCCGGCCGCGATGAGGAGTGCCGCGCCCGCCCCGGCAACGAATTCCCGCATTCGCAGATCCTGCATGTCAACTCCCCGTTCCAGAGCGGCCACGGCCGGCTGGGCCGCGTGGCCGGGGCCAGCTCCTTTTCGACCGCTCGAGGCATCCCGCCCGGACTCTGCACCGCGGACCGCGCTCCGGGCGCGGTTGCCCAGGGCCCATTACTTCGGAGCTCCCGCAGGCCGCCAGCTTCACCGCGGACCGCGCTCCGGGTGCGGCTGCCCGGGTCGCACGGAAGATGACGTCACGTTCCGGACGCGAGCGCATTCGGGTCCGCCGACGCCCTCGCCGGTCGTTGCGCGAGCGGTCTTCCCCGTCGTCCGTCGGCCCCCGCGTCGGCCGCGCGGACCGTCCGCCGGTCTCAGTCGCCGGCGATCTCCTCGTAGACCGCGGTGAGGAACCGGTTCGGGTCGCCCCACTTGTCGTTGTACTCCGCCGTCGGGTCGGCCGCCGCGACCTCGTCGTAGCTCCCGGCGCCGCCCTCCACCAGCTCCTCGACGCGGCCGGCCACGGTGATGACCATGTCGCGGAACTCGATGACGTCGTCGCGGCCCGAGATCACCCCGTGGCCGGGGAGGATCTTCGTGTCGGGCCCCGCCATGCCGGCGAGGACGCCGAGCGAGTCGATGGTGCCCGACAGCGTCCCCCCGTTGCCGCGGTCGATGACCGGGAACGCCACCGTCCGGAACATGTCGCCGGTGTGGATGACGTCGGAGTCGACGAAGTGGATGATGCTGTCGCCGTCGGTGTGCCCCGGCGGCATCGGGATCACGTGCACCTCCTCGCCGTTCAGGTGGATGGTGACGTCCTCGCTGTAGGTCAGCACCGGCAGCGCCTCCGGCGGCCGGTTCAGGGCGAGGCGGCTGCGCACCCGGTCCTGGGCGATGATGGGGACGCCCATCGCCGCGAAGTTCGCGTTCCCCCCGGTGTGGTCCCCGTGCACGTGGGTGTTGATGAGGAAGCGGATGTCGCCGTTCGAGATGCCCGCGACGGCGGCGTGGATGCGCTCGCTGAGGGGTGCGAACTGGTCGTCGATCATGACCACCCCCTCGTCGCCGATCGACAGCCCGATGTTGCCCCCGCGCCCCTCCAGGTAGTGCACGGTGCCGGCGACGTGGTGGGTCGATATCTCGACCTCGGAGAAGTCGGGCTGCGCCCCGAGCCCGGCGGCCACGGTGAGCGCCGCGACGGCGGAGAAGGCGAGCGAAACCGCGAGCCGCGGGCGAGAGCTGGTCTTCATGGTGTGTTCCTCGTGGACTGCAACTGGCTGACGATGTGATCCTGCCTATCATATCGGAACGGCGGACCGCGCCGCCGCCGGGTCGACGGCGGGCGCATGACTCGCGATCGGCCGGAGTCCGACATCTCCCGCCGGCGGCTCCGCGCATCGCCCCGCGATGGCGGGCGTCCGGGCAGTTTTGCCGGGCGCGCGGGTCAAGCTGGTGTAGGATCACCCTGCGCCTCTGTGGCCCGAGGCCGTGTTCGGCGTGGAGATGGCACCGACTCCCGACAAGTCCGAAGGGGCTGCCGGTGGAGCCTCGGGCGGCGATTGTCGGGTCACGAGCGCGAGAGGGGTGAGCGGATCGATGCACGCGCTTCTGGTACGGACGGCCGCGGCGTTCACGGTCGGCTCCATCGCCCTCGGCGTATCCGCCGCGGCTGCCCAGCCGGCGTCGGGCGGCGCCGCGTCGGCCGAGCGGGCCTTGGTCGACCGCTACTGCGTCGCCTGCCACAACGAGCGGATGCGGGTCGCCGACCTGACCCTCGACACCGCCGACGTCGACGACGTGGGCGCCCACCCCGAGGTCTGGGAGAAGGTGGTGCGGAAGCTGCGGGCCGGGGCCATGCCCCCCGCCCCCCGGCCGCGCCCCGACGCGGTGACCTACGAGGGGTTCACGGCCTGGCTCGAGACCGAGCTCGACGCGGCGGCGGCGCGGAACCCCGACCCGGGGCGGACCGACACCTTCCACCGGCTCAATCGCAGCGAGTACCACAACGTCGTCCGCGACCTGCTGGCCCTCGACGTCGACGTCGCGGCGCTGCTGCCGGCCGACGACGGGAGCTACGGGTTCGACAACATCGCCGGCGTGCTGGGCATCTCGCCGACCCTGCTCGAGCGCTACCTGTCGGCCGCCAAGAAGATCAGCCGGCTGGCCGTCGGGCGGCCGGCCCCGTCGGCGACGGCCGAGACGTTCCGCCTCGTCACCGACTTGACCCAGGACGTCCGGGTCGACGGGTTGCCGTTCGGCACCCGTGGGGGCACCCGCTTCGACTTCACGTTCCCCGAGGACGCGGTGTACGGCATCCGCGTCCAGCTCTCGCGCGACGCCAGCGGCACCCTCAAGCCGTTCGACACCCCGCACCGGCTCGAGGTGAGCCTGGACGGCGAGCTCCTGGAGACGTTCACCGTCGGCGAGCCCCCGCCGCCGGGGGCCGCGCGCAGCGACCCCGAGTACCAGGACTGGCTGGCCCGCCAGCGGTCGGCCGACGACGGCTGGGAGGTCCGAGTGCCGGTGCGGGCGGGTCCGCGCACGGTGCAGGTGACCTTCCACCAGAAGACGTCGGCCTACGCCGAGACCCTGCGCCAGCCGTTCCTGCGTCCCTACACGAGCATCACCGGGGGGGACACCCGCTATCAGCCCTACGTGGGCAGCGTCACCGTCGCCGGCCCGTTCGAGGCGAGCGGGGCGCGGCCGGCCGAGAGCACCCCCAGCCGCGACCGCATCTTCGTCTGCCGCCCCCCGTCGCGCGACACGGCCGACGAGGCCGCCTGCGCCCGGGAGATCTTCTCGACCCTCGCCCGCCGCGCCTACCGCCGGCCCGTCACCGGGCGCGACCTCGCGGTGCTGCTCGAGTTCTACGAGCAGGGGCGGGCCGAGGGCGGCTTCGAGGCGGGCATCGAGCTGGGGCTGCGGCGGCTGCTGGCGAGCCCCGACTTCCTGTTCCGGGTGGCGCGGGAGCCGGACGGCGCGGCGCCGGGCACGCCGTACCGCGTCCCCGACCTCGAGCTCGCGTCGCGGCTCTCCTTCTTCCTGTGGAGCAGCATCCCCGACGACGAGCTGCTCGAGCTCGCCGAGGCGGGGACCCTGCACCGGCCCGACGTGCTCGAGGCGCAGGTCCACCGCATGCTCGCCGACCCGCGGGCCGACGCCCTCGTCGAGAACTTCGCGGGGCAGTGGCTTTACCTGCGCAACGTGCGGGCCCTGACCCCCGACGAGGACCTCTTCCCGGACTTCGGCGAGGCCCTGCGGCGTTCGTTCCAGCGCGAGACGGAGCTGTTCTTCGCGAGCGTGCTGCGCGAGGACCGCAGCGTCCTCGACTTCCTCACCGCCGACTACACCTTCGTCAACGAGCGGCTCGCGCGCCACTACGGCATGCCCAACGTCTACGGCAGCCACTTCCGGCGCGTCAACCTGCCCGACGCCTCGCGCCGGGGGCTGCTGGGCCAGGGGAGCATCCTTGCCGCCACCGCCTACCCGACCCGGACGTCGCCGGTGCTGCGCGGCAAGTGGGTGCTCGAGAACCTGCTCGGCACGCCGCCCCCGCTGCCCCCGCCCGACGTGCCGTCGCTCGAGGAGACCACCAGCGACGGCGCCGCCGTCTCGATGCGCGAGGCGATGGAGCAGCACCGGGCCAACCCCGTGTGCGCGAGCTGCCACCGGCTGATGGACCCGCCGGGGTTCGCCCTCGAGCAGTTCGACGCGGTGGGGCGCTACCGCACCCGCAACGAGGCCAACGCCCCCATCGACGCCTCCGGCGTGCTGCCCGACGGCACCGTCTTCGACGGAGCGTCGGGGCTGCGCGAGGCGCTGCTGGGCCGCCCCGACCTCTTCGTCACCACCCTGACCGAGAAGCTGCTGATCTATGCCCTCGGCCGCGGGGTCGAGCACCACGACGCGCCGGCCATCCGCGCCATCACCCGCGAGGCCGCCGCCGACGGACACCGTTTCTCGTCGCTCATCCTGGGTGTCGTCAAGAGCCCGCCGTTCCAGATGAGGAGAACCCGGTCATGATGATCCGAAAGCTGTCGCTGCCCCGCCGGACGTTCCTGCGCGGCCTCGGCGCCACCGTCGCCCTGCCCCTGCTCGACGCCATGGTGCCGGCCCTCACGGCGGAGGCCCGGACCGCCGCGGCTCCCGTCCGCCGGCTCGGGTTCATCTACATCCCCAACGGGGCGGTGATGCAGGAGTGGACGCCGGCCGAGACCGGCCCCGGGTTCGCCCTGTCGCGCATCCTGCAGCCCCTCCAGCCGTACCGCGAGCAGCTCACGGTGGTGAGCGGCCTCGCCCACGGGCAGGCCGAGCCCCTCGGCGACGGGAACGGCGAGCACTCGCGGGCGAGCTCGACGTGGCTGAACGGGGTGCACCCGAAGCAGACCGAGGGGTCGGACGTGCGGGCGGGGACGACGGCGGACCAGCTCGCGGCGCAGCACATCGGCCGCGACACGCCGCTGCCGTCGCTCGAGCTCGCCATCGACCTCGACGGGCTCGTCGGCAACTGCGAGAACGGCTACAGTTGCGTCTACCTCAACACCGTCGCGTGGCGGTCGCCGACGACGCCGCTGCCGATGGAGAACAACCCGCGGGTGGTCTTCGAGCGGCTCTTCGGCGACGGCGGCACGACCGAGCAGCGGGTGGCCGAGATGCGGCGCGACCGCAGCATCCTCGACTCGGTCACCGACGACCTCGCGAACCTCGAGCGCTCCATCGGGAAGGGCGACCGCGCCCGGCTCGACCAGTACCTGGACTCGATCCGGGCGCTGGAGCGGCGCATCACCCTGTCGGAGGCGCAGAGCGCCGACGCCGAGCTGCCGGCCCTCGCCCGTCCCGTCGGCATTCCCGACGACTTCGAGGACCACGTCAGGCTGATGTACGACCTGGTTTCGCTGGCGTGGCAGGCCGACATCACCCTCGTCTTCACCTTCATGCTCGGCCGCGAGCTGGGGGGGCGGACCTATCCGCACCTCGGGGTGCCCGACCCCCATCACGGGCTGTCGCACCACCGCAACGACCCCGAGAAGCTCGACAAGCTCGCCCGCATCAACACCTATCACGTGGGCCTGTTCACCCACCTGCTCGAGAGCCTCCGGAAGGCGCCGGACGGGGCGGGCTCGGTGCTCGACCACTCGATGGTGATGTACGGCGGCGGGCTCGGCGACAGCAACGACCACGCGCACTTCGACCTGCCGGAGATCGTGGTGGGCGGCGGCGCCGGGCGCCTGAAGGGCGGGCGTCACCTCGTCTACCCGAAGGACACGCCGGTGAACAACCTGCTCGTCAGCATGCTCGACAAGGTCGGGGTGTCGGCCGGGAACTTCGGCGACGCGACGGGGCGCATCAAGGAGCTGGCGGACATCTGACGCCGGCCCGCGTGGCGGTGGGTCCGCTCCTGGAAGCCCGCGGCGGCACCCGCGTCGCCATCAGAGAGGGGGAGTGCGCCAACGGCCTGTCGTTCGGCGCGGGCAAGGAGCACTCAGACAAGGCGTGAGCAGGCGCTTGGGGCATATCGACGCCGCGAACTGCTACGCAGTCCGTCCACCACGCCAGTCATGTTGGATGACTCGTCGCTCGAATGCAGCGGGATTCGTCGTATGCTGCCGGTGCCGGCGTGACCGCGAGTGCCGGGCGTGAGCGCTGGCGGTCGATGCGGAACCCGCGGGAACCCAATGGGGTGATACGCGTGCGCATGGGTGAATCCGTGAAGTCGGCGTGTCTGGTGGCCGCGGCGTGTCTGGCGGCGGCGCCCGCCTCGGCGCGGGCCGAGACGCCGCTGATCGACGCGGTGCGCGCCGGCGACGGCGCCGAGGTCCGCGCGCTGCTCGCGGGGGCCGCCGATCCGGATCAGCCGTCCCTCGACGGCACGACGGCGCTGCACTGGGCGGCCAACCGCGACGACCTCGACTCGGCCCGGCTGCTGATCGAGGCGGGCGCCCGCGCCGGCGTGGTCAACCGCTACGGCGCGACCCCGCTGCTGGTGGCCGCCACCAACGGCAGCGCCGAGATGCTCGAGGTGCTGCTGGCGGCGGGCGCCGACCAGAACGCCGGCCTCCCCGAGGGCGAGACGCCGCTGATGCGGGCGGCCCGGGCCGGCCGGCCCGGCGCGGTGCGGGCGCTGCTGCGACACGGGGCCGATGTCGACGCGGCCGAGCAGTGGCGCGGCCAGACCGCGCTGATGTGGGCGGCCATCGAGGGCAACACCGATTCGGTCCTGGAGCTGGTCGCCGGCGGCGCCGACGTGCACGCGCGCTCCGCCGGGGGGTTCACGCCGCTGCTGTTCGGGGTCCGCCACGACCACCGGGACGTGCTGCGGGTGCTGGCGGCGGCCGGGGGCGACGTGAACGACACCCTGCCCGACGGCATGAGCGCCCTCTGCCTCGCGACCCTCAACGCCCACTACGACACCGGGGTCTGGCTGCTCGAGCAGGGGGCCGACCCCAACGCGGCCGAGCAGGGGTGGACGGCGCTGCACCAGCTCGTCTGGGCCCGCCGGCCGAACCTGGGCTTCAACAACCCTGCGCCGATTCCCACCGGCCTCGTGTCCGACCTCGACTTCGTCCGGGCCCTCGCCGCCCACGGCGCCGACCTCGATGCGCGCCAAGCGAAGGAGCCGCGGGGCGGCGACGGCTCGGGCACCGCCGGCGGCTACCGCAACGTGCTCAACCGGGTGGGCGCGACCCCGTTCCTGTTGGCCGCGAAGGCCGCCGACGCCGAGCTCATGCGGCTGCTGGTGGCCCTGGGCGCCGACCCCCTCCTGCCGAACGAGGACGGCACCACGCCCCTGATGGTCGCGGCGGGGGTGGGCATCTGGGCGGTGGGCGAGAGCCCCGGCACCAACGCCGAGGCGCTGGCCGCGGTCGAGCTGATGCTCGAGCTGGGCGACGTGGTGACCACCGTCGACGCCAACGGCGACACCGCCCTCCACGGGGCCATCATCCGCGGCTACGAGCCGCTGGTGCGGTTCCTGCTCGACCAGGGGGCCGACCTGGAAGCGGTCAACGAGAAGGGCTGGACCCCCCTGATCATGGCCGAGGGCGTGTTCTACTCGAACACCGGCAAGCGCTGGCCCGAGATGGAGCGGCTGCTCCTCGAGCTGGGCGCCAGGCCCTCGCCTCGGGTGTCCGGCCAGTAGAACCGGACGATGACAAGAGCGGAGATCGAGCAGCACGCCAGCGCGCTTCTGAACGAGGAGCAAGTCGAGCTCGCGTACGCTCTTCTCGAGAACGCCGCCCCCGCTCTGACCCCCGAGCAGG
Organism: Vicinamibacteria bacterium; assembly: GCA_022821235.1. Lineage (GTDB taxonomy): Bacteria > Acidobacteriota > Vicinamibacteria > Vicinamibacterales > UBA8438 > JAJEEA01. Next base: position 8,847 of record JAJEEA010000440.1, read on the forward strand.
AGCGGGAAGCGGATCGGCGCATCGCCGCCGACCGGCGGAATCCGAGCCTGCTGGTGGCAGAGGACGAGGCGCGCGCCGGACTGAAGACCCGCGCGGGCCGATGAGGCTGTTCTACACGGCAGAGGCTCTCGAACGAGACGACGCCCGCCCATTGGTATGGACGTTGACGGGACGCGGCGCAGCGCGGCGCGTGCCTTCGAGGTTGCCGGCGAGACTCCAACCGTCACGAGCCCTCGATCGCCGCGGTCAGCTGCGTTTCACAGGACACGCGCTGGATTCTCTTCGGGCGTCTCCGGAATTGCACCCTCTGCTTTCTCAATTCAAAGCCCTGCTTGCGTCGCATGCTCTTGGAAACCAGAACCGGCTGGAGGACTATATCGAGATCGCGAGGGGCCAATCGGTCGGCGGCTCGGGCGCCGGCCTGGAGCTGCCTCGTGGCTTGGACGACATTCGGCACGCTGTCCTTGATCTCTATCGGCATGGCCAGATTGTCGAGGTCTGCGAAGAACAGGAAACCGCACTTGGTCTGAGTCGGCCCCAATGGCGATCCGGCTTCGTCGAGGTCGACGATGACGTGTGGACGAGGAGCGTCCGCCAGAGACACGCCGCACCGGCCCTTCACGATGCTATCGACGATGCAGGATGGATTGAGCTTGGCACGAACTGCGTCGACGAGACCGTTCACTTCGCGTCCCCGCTCGGGCCTGCGATCCTCGCCCAGTCGTTGTGCAGGGCCGTGGCGACCGCGTCGAATCCAGACGGGTAGAGGCCGGTATCTTCGTCCAGGGTGATCTCCTTCACGCTTGAGCCGTTGCCGTGCTTGGCCGGTTCGAATAGCCACACTCCGACGTCGCGAGCGGCCAGGGACCCGGCGCCGGACTCCCGGTCGCCTCGATCGGTCAGCCGGGACCGTCCGACGATGTTGCCTAGTTCCTCGAGCACCCACTCGCTGTGCGTGGTCAGGATGACCCGCACGCGGGCTCTGACGATTGCCGCGATCTGCCGCATGAGTGCCACCTGCATGGCGGGGTGCAGGTGCGCCTCCGGTTCGTCGATGATCAACAAGTCGTCGGGGGCCACGACGTGACGAAGGTACAACACGACTGGTGCGAGCTCCGACACCATGGAGGACGTGTTCGTCAGCGGCAGGTCGGATTCCCATCCGCTGGGGCGGTAGGTGAACCGGGGATACCCGACGCCGGGCAAGACTCCCAACTCGACCGCGCCGCGAAGGATCCCGTCTTCGATGCGCTTCCCCAGGCCGCGCAACGCCTCCCGGTCGTGTCCAGATCGCGTGGGCCGTGCGGACGCCATTGCTGCCAGTTGTTCCAGGAAGTCGCCGCGCACGCCTGACAGCGCCGGGCCGGGGTCGGCGCGACCCGTGCCGGCGATGGTCGCGCTCTGGATGAGGGCGCGAATGATGGCGCTATGGGCGTTCACCAGACCGGTCCTATCCGCGGGCAGATAGAACGTACGACCGCGCATCGGCAGCACGTCCCGGGCCAGGACGCCGACGGCATCCCATACCCGGCGTGTTTGTACGGTCTCCGGTTCGTTCACCGCCTTCAGCAGATCCATCAGTTCCGAAGCCGCCCACAGCCCACCGTCGCGACAGGCCCGAATTCGCGAGCGGTCTGGAATGGTCGACCGAAACGTCCATTCCCGATCGCCGAACGCCAGCTTGTGCACGGCGGGCGTGGGGACTCCGTCGACCGCATGCCGAAGCAGGACACACGCACGCCCACCGCTTCCGTGGCGCACGAGCGCGTCGCCGGCGTCGACGCCGAGGCAACGCTTGATTTCCGCGCCGAGCGGCGCGCCCTGTTCGCGGAGATGCAACCTGACGGCGGCCTCGACCGGGGGCGTCAGGGTGACGCTTTTCTCCGCCATCTCGGCATCCAGATACCGTGACAGCGTCAACCGCCCCAGAATATCGACGACATCCTTCCTCGCACCTTCGGGGAGGGTTGGTTCCTCGAATCCCGTCTGGAACCAGGAGCGCATGCCCCGCGGGCCGTTATCGAAGTACCGGTGCAAGGCGTACGCCAGCGTCGCCAGCCAGGACTTCCCGGTGTTGCTGGGCCCGACGAAGACGGTCAGTGGTCGCAATTCGACGCACGCCCGGGCAATCGGTCCGAAGTCGGTCACGTCGAGCGTCAACGGGCGATCGGTGGTCACGGAAGCGTGCGTCCTTCCGCGCTGCGCGCTGAACGGCTGGAAGGTCCACTTCGATCCCGGTCGCCGCTGCCAGCCGGCTGGTCCCGGTAACGGCAGCCGCAGTGCCCGCACGCGCATCTGATCCAGCCGCATCGCGTGCAGAGGGAGAAGTCTACCGAGTTGATGTCTCGCCGGCACCAGTAACAGTGCGTCTCTCGCTGGCGCTCCCGGGCTCGGCCGTACTCGACGACGGCCCTCCGCATCTCCTCGAGGTGGTCGGCGGGCGATGACCAGAGCGAACGGGTTCTCGCCATGTCCAGCATGAACAGGCGGCTCTGGTGATTCGCTACGTTGAACAGCCGGACCTTCCCGGTTTCGACCTCTCGTTGTGCGTTTGGGTCGAATATCAGGAGCCCCATCTCGCGGTGGTGGCCGATCCAGTATCGGACTCCGCCGTACGGTAATCCGCGGCCGAGGCGCCCGCGTTCACGGAGAAGGCGGAGACGTTCGGCCTTGCTGTTCATCTCCATTCGGCAATCCGCGGTCCTCGCCTGCTGTGGGCGAGCGAGCCGGACTCGGTTCATGGTACACCGCCGTCCGTGAACGCGTGGCGGACGTGGGAGGGTGCACCGCATCGGCCGTCCGGTGCCGGAAGCGCCGGCGCCGCCGGATTGGACCCGTCGGGCACTGGCGCCGGTGAGGGCGCGGCTCGACGAGACGGCGTCTCCATCGACCCGACACCCTCACGGCCGACTGGCGCGGGGAGCGCCTGGACCTGGATTGGGTGATCCACCAGTTGTGGCGTCCGCACCCGCAGGTGGAGACGACCTGTGAGCGCTCGACAGATGGTTGTTTACCTCTTATTGACTGCAATATATTGAAGCCAATGGGCCGCAGACCCTACACCCCGTCGGTTCAGCGCGCGCTGCGCGCCCTGGGTCGTGACATCGGCATCGCGCGTCGGAAGCGGCGCATGCCGGTGGCGGACTTCGCGGCGAGGATGGGCGTGTCGCAGGGCACCCTGGTGCGCCTCGAGAAGGGCGAGGCCGGCGTGTCGATCGGGGCGTTTGCCATGGCGCTCCTGGCCCTTGGCGAGCTGCATCGGCTGGAGGACCTCCTGGACGTCTCGCGCGACGAGACCGGCCTGCTGCTCGATCTCGACAGCCTGCCGCGGCGCATCCGGCAGCGGAAGCCGCGGCTCGGGTGAGGACGCTGCCGGCATGTCCAAGACGACGCGGCGGGTGCGGGTGGCGCTCGGCGAGCGCCTGCGGCCGGTCGGCGAGCTCGTGTTCGAGGCCGACGGCCGGCGGCAGGCGAGCATGTTCCGCTATGCCGACGAATGGCGCAGCGCGTCGGAGGGCTTCGCCATCGCTCCGACCATGCCGTTGTCGGAGTCGCCGTTCCATGCGTCGGCGTCGCGGGAGCGACCCCGTTCGGCGCTGTTGGGTCCGATGGGTGACGGGGCGCCGGATTCCTGGGGGCGAGGACTGCTCCGCAAGGCGCTCCCCGGTCCTCTCACGGAACTGGACTATCTGCTGGCGGCAGACGACGAGACGCGACAGGGCGCCCTGCGCTATCTCGACGACGCCGGCAGACCGCTGGCGCGCGCCTACCCGCCGGTGCCCCGGCTGAGCGACCTCGACGAGCTGCGGCGGCTGGCCGGCGCGGCCGAGGACGATCCGACCGGAGGCGTTTCGATCCGAGACCTGCTGGTGGGCAGCGCCAGTTCTCTTGGCGGCGCTCGGCCCAAGGCCAACGTGCGCGATCGGAGCGGCGACCTCGCAATCGCCAAGTTCACTTCAGATCGCGACACCATGCCGGTGGAGCGGGTCGAGGTGGCGACGCTGGCGCTCGCCCGGGCCGCCGGGGTGAACGCGGCGCGGGCACGGGTCGAGCTGGGATCCACGGACAAGCCGGTGGCCCTGATCGAGCGGTTCGACCGTGCCGCGGGCGAACGCATCCACTATCTCTCGGCGCAGTCCTTCATCGGCGCGGGCGCGGCCACCGGCGCGTACTACACGGACATCGCCGACGCGTTGCGCGCGCACGGATTCGATCCGACCGCGCAACTGACCGAGCTGTACCGGCGCGTGCTGTTCACGATTCTCGTCTCGAACAACGACGATCACCTGAAGAACCACGGCCTCCTCCATGCGGGCGGAGGGCGCTGGGTGCTCTCGCCGGCTTTCGACATCAATCCGCAACCGAGCCGGCACCGTCACCTCGAAACCGGCATCAGCGAGCTCAGCGGATACGCGGCCTCCATCGAGGCGGCAGTGGACGCCGCGCCCTTCTTCGACATCGAGCGCGACGCCGCGGTCGCGATGCTGTCCGGCATGGTGGCGACCATCGACGAACGGTGGCAGGAGTGCTGCGGGGAGGCAGGAATGACGGCTCGGGAGATCGAGCGTTACGAGCCCGCGTTCGACCATGCCGAGAGTCGTATCGCCCGCCGGATCGCGCGCGGGCGCCGGTGACGCGGCGCGGGATGCCGTTGGGTCGGACGCCACCGCGTGGGACATCTCGCCGATGGGCGCCGGCCCGCCGATCCGGTTGCCGGCGCCCAGGTCCTCGAGCCGCCGCCGGCCGTCGCGCCAGCGGGAGCCGCCCGCGCCGGCCGTCGGCTCGTCCGGGTCCTGAAGACTCGCGGAACGTCGCGCCGGCCGGGGTCGGGCGGGTCCCGGCGGGTCTCCGACCGCCCCGGCGACGGTGCTACAATGCGGGCGATTTCGCAGGACCACTTTCCGAGGAGCCGCCATGCTGCCAGTCCGCCTTGCCCGGACGATCGCGCCTGTCTTCGCCGCCCTGCTGGGTGTCGCCGCCGTCGCCGGCGCCCAGGTCCTCGACGCGCCGGATCCGGCGCAGATGGAGGACGCGCCCGACCTCGGGTACCACCCCGTGCCGCACGGCCTCGAGATTCCCGCCGACCAGGAGATGGGGGCGCCGTCGAGCGTCGTCTGGACCACCAAGAACACCCTGCTCGTCTTCAACCGCGGACCCAACCCCCTGATGGAGTTCGACCCCGACGGCAGCTTCGTGCGGTCGTGGGGGCAGGGCGAGTACATCCGGCCCCACGGCATGCGGCTCGACCCGGACGGCAACATCTGGACCACCGACGTCAACGGGAACACCGTCAGGAAGATGGACCGGGACGGCAAGGTGCTGATGACCATCGGCACCCACGGCGAGGCCGGCGAGCCCGAGGACGGGCTGCTGACCGAGCCGACGGACCTGACCATCAACGCGGCCGGCGAGATCTTCGTGCTGGTGGGGCACGGACGCGGCATCCCGCGGCTGGTCAAGTTCGCCCCCGACGGCTCGTTCATCAAGGCGTGGGGCGGTCAGGGGACCGCGCCGGGCGAGTTCGACACGCCGCACTCGATCGTGGTCGACGACGCGGGGTTGCTCTACGTGGCGGACCGTCAGAACCGGCGCGTGCAGATCTTCGATACCGACGGGGCGTATATCAAGGAATGGGCCTACAAGGGGCTGCCGTGCGGCCTGCACATCCACAGCGACGGGACGATGTACATGGTCAGCGGGTTCGCGGGCGAGATTCTCAAGCTCGACGCGAACGGCAAGGCGGTGGGCGCCAACGGGCAGCCGGGCAAGGGCCTCGGCGAGTTCGGCGAGGCGCACTACATGACGATGGCCCCGAACGGGGACATCTTCGTG
>JAJEEA010000351.1 GCA_022821235.1 Vicinamibacteria bacterium
GGCGGGGCCGCCCCGGCGCTGCCGCACCGCCTCGAAGAGCGCGACGCCGGCCGCGACCGAGACGTTGAGGCTGTTCACCCGTCCGAGCATCGGTATCGACGCCACGCGATCGCACCGCTCCCGGACGAGGCGCCGCAGCCCGCGCCCTTCGCTGCCGACCACGACGGCGGTCGGCAGGGTCAGATCGACGTCCCGGTACAGGTCGTCGCCGTCCGCCTCGAGCCCCACCGCCCACACCCCCGCCGCCCGCAGGGCGGTCAGGGCCCGGGCGACGTTGACGACCGACACGATCCGCACGTGCGACGCCGCCCCGGCGGACGCCTTCTCGATCCGGCCGAGGCGGGCGGCCCGCCGCGCCTGCCGGATGACGCCGTCCACCCCGGCCGCCTCGGCGCTGCGCAGGATCGCCCCGAGGTTCCCGGGGTCCTCGATGCCGTCGAGCACGAGCAGCAGCGCCGGTTCCCGCAGGCCGCCGAGCAGCGCGTCCAGGGTGACGACCGGCGGCGGGGCGACGTCCGCGGCCACGCCCTGGTGGGCCGCGCCTCCCGCGATCCGGTCGAGCGCGGCCGCGGGCACGCGGACCACGGGGATGCCGCGCTCCTGCGCGAGCCGGCGTATCTCGGCCGTCTTGCGGGAGACCGCGGCAAGGCGCACGGTCCGGACGCGCTCCGCCCGCAACGCCTCCAGCACCGGATTGACGCCGTAGACGATCACGATGCCTGCCCCCCGCCCCGCGACCGGGTCGGTCGCCGTCTTCGGCTCCGCCGGACATCGGCCGACTCGCCGCCTCCCGCCATTCGCCGGCCGCAGGGGCGGCAGGCCCGGGTCGGGCGACCGCAACGGACGGCGGGCGCCCGCCTCCCGTCATTCGCCGGCCGCGGGGGCGGCGTCCAGCATGGCCACCGCGTGCGCTTCGAGGGCCTCCCCGCGCCCGGTCGGCCCGACGCCCTCGCCCGTCTTGCCCTTGACGCCGACCGCCGACGGCCCGATCCCGAGGGCGGCGGCCAGCGCCTCCCGCATTCGCTCAACGTGGGGCGCGATGCGCGGGTGCTCGGTCACCACCACCACGTCGACGTTGACGACGGCGAAGCCGCGGGAGCGCACCATGCCCGCCGCCGACCGCAGCAACGCGATGCTCGAGGCCCCCTTCCACCGGGGATCGGTGTCGGGGAAGTGGCGGCCGATGTCGCCCGCGGCGGCGGCGCCGAGAATCGCGTCGGTCACCGCGTGGCAGACCGCGTCGGCGTCGGAATGCCCCACCAGCCCCCGGTCGTGCGGAATCAGGACGCCGCCGAGGCGGAGCGGCCCCCCGGCCTCGAAGCGATGCAGGTCGTACCCGAGCCCGACGCGGCCGGTCGCCATGGTCTCCTCCACGAACCCCCGCGCGACGGCGAGGTCCCGCTCGGTGGTGATCTTGACGTTCCAGGGGTCGCCCTCGACGAGCGCCACCCGATGCCCGGCCCGTTCCGCGAGCCCCGCCTCGTCGGTCGCCTCCACCCCGGCCCGGCCCAGGCGAACCGCCGCGGCGAGCACGTCGGCGCGAAACGCCTGCGGGGTCTGCGCCTGCACGATCCGGTCACGCGCGAGGGTGCGGCCCACGAACCGCCCCTCCCCCACCGAGCGCTGCTTGAGGGTGTCCTGCACCGGGACGGCGGCCGCCGCCGCGCCGTGCCGGCGCGCGGCGTCGATGGTCCGCGCGATCAGGTGGGGCGGGCAGAACGGCCTCGCCGCGTCGTGCACGACGACGACCTCGCTTCCCCGCGCGCTCGCCGCCTCGAATCCCCGCGCCACCGAGTCCTGCCGCCGCGCCCCCCCCGCCACGACCCGCAGCGGCGTGCCGGCCGGCGTCTCCGCGAGCGCGGGCCCGCCGGCGAGCGCGGGCGGCAGCACGAGCACGATCTCGTCGACGCGGCCGCACCGGTCGAACGCCGTCACCGAACGCTGCAGGATGGTGACGCCGCCCAGGCGCACGAGCTGCTTGGGCCGGCCCGCGCCGAGGCGGGTCCCGACCCCGCCGGCGGCGATGATCGCGGTCACCATGACCCGGCCCCCCGGAGGCGGACCGACGCCGGCCGGCGCCCCCCCTTCATGTGAACAGCCCCTCCAGGGCCTGACCGACGTGGTCCACCGGAATCCGCTCGCAACCCGGCGCCGACACGCCGTCGTTCCCGTCGCCCCGCGGCATGAAGCAGCGCGTGAACCCCATCTGCGCCGCCTCGCGGACCCGCAAGCCGGGCTGCGTCGTCCCCCGGATCTCTCCCGCCAGCCCGACCTCGCCGAACAGGGCGGCGCCGGCCGGCACCGGCTGGTTGCGCAGGCTCGACGCCACCGCCGCGACCACCGCGAGATCGGCGGCCGGCTCGTGCACCGGAATGCCCCCCGGCACGTTCACGAACACGTCCTCGCCGGCGAGCGACAGCCCCGCGCGCTTCTCGAGCACCGTCAGCAGCAGCGACAGGCGCTGGCGGTCGACGCCGTTCGCGACCCGCTGGGCGTTGCCGTAGACCCCGGCGCCGACGAGCGCCTGCACCTCGACGAGAATGGGCCGCGACCCCTCGAGCGAGCACAGCACCACCGACCCCGGCACCTCGGTCCTGCGCTCCGACAGGAACTGCGCGGACGGGTTGGCCACCGCCCGCAGGCCGCCGCGCGTCATCTCGAACACCCCCACCTCGCTCACCGCCCCGAAGCGGTTCTTCACCGCGCGCACGATGCGGTGCGCGTGATGGCGGTCCCCCTCGAAGTGGAGCACGGTGTCGACGACGTGCTCCAGCACCTTGGGGCCGGCGAGACCGCCGTCCTTCGTCACGTGCCCGACGACGAGGACCGGCACGTTGCGGCCCTTGGCCACGATCAGGAGGCGGTTGGCCGCGTCGCGCACCTGGGCGACGGTGCCCGGGGCGGACTCGAGCTCGACCGAGTACAGGGTCTGGACCGAATCGACGATGACGAGGTCCGGCGACAGCTTCGACACCTCGTCGACGACCCGCTCCAGGCACGTCTCCGCCAGCACGTGCAGCCGCGGCGGAGAGAGGCCGAGGCGCTCTCCGCGCCGGCGCACCTGGTGCGGCGACTCCTCGCCCGAGCAGTAGAGGACGGTCCGCCCCGCCGACGCGACCTCGGCCGCCGCCTGCAGCAGCAGCGTCGACTTCCCGATGCCCGGCTCTCCCCCCAGCAGCACCAGCGACCCCGGCACGAGGCCCCCGCCCAGCACCCGGTCGAGCTCGCTCACCCCGGTCGAGACCCGGTCCGCCTCCGACGCCTCGATGTCGGCGAAGAGCCGCGCTCCCGCGCCGCCGAGCGCCGGCCGCGAACCGGGGCCGGCCCGCCTCGCGACGGCCTCCTCGACCAGCGAGTTCCACTCGCCGCAGTCGGGGCAGCGGCCCAGCCACTTCCGCGCCTGGGCGCCGCACGACCGGCAGACGTAGACGGTGTTGGGTGACTTCACCGCAGCGATGCCCGCGTTCCCGCGCCCCTCCGCCCGGACCTGCCCACTACTTCGGCGCGGCCCGCGCCGCCCGGGCGCCCGCACCGTGCTGCGACGCCGGCTCCGAGGCCGGCTCCGAGCCCCCGGCATAGGTGCGGACGATCCGGCTCCCCGTCCGGCACAGGACCTCGTGCGGCACCGTGCCGAGGGCCGCCGCGATCTCGCCGGCGCCGATGCGTCGGCCCGACTGCTCGCCCACCAGCACGACCTCGTCGCCGGGGCTGACGTCGAGGCCGGTCACGTCGACGGTGATCGAGTCCATCGACACCGCGCCGACCACCGGCGCCCGCCGCCCGCGGACGAGCACCGAGCCCCGGCCGGCCATGCGCACGTCCAGGCCGTCCGCGTAGCCGGCCGGCACCACCGCGATGGTCGCCGGACGATCGACCGGGGCCCGCGCGCCGTAGCCCGTCGTCTCGCCCGCCCGCATGCCCTTCACGGCGACCACCCGGCTGCGCATGGTCATCGCCGGCGCCACGGGGACCGACGCCTCGACCCCGGGCGGAACGAGGCCGTAGAGCAGCAGTCCCGGCCGGACCGCGTCGTACCAGGTGTCCCGTCCGCGCAGCAGGGCGGCGCTGTTCGCCGCGTGCCGCAGGGCGGGGCGAATCCCCATCCCGGCGAGGCGCCGCAGCGACTCGTCGAAGCGCTTCCGCTGCAGGTCGAACAGCGGATGCGCCGGCTCGTCGGCGGTGGCGAAGTGCGTGTACGCCGCGCCGATCTCGAGCCCGCGGCGGCCGAGCACGTCCCGCATGGTGTGCCCGAGGTTGTCGAAGCGGAACCCGAGCCGGTTCATGCCGGTGTCGATCTTGAGGTGGCACGACACGGTCGCGCCCCGCCGCGCCGCGGCGTCGCCCAACGCGCGGGCGGCGAACGGCGACGACACGGTCGGGGTCAGCCCGTGGGTGAACACGCCGTCGAGGTCGCTGATGCCGAGGGCGCCGAACACGAGAATCGGGGCCCGGATCCCGCCGCCGCGCAGGGTCACCGCCTCTTCGATGTCGGCGCAGGCGAGCATGGCCGCCCCCGCCTGCTCGAGGGCCCGCGCCACCGGGACGGCCCCGTGGCCGTAGGCGTTGGCCTTGACGACCGCGATCACCAGGGGCGCGTTCGGGCCGGACACGTGACGCGCCACCGCCGCGTAGTTGGCCCGCACCGCGTCGAGGTCGACCCGGACGAACGTCGGCCGGACGGCGGCGGACGCCGGCCCCGGGGACGCGCCCGTCGCCGGACGGTCAGGACTCGTAGGCATCGGCGGCGAGGTTGGCGAACTTCGTGCACTGCTTGAGGAACGCGAGCCTTACGACCCCCGTCGGCCCGTTCCGCTGCTTGCCGATGATGATCTCGGCGAGGTTCTCGTTCTCCGGGGTCGGGTCGTACTGCTCCTCCCGATAGATGAAGAGGACGAGGTCGGCGTCCTGCTCGAGCGCCCCCGACTCCCGCAGGTCCGAGAGCTGGGGGCGGCGGTCGGACCGGCTCTCGGGGGCGCGGCTCAACTGGGACAGCGCCACCACCGGCACGTCGAGCTCCTTGGCGAGGCCCTTCAGCGACCGCGAGATGGAGGCGAGCTCCTGGGTGCGGTTGTCGAACCGGCCGCGCCCCGTCATGAGCTGCAGGTAGTCGATGACGACGAGGTCCAGCCCGTGCTCGGCCTTGAGCCGGCGCGCCTTCGCCCGCATCTCGAGGACGCCGATGGAGGGGCTGTCGTCGATGAACACCTTCGCACCGTCCAGGCGGGTGAGGGCCTCGGCCAGCGCGTCGTAATCGCGCTGGGCGAGGAAGCCCCCGCGGAACTTGTGCGAGTCGACCGCCGCCTCGGTCGTCAGCATGCGCATGAACAACTGCTCCTTGGACATCTCCAGGCTGAAGACGCCGACCGTCTTGTCGGTGTTCACGCCGAGATGCTGCGCCATGTTGAGGACGAGGGCGGTCTTGCCCATGGAGGGCCGCGCGGCGACGAGCACGAGGTCCGACGCCTGAAAGCCCCGGGTCAGCTTGTCCAGATCGACGAACCCGCTCGGCACCCCGGTGACGACGCCCTCGCCCGCCTGCAGCTTGTCGATGGTCGTGTGGCTGGACTCGACGAGGTCGTGCAGGGCCACGAATCCGGTGTGGACGCTGTCGTCGGCGATGCGGAAGATCGCCTGCTCCGCCTGGTCGAGAACGGTGTCGGCCCCGCCCTCTCCGACGTGGGCGGTCTCGAGAATCTCGTTCGCGGCGAAGATGATCTTCCGGCGCGTCGACTTCTCCTTGACGATCCGGGCGTAGTACTCGACGTGGGTGGAGCGGGGCACGCCGTCGACCAGCCCCGCGATGTACGCCGGCCCGCCGACGCCGTCGAGCTCGCCCGACCGTTGGAGCTCGTTCTTGAGGGTGACGAGATCGATCATCTCGCCCCGCTCGTTCAGGTCGACCATCTTGTCGAACACGCGGCGATGGGCGTCCCGGAAGAAGTCGTCGGCGTCGATCAGCTCCGCCGCCTGGTTGAAGGCGTCGTTGTGGATGAGGACGGCGCCGAGGACGCAGCGCTCCGCCTCGAGGTTGTGGGGAAGCGACCGTTCGGAAGGCAGGGAAACGACGTCGGCCATGACCATCCGGACCGGGTCGGGGAGCGACGCGGCGCCGTCCCCGACCAACCCTGCAGGAGCCCGCGCCTCAGGACTCGGGGTCCTGCACCGCGGAAACGTCGGACGGCGCCGCATCGGGCGGCACGGCGGCGGCGGCTTCGTCGCCGTCCGCCTCGCCCTCGGCGCCCTCAGCCTCGTCCTCGGCGCCTTCCTTGACGATGCGGACCGTGACCTCGGCCGTGACCTCGCGGTGAACCTTGACGGCCACCGCGTGTTCGCCGAGCCGCTTCAACGGCTCGGCGAGCTGGATCTTGCGCCGGTCGATCTCGAACGACTGCTCGAGCAGCGACGCCGCGACGTCGGCCGCGGTGACCGATCCGTACATGGTCTCGGTCTCGCCGACACGACGCGCGAGGACGCAGACGACCTGGCTCAGCCGCGCCGCGAACGCTTCCGCGCTCTCCTTCTCGGCCTGGTCGCGGGCGTCGGCGACGACCCGCTCGCGCTCGACCTGCCGGCGGTTGGCCTCGGTCACCGGCAACGCCAGCCGGCGCGGCAGGAGGTAGTTGCGGGCGTATCCGGGGGCGACCCTGACGATGTCGCCGCGGCGCCCGAGATGATCGACCGGCTCTCTGAGAATGACCTGTACTGGCATGGCTTCACCGCGGGCCTAGTCGGTCACGTACGGGATCAAGGCCAGTTGCCGGGCACGCTTGATCGCCGTCTGCAGCTTGCGCTGGTGGGGCGCGCAGGTCCCCGACAGGCGCCGGGGCTGTATCTTGCCCCGTTCGGGAATGCTCGCGATCAGCATACGGACGTCCTTGTAGTCGATGAACGGGACCTTGTCGACGCAGAACCGGCAGACCCGCTTCCGCCGGAACATGCCGCGTCGGGGCCGATCGAACTTGGGTTTGCGGGCGGCGCCGCGATCGTTCTTCATCCTTGCACCTCCGGACGCGCGCCTGACGGCGCGCGGCGAGAATCGTCCTCCTGCCCGGGAGTCCGCGCCGTAGAACGGTGCCGGCTCCCGGCAGGGTCGGTTGGCCGGTGAGCGGAGCGGCGGGCCACGCTCTCCGGGCTAGGCGCCGGCCGGTTTCTCGG
>JAJEEA010000479.1 GCA_022821235.1 Vicinamibacteria bacterium
GCGGGCAACCGCCGCCTATCACCGAACCGCCCCTGCCGCCCTCCCCACCCCGTCTCCGACGAGTCAAGTAGCTCTTGCCATGCAGTTCACGGAACCCTGCGGACCCTCTACCGACCGCCGACGAAAAAGAGCCGCACCCAAATGCGAATCGTGAAACCAATGTCAACCCGACGTTTCGATTCGGCCATCGGTTTCGTCGACTGGCACACTGCGATTGTGGCCTCAGGTGCCGAAGTGCGTACGAAACGGCCGGATGCCGCGGCCAGAATGGCCCTCGCACATGTTGAGCGAATTGTGTCTGACTATCTATTGGCCTGTGCAGCCGGCTCGCGGTTCCGGGTGAGGCTACGGCTTTACACGGGGTGGCATGAGGGAAAAACAAGAACAACCCGTTTTCACGGCGTCCAGAAGATAAAAGGCAACCTACGCAAGTAAGCTACGAAAATACCACGACGGTCAAGTGGCCTTCTTGGGAGGGAACGACGGCCTTCAGTTAGGAGCGCGGCTTGCGTGTTGCCCCGATAGACTTGCTCAGAAACACGGCGTGCATCTTCTCGACACGCTGAGAGACCGCAACGGTAGGCCGGCGGAAAAGATGGTGGATACCGCGCTGGTGGTGGACCTCCTTGGTCTCGCGAATCGCAAGGAGGCTCACCGATACGTGGTGGTGTCCGACGACGATGATATGTTGCCAGGTGTCTTCGCCGCCGAGGCTGTTGGCGCGAAGGTGGGAATGTTGAGCCGGCCTGGCTGTCGCAGTAGGTTTATGGCCCATGCCGCCGATCTTATTTCAGTGTACAGGAGCGCCGGATCATGAAGGAAGTTCTAGTCCAGGAGCTCGAAGACCTCCAGCTCTTCGCTGACCCGTTTGAAGAGTTCCAGAAGTCCTTGACCGCCTCGGGGTGGACCGCGACGTTTGTCAGAAAAGGAGCGGAGATCGCGATTCAGCGCGAAGCAGGCGGAGCCATTCGCGTACTGCGCGGCCCAGGTCAGCGCCGGTATCGCAACCTGAAGGGACTGCTGGTTAGCCAGACTTTTGCCGATCTGAGTCGTTTGGCCAGTGCCCAGACGCACGTAACCAGTGACTTGACCGACCCGACGACGGGAAAGCCAAGAGACCACCTGCCGAACGCGGGGCAGATCCAATGCGGCACGGAATCCGCGGAACTAACATTCGACCGTGTGTGCGAGAGACTTGAGGAAGCAGTCGACCGTCTGCGCGTCTTTGTGGTCAACGGGGTCGCTGGCGTCGGGAAGAGTCACCTAATAGACCGTATCGTTCGCCGTCGAGCTGCGCCCACGTCGTACAAGTCGGGCGCGCCACTGGTGCTTCACGTTGAGAGTAGGGGCAAAGTGCTCACCTCGCTAAGCGACCGCATCGCGGGCACGCTGGCCGGCCTACGCGCCAGTTTCGTGGAGGAGGAACTTAGGCCCTTGATTCGACGTGGCGCGCTACAGGTGGCTATTGATGGTTTTGATGAACTGTCGGACAGCCGGGGATATGTTCGTGCTTGGGGCGCGCTAAGGGACTTCATCCGCGATCTTCGAGGCAAAGGTACGTGCATTCTGGCCGGACGCGATACGATGTTGGATGTCGATACCGTTCGGGAAGGCCTAGGCAATGTGGTTGACGACAGTTCTGTCACGTTCTTGCATGTTCAACATCCACGCACAGAGGATATTCGGGCGTGGTTATCACAGCGGGAGCTGTGGCAAGGGCGGAATCAAGACTTGGCGCTGGTTGAGGACCAGATGCGGGAAACTGAGTACTTGAGGCGCCCGTTTTTCGTTTCGCAAATCGCAGACCTTGGACCGGATCGGTTCCAAGACGCCCGGGGTGAGCCTGTCGTGGACTTGATGGATCGCATTATCAGAAGAGAAGGTGAGAAGCTGACGGGCGTGGCGTCAGACATTGAAGCGGAGGTCGCGTCGGAACTCTATCGCAGAGTTCTGTCGGAAGCCGCTCAAGTGATGGTCGATGACGAAACCAACACAATAGAAGTGGATCTGGTTGCTTTGTTAATAGAAGACGCATTCTCTTCGCGGGCCGATCGAGAGATGACAAGTGCTCTGGTTCAGCGCGCGGGGGCTCTGGCGCTCTTGGAGGAGGATGCGAACGATAGCAGTAGGAGATCGTTCCCTCACGAGACAGTGAGGTCGTATTTCTTCTCGCACAACGTGTTCGACGATTTTGCGGAACACGGTCCATCGGTCGGGCTACATCGAACGCCGCTGGGTGCGGAGGACTTTCGAATATTCAATAGGGTTGCTCGCAGCAAGACTGTGGATGAGCAGAGGGGACTTCGCAAGAGCTTGCTGACTGCGCTGCGAGATGCGAATGGTCACGACTATCTGCGAGCGAACATTGGCGGGCTACTCTTGGCTTTCGTGCCACTGGCGGGACATGGCGGAAGGGAAGAAGAGGAGAGACTCGTACTGACGGATTTAGAACTTAACGACGCTTGGCTGGCGGATCTGGCGGGAACACAGCAATTGGTGCTGAGGCGCTGCACCATTCACCGCCTGGATGTTAGAGGAGCGGATCTGAGAGAAATAGATTTCTTCGACGTGCGCATATACGAATTGGTTGGCGACTCGTTCGTGCGGTTCGGTGTCCACGTTCCACGGGTTGATGCGATAATCGAATCGCAACATTTCAAGGAGTCGCGGTGGTTCGGCCGGCCGTCGGAGTGGATCGAGCGAAGGTCGGCGGGGCGGAGTGAGGGAGACCCGGATGGAAGATGGTATCTGCTGGAGAAATTTGCGCGGGTGTCGATGAGACAGTACGCCATTCGGTCGGGTAAGGATAATGGTGATCCGGCGGCCAGAACGATTCTTGGGTCACCTTGGTGGCCTGATTTGAGGCGAGTCTTGGAGTCTTACGGTCGGCTGGAGATTGGAGAGGATCGGGACGCTTCGGGTCCGAGGTCGATGTGGTTTCATTTGGTTGCGGGTGCGGAATTTCTGGACCCAGGGGAGGCGCGGCAGGAGAGCACGAGGAAGATTCTGGAGGAGATCAACGTGGCGACCGGGACGTAGATTCGGTTCGGACGATGGATGCTGCGTCAGGCTGGCGCGCAGTTCAGCGGCAAGTACGTCGCCCACGACGTGCGGGTCGTCCGGCTGCCGCGGCTTGGCGCCTCGTGTCCGGTGGGTCTGGGGTCTCGTGCTCGGCCGACCGGCAGGCCCTGGCGAAGATCGCCCGCGAGGGGGTCTTCCTCGAGCAGCTCGAGGAGAACCCGGCCCGATTCCTCCCCGACGTGACCCCCGACGACCTCGGGGGCGATGTCGTGCGCGTCGACCTGAACCGGCCGATGCCCGAGATACTGGCCGAGCTGCGGCAGTATCCGGTGGCGACCCGGCTGTCGCTGAGCGGGCCGATGATCGTGGCCCGCGACATCGCCCACGCCAAGCTGAAAGAGCGCATCGACCGCGGCGAGGGGCTGCCGCAGTACTTCCGCGACCACATGATCTACTACGCCGGCCCCGCCAAGCGGCCCGAGGGGCGCCCCTCGGGGTCGTTCGGCCCCACCACCGCGGGCCGCATGGACTCCTACGTCGACCTCTTCCAGAGCCACGGCGGCAGCATGGTGATGCTCACCAAGGGCAACCGCTCGCGCCAGGTGCGCGAGGCGTGCGGCAGGCACGGCGGCTTCTACCTCGGCTCGATCGGCGGCGCGGCGGCCCGGCTCGCCGACCACAGCATCAAGAAGGTCGACGTGCACGAGTACCCCGAGCTGGGCATGGAGGCGATCTGGCGGATAGAGATCGAGGACTTCCCCGCCTTCATCGTCATCGACGACAAGGGGAACGACTTCTACGCCGAGCTGATGGAGAAGAAGCCGGCCGCGTTCGTGCGGCCGTAGCCCGGCATCGGGATCCCCGCCGACGGTCGGAAACGGCCGCCGTGCAGCCTCCTGCCGTCAACGTCAGGCGCGGTTCATCATCGGTTCGGCATCGTTCACCGGGGCTCGTCCGCATTCTCCGCGGCGCCTCGGGAGTCGTCGGGGTCGGATGCGCGCTCTCCGGTCTTGAGCCGGCTGTATTCCCGCTTCCACTGCGTCCAGTCCGCCGGGGCGGGCGCCGGCTCCAGGGCGTACAGGTCGTCGATGGCCTCGAGCTGACGGCGCCTGGTCTCGGGCTCGACGCAGTACTGCTCGATGGCGTCCCTGACGACGGCGGCGAGCCTTCGCCCATTCCGGACTGCCACTCGCTGCAGCGAGGCGTACTGCGCTTCGTCGAGCGTGACCTGGACCTTGCGGGTCTTCACTGCTCCCTCGTCCATCGAGTCCGCGGCTACGCCTCGCCGGTTCCGCGGCCGATGCGGAAGACGTGTCCGTCCGGGTGCCGCACGTGCATCTCGCGCACGTTCCAGGGCATGTCCGTCGGCGGCCAGGTCACCTCCAGGCCCTGCTCGACGCAGCGCCGGTGCACGGCGTCGACGTCCTCGACCCAGATCGACATCCACGCGGCCTGGTCGGCGGCGTCGTCGCCGTCGGGGCCGAACGTCTTCGCGACGGCACTGCGGCCCCGTCCGCCCTGACTGTCCTGGCACAGGAAGATCTCGCACTCGCCCGAGCAGACGCCCCCGAACGTCGGCGGCGTGCCCCAGTCCCAGCCCTTCTTCCACCCCAGCCGCTCGAACCACGCGAAGCTCTCCTGGATGTCCGAGACGTTCAGGATCGGCGTCAGCCCCTTGGCGCTCATCGGTGCATGATAGCGCGCGCGACCGGTGCGGTTCCCCGTCGGTAGGTATTCCGGGTCTGCGATGGTATGTTGAGCCTTTCTCTGCCGGCTTCGGCGAGAGACGACACATGGGCATCCTGAAGATGGCGTGGCGCAACATCGGCCGCAACCGCCGGCGGACGGCGGTCACGGTGGGCGCGATGACCCTCGGGCTCTTCGCCATGGTGGTCTACATGGCCATGATGGAGGGGATGCTGAACGACATGGAAGAGACCATCGTCGAGATCGACCTCGGCGACCTGCAGATCCACGCGCCGACGTATCTCGACGACCCGTCGCTCTACACGGTCGTCGACGACGTCGACGCGCTGCTCGGCGGGCTGGACGCGGCGGGGTTCCGGGCGAGCGCCCGCCTCGTCGGGGCGGGGCTCGCGGCGGCGCACGACTCGGCCGCCGGCGCGTCGCTCCGCGGCGTGAACGTCGAGGACGACGCGCGCGTCAGCGTCATCCCGACCCGGCTCGCCGAGGGGGCGTGGCTCGACGATGGCGATCCGTTCGGCGTCGTGGTGGGGCGGCGGCTCGCCCGGTCGCTAAACCTCGCCCTCGGCGACGAGCTGGTGGTGCTGAGCCAGGCCACCGACGGCGGTATCGCCAACGATCTCTACACGGTGCGCGGCATCCTCGGCACCGTCAGCGACGGCGTCGACCGCGCCGCCGTCTTCCTCACCGAAGGGGCGTTCCGCGAGCTCTTCTTCATGCCGTCGGGGGCGCACGAGATCGTGGTGCGCAAGCCGGACGAGCTCGATCTGGACGCGGCGCTGGAAGCGGCGCAGGGCCTGGCCCCCGGCCTCGACACGCGGTCGTGGCGGTCGCTGGTGCCGACCATCGCGACCTACCTCGACTCGGCCCGCGCGGCGATGGGCATCATCTCCGCCGTCGTCTACATCGTCATCGCCATCCTCATCCTGAACGCGATGCTGATGGCGGTGTTCGAGCGCATCCGCGAGTTCGGGATCCTGAAGGCGCTGGGCGTCGAGCCGCGCCAGGTGCTGGCCCTCATCTTCGTCGAGAGCGCGCTGCAGACCGGCCTCGCCCTCGTGGCGGGCATGATCCTCACGGTCCCGATGCTCTGGTACCTGAGCGAGTTCGGCATCGACACCGGGGCGCTCGGCGGGGTCACGGTCATGGGCTCCACGTTCGCGACGGTGTGGCGGGCGTCGGCGTCGTCGGCCGCGTTCGTCATTCCGACGATGACCCTCGTCGTGCTGGTCCTCCTGGCGGTGATCTACCCGGCCCTGAAGGCGGCCCGGATCAGCCCGGTGGAGGCGATGCGGCACCAGTGAGCCGGTGCGGGCCGCCGTGGCCGGCGCCGGTCGAACGGCGCGGCCGGGAACGACGCCGCTTCGCGCCGGCGATGCCGGCCCCCGCCCCGAGGGTCCGGCCCGGCGGGAGCGGGAGTTCCGGGCGCACGATTGGAACGGCGCGGCCCGGGAGCAACGCCGCTTCGGGCCGACGATGCCGGCGTCGACCCGAGGGGTCCGGCCCGGCGGGAGCGTGAGCTCCGGAGCGTGCGACTCACGGGCCCGGAGAGCGAGAGAAGAAGGCTCGAACCGGCGTCACACGGGCACACGAGTTCCGGGCCGCGTCGGTGACTCGGCTACTCGCAGCCAGACGCACGACCACGGGCACACCGAGTTCCGGGCCGTGATTCACGGGCCCGGAGAGCGAGAGAAGAAGGGACGGGCGTCATGAAGGGCAGCAGTCTCGCGAAGATGGCGTGGCGCAACCTGTGGCGGAACCGCCGCCGCACGGTCATCACCCTCTCGGCCATCGTCTTCGGCGTCTTCCTCGCCGTCCTGATGATGGCGATGCAGGACCGGAACTGGGAGGACATGATCCGGCTCGCGGCCCGGCTCGGCGCCGGTCACGTGACCTACCAGCACCCCGAGTACCTGGACAGCCCCACCCTGTCGCGTCCCGTCGAGGGGACCGGCGAGCTGACGCGCCTCGCCGAGGGCAACCCCCGGGTCATCCGGGTCGTCGAGCGCATCACCGGGTTCAACATGCTGTCGACGGCGCGCGACAACGTCGGCGCCGGCTTCATCGCGGTCTCGCCCGAGGACGAGGACGAGGAGACGCTGTCGCTCCTCGAGGCGGTGGTCGAGGGCGAGTTCTTCGCCTCGTCCCACGACCGCGGCATCATTCTCGGCGAGCGGCTCGCCTCGAACCTCGACGTGGAGCTGGGGTCGAGGGTCGTCTACCCCCTGAACGACCGGGAGGGCGAGATCGTGAGCGACCTCGCCCGGGTCAGCGGCATCATCCGCACCGGCTCGC
This sequence comes from Vicinamibacteria bacterium, assembly GCA_022821235.1. Taxonomy (GTDB): domain Bacteria; phylum Acidobacteriota; class Vicinamibacteria; order Vicinamibacterales; family UBA8438; genus JAJEEA01. Next base: position 7,021 of record JAJEEA010000479.1, read on the forward strand.
CGAGCGTCGACGGGAGCATCTGCCTGCTGCCCATCGGCACCCTGCGCGAGACCATCGGCTTCGGGCCCGACGAGGCCATCCAGGTCGCCGCGTTCGTCGACGATCAGCGCGTCACCGACCGCGTGGTGGCGGACCTCGCGGCCGGGGCCCCGGCCGGCGTCGCGGTCCTGCCCTGGCACGAGCTGCAGCCGGACCTGGCGGTGTTCATCGCCATGAAGGTCGGCGGGGCCAAGGTCATGATGCTGCTGCTCGCGGTGCTCGTGGCCGCCGGCATCTTCAACACCCTCTTCGTCAGCGTGATGGATCGGCTGCGCGAGTTCGGCATCATGCTCGCGGTCGGGTTCAGCCCGGGGCAGCTCTTCCGGCTGGTGATGCTGGAGAGCGCGTGGCTCGCCGTCGTCGGCCTCGCCGGCGCCGCCCTCGTCACCATCGGGCCGTACCTCTATCTCGCCTCGACCGGCATCGACGTGTCGGGCCTGATTCCGGCCGAGCAGATGGAGGTCGCCGGCGTCGGCATGTCGACGACCATGCAGGTCGGCATCTACGGCGAGAGCGTGGCCCTCATCGGCGTCTCGGCGCTGGCCGCGATCATGCTGTCCGGGGTCTATCCGGCCTGGCGGGCGGGCCACGCCGATCCCGTGGAGACGATTCGGGTGGTCTAGGCGTCTGCGCCGTAGAACGGTTGCAGACGCCGGTTGGGCGCCCAACGGAGCCGCAGGCGACGACGGGCCGGGCCAGAGTCTTTACCGCGGACACCGTGCGGACTCCGGCAGGGCTGGTGGGGGCAATCGGAGCCGCCGGTGACGATGTACGGCTCGCGGATCCGTGTGAACTCGCGGTGTACCCGAGTCGCCGAGGGCGCCGTCGGCCGCCGAGGCGACCGATTCCGATGGGGCCGGGCTCGAAGCCGGCGGGTCTGGCTGCGGGCCCGAGAGGTGGACCTCGATGAGCAATGGCAACGGTACCGATCCGGTCGTGGAGCTGGAAGAGGTCACCAAGGTCTACCACCAGGGCGATCAGCGGGTGGAGGCGTTGCGCGGGCTGACGATGGCGGTGGGAAGCGGCGAGTTCACCGCGATCAGCGGTCCCTCGGGATCGGGCAAGACGACCGCGCTGAACCTCATCGGCGCCCTCGACACGCCGACCTCGGGGACCGTCCGCCTGGAGGGCGCGGACCTCGGCACGCTGTCGCGCCAGGAGCGGAGCCACCTGCGCCGCGACCGCATCGGCTTCGTGTTCCAGGCCTACAACCTGCTGCCCATCCTGAGCGCCTACGAGAACGCGGAGATCGTGATGGCGGTGCAGGGCGTTTCCGAGGAGGAGCGCCGGCCGCGGGTCATGGAGCTGCTGGCCCGCGTGGGGCTCGAGGGGCTCGAGGACCGGCGCCCGTCCGAGCTCTCCGGCGGGCAGCAGCAGCGGGTCGCCATCGCGCGGGCGATCGCGGCGGGGCCGGCCGTGGTGCTGGCCGACGAGCCGACCGCCAACGTCGACTCGACCACCGCCGACGCGCTGCTCGAGATGATGGAGACGCTGAACCGCGAGCAGCAGGTCACCTTCCTGTTCTCGACCCACGACCCCCGGGTGATGGCGCGGGCGCGGCGCCTGATCCGCCTCGTCGACGGCCGCATCGAGAAGGACGAGGTGCGCGTGTGATGAGAACAAGGCTCTCGGTGAGCTTGATTTGACTAGTGTGACTGGTTAACATCGAGCCCATGAACCTCGTGTACTCGACCTATGACGCCAAGGCGAGATTCTCCGAGGTCTTGCGGCATGTGCGAGCCGGAAGGACAGTTACGGTGTCGCACCGGGGAGAGCCGGTGGCCGAGATCCGCGCCATCCAACCGGAGCCCAAGACCATCGACCAACGGCTGGAAGACCTCGAGCGCCGCGGGGTACTGGTTGGCTCCGGCCGGAGGAAGCGGAGACCGTTCGCACCGGTAGCCGACCGGCCCGGCGCCCTCAAGCGGTTTCTCGACGAGCGCGACGAGTGACGGTCGCCTACGTGGACACGTCCGTGCTGGTCGCCGTCTCGTTCAACGAGGAGAATTCGACGGCTCTGGCCACCAGACTGGGCGAGAGCCCACGCCTGGTGGCGTCGAACCTGGTCGAAGCGGAGTTGCGGGCGGTGTTCGCGCGTGAGCGATGTCGTTTCTCGCCGGATGTCGTGGCCAACATCGAGTGGATCCTGCCGGACCGGCGGCTGTCGTCCGAGATCGCGACCGTTCTCGAAGCCGGCTACGTGCGGGGCGCCGACCTGTGGCACCTCGCGACGGCCCTCTACGCCGCCGGAGCACCGGAGGACATGGCGTTCATCACGTGTGACGACCGGCAGAGCCGGGTCGCGGCCGCCCTCGGATTCACCGTCTGACCCGGCGCGATCATCGAGAATCCCCCGTCCGCGCCGACTTCACCGCCGATCCCCCGCGGCAGGTTCGCTGCCACAGGGGTCGGCGGGGCGGTGAGGCTAGTGCCCCGGAATCATGATGTGGGCCGTGGTGGTGCCCACGGCCATCAGCCAGGCGCCGCCCTGGCTGGGATTGTCCGGCAACCCGAGCGACTCGCTGGTGGCGCCGGGCACCGCGATCGTGGTGTGGCTCCTCGCGCCGGCCTGGTCGGGGCCGTTCATCGAAGTGAAGAACGAGCCGAACTCCGGCGCGATGCGCGTCCCGTTCGCTTCCGCCTCGTCCACCATGGCGCGCTCGGCCGCCGCGTCCTGCCCCGCCTCGGCCCGGAACCGACGGCTCTGGGCGACGCGCTCGAGGTTCGCCACGCTGGTGCACTGCACCGCGAAGGGCTGCCGGCGGGCCTCGTCCGACCGGTGGTAGCAGACGATCCGGTTCGTGCCCTCCTTGAGGGTCTCGTAGGTGAAGTCGGCGTTCCACTGGATGACGGCGGCGGCGTCGCGCGCGCGGACCGGGGCGGCCGCGAGGGCGCCTTCGATGAGCTCGGCGTTCGATTGCGCGTGGGCGGCGGTTGCGGCGGCGGCGATGCCGAGGACGAGCAGCACGAGTCGCTTCATGACGGATCTCCCTTCGAGATGGACGAATTACGCAGCAGTGTTCCGTTCATCATAGACGTTCGTGCGAAGGGGGCGTTTCGTTCCGCCGCGCGTCCGGCCCGGGCGGGGACTGCGGCGTTCCGGGGGCAGGTGGCGGCACCCGGGCCGGGCTGGCCGCAGGTTCTGCACGGTGCCGCCCGCCGCGACGCCCGACGCACCGCGGGCGTCGGGCAGGCCGCCGCCGGGGCGGACAGGTTCTTGCACGGTGCCGCCCGCCGCGACGCCCGACGCGCCGCGGGCGTCGTGCAGGCCGTCGCCGGGGCGGAATTTGGGGATGTGGACGGCCGCCGGTCCTGATACAGTGCGCTCGTGCCACAGGATCCCGTGAAGGCGTACGGCCCGGAACCCGAGTTTTTCCGTCGGCGACCCGGCGCGGGTCCATGCGCCGTCGTCCTCCTCACGGCGGTCTTCGCCGCATGCGCCGGCGGCGTGCGCGACCAGCGGCCGCCCGGCGCGCTCGAGCCGACGTCGGCCGGGTTTCCGCGGGGGCCGCTGACCCTGCTCGCCCCCGCCAACCCCGGAGGCGGCTGGGACCAGACCGCCCGGCAGATCCAGCAGGTGTGGACCGAGTCGGGCATCCTCGGGGTGCCGGTCGAGGTGGTCAACCGCGGCGGGGCCGGCGGCACCATCGGGCTCGCCGACCTCGTCACCCGCCAGCGCGGCGACCCGCACACGGTGATGGTGTTCGGGCAGGTCATGCTGGGGTCCATCCGCACCAACCGCTCACCGGTCTCGATCGACGACACGGTGCCGCTGGCGCGGCTCCTCGACGAGTACGAGGTGATCGCGGTGCCCGCCGGCTCGCCCCACGAGACCCTCGCCGACCTCCTGGAGGACTTCCGGGCCGAGCCCGAGCGGGTGAGCTGGGCCGGGGGGTCGGCCGGGGGCATCGACCACATGCTGGCCGGCCTCCTCGCCCTCGCCGCCGGCGTCGATCCCACCCGCGTGAACTACGTGGCCCACTCGGGCGGGGGCGAGGCGGCGGTGGCGGTGATGGGGGGGCACGTCACCGCGGGCATCTCCGGCTTCGGCGAGTGGAAGGCCCACGCCGAGGGCGGCCGCATGCGGGTGCTCGCGGTGTCGTCGGCGGAGCGCATCCCGGGGAGCGACGTCCCGACCATCCTCGAGAGCGGGCTCGACGTGGTGATCGCCAACTGGCGGGGCGTCCTCGCTCCGCCCGGCATCGACGACGAGAGCCGCGCGTGGCTCATCGAGGCGCTGGCGCGGCTGCGGGCGTCGGACGCCTGGCGGGACATCCTGCGCCGGAACGACTGGGAGGACAGCTTTCTCGCGGGCGCCGACTTCGAGCGCTTCCTCGAGGAGGAGACCGCCGCCGCCGACGAGATCCTGCGCTCGATCGGCCTCGCGGGGCCGGCGGGGTAGCCGGTGCCGCCGATCGCCTCGGACCGGGTCTTCGCGGCGGCGGCCCTCGCCGCGAGCGGCGGCTATCTCGCGGCCGGCCTGACCATCTCGGCGCCGGCCGGGGGCTACGACCTCGTGGGACCGCGTACGTTCCCGCTCGTGATCGGCGCCGGCCTGGCCGCTAGCGCGGTGTGGATCGCTTGCCGCCCGGGTGGCCCGGCTGCCGGTGCGGTGATGGACTGGCGGGCGGCGGCGGTCGCGGCCCTCGTCTTTCTCGCGTACCTCGCGTGCCTCGGTCCCGTCGGCTATCCCCTCGCCACCACCGCCTTCATCGTCGCCGAGTCGCGCGCCCTCGGCAGCCGCGCCTGGCGCCGCGACCTCGCGGCCGGTGTCGTGATCGCCGGCGCGGCGTACCTGGGATTCCGGCTGCTGCTCGGCATCCGCCTGCCGGCGGGGCCCTTCGGCTGAGGTCGAGGCTTTTGAGTGTGCTCCCCGACTCGGCCTGCGGTCGGCTTCGGCGCCGCCCTCACCCCGCCGACGTGCTGCCGTGGCCGGTCAGGCCGACACCGGCGCCGACGAGCGCAACGGTGCAGTACCTCACGCCCGCCAACGTGCTGCCGGGGTCGGTCAGGGGTTGCGGGTGGGTCCCCCCTCGCTCGGCGGTCGGTCGTTTTCCGGCGCCGCCCTCGCGTCCGGGAACCTGCTGCGGGTCGACCTCCGACACGAGCGCCAGCGAGTCAATCGGTTGCGGCACCGCCCTCGCGTCCGCGAACCTGCTGCCGGCTCGGTCGGGGCGGTGAGGTGAGGCCTTGACGCCGCTTCTCGAGCAGCTCGCGGTCGGCTTCGGCGCCGCCCTCGCGCCCGCGAATCTGCTGCTGGGGTTCGTCGGGGTCACCCTGGGCACTGCCATCGGGGTCCTGCCCGGCCTCGGCCCCGCCCTCACCATCTCGATGCTGCTGCCGCTGACGTTCGGCCTGCCGCCGGTCGGCGCGTTCATCCTGTTCGGCGGCATCTACTACGGCGCGATGTACGGGGGGTCGACGACGTCGATCCTGGTGCGGATGCCGGGCGAGGCGTCGAGCGTGATGACCGCCCTCGACGGGTTCGAGATGACCCGCCAGGGGCGGGCGGGCGCGGCCCTGGCCACTGCCGCCGTGGGCTCGTTCGTCGCCGGCACGTTCGCCACCGCGATGCTGATGCTCGTGGCCCCGGCCCTCGTCGAGGTCGCGCTGGGGTTCGGCCCCGCCGAGTACTGCGCCCTGATGCTCTTCGCCCTCACCGCCCTCGGCGGGCTGTCCGGCGGCTCCCGCGCCAAGGGGGCGTTCGCCATCTGCCTCGGGCTCGCCCTCGGGACCGTGGGCATCGACGGCCAGACGGGGCAGCCGCGCTTCACCTTCGGGGTGGCGGGGCTGCTGGGGGGGATGAACGTGGTGGTGGTGACGGTGGGGCTCTTCGCGGTCGGCGAGGTGTTTTGGTACGCGGCGTCGCGGCGGGCCGCGGGCGAGGCGCGGGCGGCGGTCCCGGGGCCGGTGCGGATGACGCGCGAGGAGTGGCGGCGGTCGTGGCCGGCCTGGACGCGCGGCACCCTCATCGGGTTCTTCACCGGCGTCCTCCCCGGGGCCGGGGCCACCGTGGCGAGCTTCCTGTCCTACGCGGCCGAGCGCCGGGCCGCGGGCCGCCCCGACCGCTTCGGCCGCGGCGCCATCGAAGGGGTCGCCGGGCCCGAGGCCGCCAACAACGCCAGCGCCGGGGGCAGCCTCGTTCCCCTGCTCGCCCTCGGGGTGCCGGGGTCGGGCACCACCGCGGTCATGCTGGCGGCGTTCCAGCTCTACGGGCTGCAGCCGGGGCCGCTGCTCTTCACGCAGGACTCCACCCTCGTGTGGGGGCTCATCGCCAGCCTCTACGTGTCGAACGCGCTGCTGCTGGTGCTGAACCTGCCCCTGATCGGGCTGTGGGTGCGGCTGCTGCGGGTGCCCCGGCCGCTGCTCTTCGCGGCGGTGCTCGCGTTCTCGACCCTCGGGGTCTACACCCTGAACAACAACCTCTTCGACGTCGCCGTCGCCTACGGGCTGGGGATCCTGGCCGTCGTCCTGCGGCGACACGCCGTCCCCCTCGCGCCGATCGTGCTGGCGGTGGTGCTGGGGCCGCGGCTCGAGCAGGAGTTCAGGCGGGCGATGGCGATCTCGGTCGGCGACCCGACGGTGTTCCTGACCCGGCCGGTCGCCGCCGCCATCCTCGTCCTGACGGTGCTGGTCGCGGCCGGTCCGTTCCTGTTTCGCGCCGCCGCAGCCCACGGCGGGTCAGGTCGCCGGGGCGGGGTGGATCGGGGGGCCGGGAGCACGCGGTGAACGCCGCTTTGCAGCGACGCCGGCGAGGCGCCTCGGTGGCAAGGCGAGACGAAGCGCATATTCGCAGCGACGCCGGCGAGGCGTCTCCGTGGCGGGGTGCGACGAAGCGGCGTCTTGGCCATTGCGACCGAGAGGCGATGCAGCCACGCGGGTTACATCGCCGGTCGAAATGCAGCGGCGCTTTCGCCGTGGGCTCCCAGGCCCCGCGAGACGTGCAGGACGTGGCGAGGCCGGCCCGCGCGCGCGGCGGATCAACCCGCGCGCGACTCTGCCGCAACCCCCCGGGCCGGCGTGTCCGACCACTTCTGGAACGCGCGCCTCATGTTCCGCACCGCCTGCTGCAGGCGCTGGCGGTTCTCGATGAGGGCGAGCCGCACGTGGCCCTCGCCCTCGGGGCCGAAGCCGCGCCCCGGCGACACCGCGACCTCGGCGTCGTCCATCAGGCGGCGCGCGAAGTCCATCGAGCCCATGGCGCGGAAGCGCTCGGGCAGCGGCGCCCACACGAACATGCCGGCGCGCGGGGCCTCGAGGTCGGCCCAGCCGATGCGCCGCAGCCCGTCCACCAGGGTGTCGCGCCGCTCCTGGTACTTGGCGGCCTGCTCGTCCGCGAACCGGTCGCACTCGCGCAGCGCGATGATGGAGGCGATCTGGATGGCCTGGAAGATGCCGTAGTCGTAGTACCCCTTGATCGCACCGAGGGCGCCGATGATCGTCGGGTTGCCGGCGCAGTAGCCGATGCGCCAGCCCGCCATGTTGAACGTCTTCGACATGGAGGTGAACTCGACCCCGATCTCCATCGCCCCGGGGGTCGCGAGGAAGCTCGGGGCCCGGTAGTCGTCGAAGCAGACCTGCCCGTAGGCGAAGTCGTGCACCACGATGAGCTCGTGCCGGCGCGCGATGGCCACCACTTCCTTGAAGAACTCCGGCGCCACGCAGTGCGCGGTGGGGTTGTGCGGGTAGTTGAGGAAGAGGACCTTGGGCCCGGGCGAGAGCTGGCTCGATATCTCGCTCACCCGCTTCAGGAACACCTCGTCGTCGGCGACCGGTACCCCCAGATAGCTGCCGCCCGCGAGGACCACGGCGTAGGCGTGGATGGGGAACGACGGGGCGGGCACCAGCGCGGTGTCGCCGGGGCCGAGGAGGGCGAGGCAGAGGTGGCTGAACCCCTCCTTCGAGCCGATGGTTGCGATGACCTCCTTCTCGGGGTCGAGGCGGACTCCCCAGTGCTTGGCGTAGTACTTCGCCACCTCGCGGCGCAGGTTGTAGAGCCCCGCCGCGGCCGAGTAGCGGTGGTTCCGCGAGTCGTTGACCACCTCGCAGAGCTTGTCGACGATGGGCTGCGGCGTGGCGTCGGTGGGATTGCCCATCGCCATGTCGATGACGTCGATGCCGGCGCGGCGCTTGCTCGCGAGCAGCGCGTTGATGCTGCCGAACATGTAGGGAGGCAGCCGCGACATGCGCTGGCTGAGGTCGATGAAGCCGTTCTCGTCGTTGGTCATGGGGCTGCCGCCGAATCCGCCGGCGCGGTCACCGCGGGCCGCCGTTCCCGCCGGGGGGCGGGCCCGTGTTCTCCGACACCGTGACGTCGAACTGCCGGTAGTTGCGGTACCTCGCGGTGCCGACGGTGCGCCGGCCGTCGTCCTCCTCGACGCTGTCCCGCATCTCGACCGGGACCCAGAGGTTCAGCCGCGGCTCGAGCCCGAACGTCACCCGGGCGGAGGCCTCGGTCGCCGGCCGCTCGCCGCGGACCTCGGGGTGGCGCAGCTCGAACTCGGTCTCGATGACGCGGCCCGACGCGGGGTCGAGGCAGAAACGCCCGCGGGCCGGCAGGCTGATGCCCTGGAAGCCGCGCGCTATGGTCGGGAACTCAATCTCCTGGAAGCTCACGTCCCAGGCCGTCTCCACGCCGCCGCAACCCGCGCGTCCCGTGCGCATCCGTTCGAACTGGAACCGATCGACGTTGGCGGGATGGAGGAAGAAGAGGGAGTAGGTGGGCACGTTGAACGTCCGGCCGGTCTCGCCCAGGTTGTAGCGGGCGCTCTCCTCGCTGATGCGGCGGGCCTGGGCGATGGCGCTGGCCCGGCCGTCGGCGAGCAGCGACACCAGCCGGTTTCCGCGGTTCTCCAGCTCGCGGCCGTTGAGCTCGACGACGTCGCGGAAGCCGACCCACTGGCCCGCGTCGTCCACCCGCATGAGCAGGAACTCGGACACGAGCTGCGAGTGGGCCGGGTTGGCGCTGTAGTCCCGGTAGTAGGTCTGCCGGTAGTCCTCCTCCATCACCACGTTCGACAGCTCGTCCACGTACTCGGCCACGTAGGCCGCGGCCCGGCCGATGACGTCGTCGAGCCCGGGTCGTTCCTGCGCCGAGGCGGGCGCCGTGGGCAGGCCTGCCCCCAGCGCCGCCGCCAGCAGACCGGTCCGGAACGCCGGTCGGCGACGCGTGCTCCCGCCGCGTCCGTTCCGCGGCTGCGCTGTGCCGTCCGTGCCGGCGTTCAAGCTCACCAGTGGGATTATAGTGCCGGGTCCGGAACCGGGAGCCGGCACGCCGTCCATTCCAGCCCCACCGTCGGAGCCTTGAACCTCCCGGGCGGGGCAGGTGTCATAATGACACCATGCCTGGCATTCACGTGCGGGATCTGACCGAGGAGACGATGCGGGCGCTGAAGCGCAGAGCTCGGGCGCATCATCGATCCGTTCAGGGCGAAGTGCGGGAGATTCTCGTCGAGGCGGCGCGGGCAGCGCCCCCGGAGCGAGGTTACGGCCCCATTCGACTCCACCACGTCGACATCGGAGGCGACCGGCCCTGGAAGCGTGAGGACATCTACGGTGACGAGGGCCGGTGAACGGCTGTTCTGCGACACCAACGTGCTGCTGAGCGCCGTCGACCGGCGGCGCGAGCTGCATGCGCAGGCGTTCCACGTGCTGAACGTGCTGCCCGACCGGGGCGTCGCCCTGTGCGTCAGCGGTCAGATCGTGCGCGAGTTTCTCGTCGTCTGCACGCGGTCGGTCGACGCCAACGGACTCGGGTTGTCTCGGCCGGCCGCGGTGCGCAACGCCGAGGCGATCGTGCGCCGCAGCACGGTCCTCGAAGAGAACCGAGGGGTGGCGGCTCGCCTGCTCCGGATCGTCCGGACGACGGCGTGCACGGGCAAGCGGCTTCACGACGCCAACGTCGTGGCGACGATGCGGGAGCACGGACTGACCCGCCTGGTGACGGCCGACGTGAGCGACTTCAGGCGGTTCGACGGGGTCGAGCTCGTGGACCTGGCGGAGCTGCCCGCGGACGCCGCCCGGTCGGGACCCGACGGCGCCAACTGAACCAACACGAGGCCCATACCATGGACAGACGATCATTCCTGAAGCTCGCGGCCGCGAGCCCGGCGCTGGCGAGCTCCGGCTACGCGAGCGGCGCGGCCGGAGGCTCGCAGGCGCCCGACTTCAACTTCTACTCTCCGCTGGCCGAGGCGTGGTATCGCGCCGGCGACTACTTCGACTGGACCTCGACGACGCCCAACAACGAGGGCCGTCGCGTCAGGGTCTTCCATCGGACCTTCGGGGACCGTGCCAACCCGGCCCTGGTGCTCCTCCATGGCTATCCCACGTCGAGCTTCGACTTCCGCGAGATGATTCCCTTCCTGGAGGACGACTACTTCGTCGCCATCCTCGACTTCCCCGGCTTCGGCTTCTCGGACAAGCCCCAGGACGGCTACTCGTACATGCTGGAGGACGACGCGAAGCTCGTCGACTACTTCGTCCGCGAGATCGTGGGACTGACGCGGTTCAATCTCCTGACCCACGACCGCGGCGGCAGCGTCGGCTTCGCCTTTCTGGGCAACTACCTGGCCCTCGACGAGAAGCCCTACGAGATCACCTATCACTTCATCTCCAACGGCGGGCTCTTCCTCCCCCTCGCCAACCTCTTCCAGGGCCAGTACGACATCCAGCACGCGGTGCGCGGCCCCGAGCTGATCCGGCGGCAGCAGGCCCGGCCCCGGGTGACGGAGGGCACGCCGCAACAGGTCGCCAACGCCGACATCCAGGCGTTCAACGACGGGATCGGCGCGCGGCTCTACGTGGGCAAGTACCTGCTGGAGAGGACCGCGAACGAGTACCGCTGGCTCGACAACCTGCGGGCGAGCCCTATACCGACGGCCCTCATCTGGGGGCTTCTCGACACCGTGAACCCGCCCCGCATCGGCAATCACATCTGGTACGAGTATCTCGACAAGCGGGCGGTGGAGAGCAGCTACTGGCTGCTGCCGACGGCCGGCCACTACCCGCAACGGGACGAGCCGGAGGAGATGGCGGGGATCGTCCGCGCCTGCCTGGAAGAGGGGATTCCGGCCCCGGAGGACGAGAACGCGTTCATGCGGGCCCTCGCCCGGAACCGGACCGCGACCTCACCCGTCTACATGGGGCGCTCCATCATCGAGAACGTCCACTTCCCGGGCGCCGTCGCCTACTCGCCGGACGGGTACAGCTTTTGAGGCGCCCGCGCCGTCGGCCGCGGGGACGTCGAGGCCGACGGCGCGCATGATCGCGAGGGCGTTGCTGCGCGTGACCGGCCCCGGCTTGAGGCGGTAGTCGAAGTGCATCTCTCCAGCGGCCAGGTGGTCGTCGAAGTGCACGTTGCGCGCGGCCGGCGCCAGCCCGTCGGCGATCTCGGCCAGCGACAGGTCGTGGGTGGTCACGAGGCCGAGGGTGGACAGCTCGAGCAGCGAGCGGAGCAGGCCGCGCGCGCCGTCGCGGCGGTCGTGCGAGTTCGTGCCGTGGAAGAGCTCGTCGAGCAGGAACAGCGTGGGGCCGGTGCGCGCGGCGGCGACGATCCGGCCCAGCCGCAGCACCTCGGCGTAGAAGCGGGACCGGCCCGCCTGCAGCGAGTCCTCGATGCGCAGGGTGGCGCCGGGGGTCGTCGGCGACAGGCGCAGCCGCGCGGCGCGCACCGGCGCGCCCATCAGCGCGAGGACCGCGTTGACGCCGACCGAGCGCAGCAGCGTGGTCTTGCCCGACATGTTCGACCCGCTGACGATGAGCACCCGCGGCGCCCCGCCGAGCGCGACGTCGTTGGGGACCGCGGCGGCGGCCGCCAACAGGGGATGCGACAGCCGCTCGGCCTCGTACACGGGCGGCCCGTCCGCGTCGGCGATCTCGGGGAACGGGTCGGCGGGGTGCTCCCAGGCGTAGGTGCCGAGCGCCGCCAGCGCCTCGAACTCGCCGGTGTCGCGCAGCCAGCCGGCCACGCGCGGGCCGTGCCGCCGCCGCCACGCCTCGACCGCGAACGCGCAGTGCAGGTCCCAGAACAGGAGGGCGGCGACGGGCAGGAACATGATGTTGTGCTGCCAGTCGTGCCGCTCGACGATGCGGCGAAGCTGCCGGGCGGCGTCGTACGCCTCGCCGCCGGGCGCCGCGAGGGCGGCGTGGAGCGCCCGCAGCCGCGCCGTCCGGTACGACCCGCCCCGGATGACGCGGCACACCTGCCCGAGCACGAGCAGCTCGCGCGACGGCTCGTCGGCGCCGTGCATGATTCCGGCCGTGCGGGCGTGGAAGCGGTACCGGAAGACCGAGGCGGCGACCAGCGCCGCGAGGAGCGGTCCGACCGTCAGCGCGCCCTGTAGCCAGGCGGTCAGGGCCGCCCCGATGAGCGCGGTGAATCCGATCGCCGCGAACCGGGGCCAGGCCGCCGGAAGCCGGTCGGCGTCGGCGGCCCACGCGGCGAGGAGGGCCGGCCGCACGGCGGTCCGCATGTCCTCGGCCGCGACGTTGATCTCCTCCCGCAGCGCGGCGCGCGGCTGCAGCTCGCGGACCGCGGCCTGCCGCTCCGCGACCTCGTCCGGACCGGCGGGCGTCTTGAGCCAGCCGGCGAGGGCCTCTTCGCCGGCCTGCGTCCGCGCCGTGCACAGGAGTTGGAAGAGCGAGCCGCCGCCGAACAGGTCGAGGTCCTGCGCGTAGAGGTGGTCGGGGTCGGCGAATCGGCCCCCGCCGGGCCCGAGGCCCGACCACCGATCCTCGATCCGCGCGATGCCGTGCTCGTACCAGGCGATGGCGCGCGTCGCGCGCGCCTCGGCGCGGAGCACCCGGTCGTGCCGGGCGACGAGCACGGCGAAGGCGGCGGCCGGCCCCACGAGCCACCACGCGGACAGCCAG